>CAXUOA010000008.1:0-28809 GCA_964252625.1 uncultured Acetobacteraceae bacterium | reverse complement strand
TCCAGCAGCTTGCGCTTGCGGCTGATGTCGCCGCCGTAGCATTTGGCAGTCACGTCCTTGCTCAGGGCGCCCAGCGTTTCGCGCGCGATGATGCGGCTGCCTATGCTGGCCTGTATGGCAATCTTGAAGAGCTGGCGTGGGATCAGATCCTTGAGCTTGGCGCAGATCGAGCGGCCGCGTGTCTCCGCCACCGAGCGATGCGCGATGAAACTGAGCGCGTCTACGGGATCGTTGTTGACGAGTATGGAGATCCGCACCAGGTCGCTCTCCTCGTAGCTGTCCATTGCATAGTCGAAGCTCGCGTAACCGCGGCTGATGCTTTTCAGCCGGTCGTAGAAGTCGAACACCACTTCGTTCAGCGGCAGCTGGTAGACGGCCATCGCACGGTTTCCCACGTAAGTGAGATCCACCTGCCGGCCGCGCCGCTCGTTGCACAAAGTGAGCACGTTGCCCAGGTAGTCATCCGGCACCATGATGGTGGCGCGTATCCACGGCTCCTCTATGCGGGCGATGTAGGTGGGATCTGGCATGTCGGCAGGATTGTGCAGATCCATCACGTCGCCGCTGTTACGGTAGAGCTTGTAGACCACGGACGGCGCCGTCGCGATCAGGTCCAGGTCGAACTCGCGCGAGAGGCGTTCCTGGATGATCTCCAGATGCAGCAACCCCAGAAAGCCGCACCGGTAGCCAAAACCGAGCGCCGCGGAAGTCTCCGCCTCGTAATGGAAGCTCGCGTCGTTCAACCGCAGCTTGCCGAGCGACTCCCGAAGTTTCTCGAAATCGTCGGCGTCGACAGGATACAGGCCGCACCACACGACGGGGATGCTTGGCTTGAAGCCGGCCAGGGCCTCGGCGGCAGGTGCGCGATCGTCCGTGATGGTGTCACCGACGTTGCAATCGGCGACGGTCTTCATGGCAGCCGTGATGTAGCCCATCTCGCCTGGGCCGAGATCGCCGGTGGCCACCATCTTCGGCGTGAAGACACCGCACTGCTCCACCACGTAGGCATGGCCGTTGGCCATCATGCGTATCTTCTGGCCGCGCTTCAGGCGGCCGTCGCGCACCCGCACCAGGATCACCACGCCGAGATACTGGTCGTACCAGCTGTCCACCAGCAGTGCCTTCAGCGGCGCGTCCGCGTCGCCGGTGGGCGGCGGCAGGCGCGTCACCAGCGCCTCCAGCACGCCCTCTATGTTGAGGCCCGTCTTGGCGCTGATCATCACCGCGTCGGACGCGTCCAGCCCGATCACGTCCTCGATCTGCTGGCGAACCTTGTCCGGCTCGGCCGCCGGAAGATCGATCTTGTTGAGCACCGGGACGATCTCGTGATGGGCGTCGATCGCTTGGTATACGTTGGCCAGCGTCTGCGCCTCGACGCCCTGGCTGGCGTCGACCACCAGCAGGCTGCCCTCGCAGGCGGCCAGGCTGCGGCTCACCTCGTAGGCGAAGTCCACGTGGCCCGGCGTGTCCATCAGGTTGAGCTCGTAGGTGAGTCCATCCTTGGCCTTGTAGGCCAGGCGCACGGTCTGCGCCTTTATGGTGATGCCGCGCTCCTTTTCGAGCTCCATGTTGTCGAGCACCTGCTCGGTCATCTCGCGGTCGGTCAGGCCGCCGCAGGCCTGGATCAGGCGGTCGGCGAGCGTGGATTTACCGTGGTCGATGTGCGCGATGATGCTGAAGTTGCGTATCAGGCTGAGCGGGGTGTCGGTCATGGAGCTAGTTAGGCGCAAACGGGGGATGTGGGGAGAGGCTAGACCGCAAAGCGCTGTTATTTACCGCAGGCTAAGACCGTCTGCGCCTTCCCACGACCCGGTTCGCTGTTGGAGTCAGCCCAGCATCTGCGTGATACGGCGTGACAGTTCGTCGATGCCGTAGGGCTTGGCCAGCACGGGGAAGCGCAGCGCGCCCTGCGCCAGGGCGGCGCTGCTGTAGCCGGTGGCGAGCAGGATCGGCAGCCTCGGGTAGGTCTCGGCGATGACTTCCGCGAGCTCTATGCCGCTCATGCCGCCAGGCATGACGATGTCGGAGAACACCAGGTCGAAGGCAGTGCCGCGCAGCTGTTCCAAGGCAGCGGCCGCGTTCTCGCTGTGGTCGACGAGGTGGCCCATGTCTTCGAACGCCGCCAGCGCGACCTCGGCCACCAGCGGATCGTCTTCCACCAGCAATATGCGCCTGGTCTGGCCGGGCGCGTCCTCGCTCATCTCGCTGGCGAAGACGCCTTCCACGCTCGATCCCGGCGCGAGTGCCAGCAGCTCGTTGGTTAGCCTTGCGCCACGCTCGGTGGCCAGGCGCATGTTGTTGAGCAGCCGGATCAGCTTGGCATTGCCCGCGGCGTGGCGTTCGGCCAAAGCCAGGTTGCCGGTGATCGCGGTCAGCACGTTGTTCAGGTCGTGTGCCAGCCCACCGGCCAGCTGTGCCACGGCCGACCCGCCGGACGGCTCCGGGCCGCCAAAGGGGTCGGCGAACGGCCCTGTCATGCTCATGTCGTATTGGACCTAACGAAGCTGGGCGCCGGTTGCTTTAACAACGGCCTGTATCACGTTCTTCGATGCGGAATCGATATCCTCGTCCGACATGGTACGCTCGGCCGGCTGAAAGACAACCTCCACGCCGAGGGATTTGTGACCCGGCGGCAACGCCGGACCCTCGAACACGTCGAACAACCTGGCGCTGGCGATCAGCACACGATCCGCCGCCCGCACGGCCCGGAGCACGGCTTCCGCGGCGGTTTCGACAGGCACCAGGAATGCGAAGTCGCGCGCGACAGGCTGGAGGGAAGGCAGCGTGACCGCGTTCCGGCGCCGGCGCTTCGGATCGGCCACCGCGTCCAGGAAGACCTCGCAGGCGGCGGCAGGCGAGGCGATCGACATCGCGCCGGCAAGGCTCGGATGCACCTCGCCGAAATGCGCCAGCACGATCCTGGGGCCCTGGCGCACGGTGCCCGACCGGCCAGGATGGTAGTAGGACGGGGCGTCCCGCGTGATGCTGAGGGCGTCCATCGGGACGCCACAGGCCGCGAGGAGCGCCCACGCGTCGGCCTTGGCCGACATCACGCCTGGCGGTTCGGCGGCATTTTGCCAGTGGCGCGGTGCGGCGCCGGCGCGAAGGGCCGCGGCGGTCAGTGTCTGGCCCTCCTGCGTGTAGCCCGGGCCGATCTCGAACACGTCCACACGCTCGGCGCCGCGCGCGGCGTTGCGGGCAGCCGCCAGGGCCAGGTTGACCAGCGGCGTCGGGCGCATCTGGTCCAGATCGGCGGCGATCGGGTTCTTCAGCGTAAGGCTGTCGGCCAGGGGTGCGAACCGGGCGGCGTCCTGGCCGGCCACGAAGCTGTAGGTGACACATTCGGCCAGCCCGCGCGCCGACAGCAGGCGGCGGGCCATCGCCGTGCGGGACTGGCGGAGGCTGAGCGCAGGTGGCGGCACGATGGCGGCACGCGGCAGCGGGACGGACGGTATGGTGTCCAGTCCGGCAATGCGCAGGACCTCCTCGAGCAGGTCGCATTCCGGTTCGATAAGACCGGCCCCCTCGGCGGCGTCGCGCGCGCGCGCGGGATCCAGCGTGGCGGGCTGGTCCAGCGCGGCGGCGCCTGCGATGTCGTTGCGCCAGGATGGCACGTCGACCACGATCCGTTCGGCGTCCCGCGTGACAGTGGCGAACCCCAGCCTGGCCAAGATGTCCGCTGCGTCGTCCGGCGGGAGAACGAGACCGCCCAGGCCGGAGATGCGCTCGAACCGCAGGCTGGCCTGGCGGCGCCAGGCAGGCTCGACGCCGGACGAGACGATCGTGCCCGGCTCGCCGCCGCAGAGTTGCAGGATCAGCGCGGTGGCCGCTTCGACCGCGTCCGGCAGCAAAGCAGGGTCGATGCCGCGCTCGAAGCGCTGGCGGGCGTCGGTGCTGATCTGGTGGCGCCGTCCGGCGCGTGCGATCACCACCGGGTCGAACAGCGCGCATTCCAGGAACACGTGCGTGGTGGCGTCCGTGCTGCCGGTAGCCTCGCCGCCGACGATGCCGGCGAGCGAGATGGCGCCACTGCCGTCGGCGATGACGAGGTCTTCCGGGCCGGCGGTGACGTCGCGTCCGTTCAGGGCGCGGAACCTCTCCGCCGCACCCCGGCGCAGCGTGAGCGTGGGGCCGGCAAGGCGGTCCGCGTCGAAGACGTGCAGCGGGCGGCCGAGGTCGTAGGTGAAGAAATTGGTGACGTCGACGAGGGCGCTGATCGGACGCAGGCCGATTGCCGACAGGCGCTGTTTCAGCCAGTCCGGGCTGGGGCCGTTGCGAACGTTGCGTATGCTGCGGCCGAGGACCCAGGGACAGGCTTGCGGCCAGTCGATCGCCCAGCGCAGTTTGGTGTCGAAGGCGCTCGGCACAAGCGGGGCGGACCAGGGTTTCAGCGTGCCGAGGCCAGCGGCGGCCAGGTCACGCGCCACGCCGCGTATGCCGAGCGCGTCGCCGCGGTTGGGGGTCACGCCGATCTCGATCACCGGGTCGTCCAGCCCTGCCCAGGCGGCGTAGGGCTCGCCCACCGGGCTGCCGTCCGGCAGTTCCAGGATGCCGGCATGCTCGTCGCCGAGCGCCATCTCGCGGGCGCTGACCAGCATGCCCGCCGATTCCACACCGCGTATCCTGCCCACTTTCAGCGTGACGCCGGAGCCGGGAATGACGGCGCCGGGTGGCGCGAAGACCACATGCAGGCCGCGGCGGGCGTTCGGGGCGCCGCATACGACGCCGATTTCCGCACCGGTGCCGGCATCGACACGGCAGACGCGCAGGCGGTCGGCATCGGGATGCTGCACGGCCTCGATGATGCGCGCGGTGCGGAAAGGTGCGAGGGCCGCGGCGCGGTCCTGCACGGCTTCGACTTCCAGGCCGATGCTGGAGAGGGTGGTGGTGATCGCGTCGAGCGAGGCCTGCGTGTCGAGATGGCTGCGCAGCCAGGAGAGCGTGAATTTCATCCCGCGAGCCCCTCATGCAGGCTGGCCGGGCTGTGCGGGCTGGTGGCGTAATGACGCAGCCAGCGCAGGTCACTTTCGTAGAACGGGCGCAGATCCGGCATGCCGTGCTTGAGCATGGTGATGCGCTCCATGCCCATGCCGAAGGCGAAGCCCTGCCACTGGCGCGGATCGATGCCGCAATTGGCCAGCACTCGCGGGTGCACCATGCCGCTGCCGAGTATTTCCAGCCAGTCCGTGCCACCGCCGATCTCGCCGGTGCGCCGGCTCCAGCCGATGTCGACCTCCATGCTCGGTTCGGTGAACGGGAAGTAGCTGGCGCGGAAGCGCACGGGCAGGGCGGCGATGCCGAAGAACGCACGCAGGAAATCGGTCAGGCAGCCTTTCAGGTGGCCCAGCGTGATGTCACGGTCGATCACCAGGCCTTCGCACTGGTGAAACATTGGGGAATGCGTCGCGTCGTGGTCTGCGCGGAACGTGCGGCCCGGCACGATGACGCGTATCGGCGGCGGCTGGTCCAGCATGGTGCGTACCTGGACGGGACTGGTGTGCGTGCGCAACACGCGCGGCGGGCCGTTGCTGGCTGGGCCGGGCACGCCCGGCAGGTAGAAGGTGTCGTGGTCGTCACGCGCCGGATGGTGGCCGGGGATGTTCAGCGCGGAGAAGTTGTGCCAGTCCGTCTCGATGTCCGGGCCTTCCGCCACAGCGAAGCCCATGGCGGCGAAGATCGCGGTGATCTCCTCCAGCGTACGGCTGATCGGGTGTATGCTGCCTGGCGGCTCCTGCCTGGGCGGCAGGGTGATGTCGATGCGCTCGCCGGCCAGCCTGGCGGAGAGCGCCCCGGCCTCGAGCGCCACGTGGCGCGCCTCGATTGCGGCGGCGAGCTCGTCTTTCAGTCGGTTGAGCGCGGCGCCGCGCTCCCGGCGCAGGTCGGGCGCGGTCTTGCCCAGCGCCTTGAGCAGCGTGGTCAGCGTGCCGGACTTGCCGAGCGTGCCGACGCGTATGGCGTCCCAGGCGCGCAGGTCGGCGACCTGCGATAACGACGCGTTGGTGGCTGCGCGCAGCTCGTCTAGGTCGTCCGGCATTGCTGGCACCTTTAGGAAAGGAAGAAACGCCTTCTTTTCTGAAGAAAAGAAGCAAAAGACTTTTACGCCGCTGTCGCGCGCTGTTTCACCAGCCGCCGACAGGGAGCAAAAGTTTTTTGGTCCCTTTTTTCAAAAAAGGACTGCTTTCTTACTCCGCTGCCGCCGGCTCGGCCGCCGCGTCCATGGTCGCCTGCACGGCGCGCACGATCTCCGCAAACGCCGCGGGATCGTCGAACGCGATGGCCGCCAGCACCTTGCGGTCCATCTCGATGCCGGTCTGGTTCAGGCCGTGGATGAAGCGGCTGTAGGTGATGCCATGCTCGCGCACCGCGGCGTTGATGCGCTGTATCCAAAGCGCACGGAACTCGCGCTTCTTCACCCGGCGGTCGCGGTAGGCGTATTGCAGGCTCTTCTCGAGCCGCTCCAGCGCGATGCGGTAGTTGGTCGAGGACCGGCCGAAGAAGCCCTTGCTCTGCTTGAGGACCTTCTTGTGCCGGGCATGGGCGGTGACGCCCCGTTTGACGCGTGCCATCTAAGCGCTCCTTACCGCAGACCGTAGGGGGCCCACTGCTTGACGGTGATGCCGTCCGCGTGGGTGAGGGTCTGGCTGCCGCGGTTGCTGCGGATGGCCTTCTGCGGGCGGGCGGACAGGTTGTGCCGCTTCTTGCCGGGGCCGGCCAGCACCTTGCCGGTGGCGGTGATCTTGAAGCGCTTCTTCACGGAAGACTTCGTCTTCATCTTGGGCATTTCGGGAACTCCTTACAGATAGACCCCGTGCCGATAGGCTGCCGCGGATGGGCGCCGTACACGAGCTTCGCGGCCGGGCATGCCCATACAGGCCCGGACGCGCGAACAGACCCGGTGTTTTAGCGACACGCCACGGACGGTGCAAGCGCCTGCCGTGCGCTTCGCCGGCCGAAGGGCGTGGCCAGCGTAACGCACCTGGCATAAATTTGTTACGCATAGAGACGGGGCGACGCAAAATGATGTAGTATGTCGTGGTGAGTAACTATTTTTCAGACATTGCCATGCGTTTCGACAAGCAGTCCGCCGCCGGCCAGGAGCCGCGGCGGCAGGCAGACCGGGAAGCAACGCCAGGCCGGTGCAGCAACCTGGATTACTGCTCGATCGGCATGCAGCGTATCCTGCTCAAGGTGCCGCTGAGCCAACCCTTCGTCTGCCCGGAATGCGCCGGCTCCCTGCGAGCACCACGCAATTCGGCTTCGGGACAGACATTCATCCTGCCGCTGCTGCGCCTGACCGTTCTGGCGGCGGCCATATCGGTGTCCCTGGCCGTGGGTTATGCGGCCGGGCGGGCACGCAACGGCGTCGGTACCGCAATGCGCGCCGCCACCGCCGATCTCGATGCGAACCTGCATAGGGCAAAGGCAGCCCTGGGATTGGCGCTGCCGCCGGCATCGCCAGTATCTGCCCCCGCCGCTTCCCCGTCGGTATTCGTCTCCGAGCGCGCCTACTCTGCGCGCCTGCCTCCGGCCGGTACCGGCAGGCCTGCCGCGCGCCTCCCGGGTGAGGCACGGTTCGGGCAGGTGACGTTGGATTGCCTGCTCGACGCCGGATACGCGCGCCCGTCCTGCCGGGTGACCGACATACGCGGCGCCGACCCGTTCTCTGCCGCCGCGGTCGTTTGGTTGCAGAGCTTGGCCGTCCATTACAGCCCGAGTTTGCGGAGCGGGGTTCCGGCCAACCTCGCCCACCGGTGGCGCGTGGTGCTGGAGGATTTCAGCGGCACGTCGCTTCCGGTAAAAGCTGCCGGCAAGTAGCAACTCTCGCGCACCGCATCGGTCCTGCAGGAGCCCGCCTATTCTATGGAACATGACGCGGACGGGCTTGCTGGCCGGGTGGGCGTCATCGCCAGATTTCGGCTGACCAGGGCGTCGTGCGCAGCACACTCTGCGGTTGACGTTTGCGTAAGCAAGGAAGGCCTTCTTTTTTGAAAAAAAGAAGCAAAAAACTTTTGCTTCCTGCGCAGGCTCGGGTGCCTCGATCGATCCGGAGGCACGCGGCTGCTGCAGAGGCGCTGGAAGTAAAAGTTTTTTGCTCCCTTTTTTTAAATTTGGCGGCACAGTTTCAGCTTCGCCTGCCAACGGACGCGGGCAGTCCTCTCCTGAGAAGAGCGACTAGGCTTTGTCCCTGTCGGCTGCACACCGCCGAGGCGGGCCGCTACAGCTGCCGGCGACAGCGCCAGTAAAAGCTTTTTGCTTCTTTTTCTCGAAAAAGAAGGCCTTTCTTCCTGCCGCGACGCTCACTCTCAAGGCGTTGGTATAAGCCAGACGAGCAGTCCTTCTCGACGGACAGGCCAAGAACCTCTCGCTCGCCGCATTTGCACCAGCTCTCGTGATCAGCTTGCAGGAGACACATGCCGACCGCGTTCGTGAAAATGCATGGTGCCGGAAACGACTTCGCCATACTGGATGGTCGGCAGGAATGCCTGGCGCCGAGCGCTGCGACCTTGCGTGCGCTGGCCGACCGGCAGACAGGCATCGGCTGGGATCAGCTCATCATCATGGACGCGGCCAGCGCGCCGGCTGACCTGACCATGCGCATCTTCAATCCGGACGGTTCTGCCGCAGGCGCGTGCGGCAACGCCACCCGTTGTGTCGCGAGCCTGTTCTGTGCCGAAACCGGCCGCCCGTCCGCGTCGATCGCGACGCCGGCAGGGGTTCTGCTGGCCAGACGGCTCGGCAACGGCGACATCGAGGTGGACATGGGTGCGCCGAGGCTCGCGTGGCACGAAATCCCGCTGGCCATGGAAGCGGACACTTTGCATCTGCCTTTGCCGGGCGATCCGGCCGCCGCATCGATGGGCAACCCGCACGCGACGCTGTTTCTCGCCGATTGGGACGGAGTCGACCCGGCGGTGCTGGGCCCCGCTCTCGAGCATCACGCCCTGTTTCCGGACCGCGCCAACATCGGCTTTGCGGTGGTCGAGGCGCCGGACCGGATACGGCTTCGCGTGTGGGAGCGCGGGGCCGGACTCACGCGCGCCTGCGGCTCCGGTGCCTGCGCGGCACTGGTCGGCGCGCACCGGCGGGGCCGGGCCGGACGGCGCGCCGCGCTGGTGCTGGACGGCGGCACGCTGCACATCGCGTGGCGTGAGGCGGACGGGCACGTGCTCATGACAGGTCCGACGGCGGTGGCCTTCCGCGGCAGCGTCGATCTGGCTACCTACCCGTCATGACCGCCACGATCCTGACCTATGGCTGCCGTTTGAACAGCTACGAGAGCGAGGTGATACGCCAGCATACGGCGCATCTGCCGGACACGCTGGTGGTCAACACCTGCGCGGTCACGCTGCAGGCCGAGCGCGACGCGCGTCAGGCGATCGCACGGGCGCATCGTGCGCAACCCGGCCGGCCGATCGTGGTGACCGGCTGCGCCGCGCAGATCGATCCGGCGCGCTGGGCCGCGCTGCCCGGCGTGACGCGGGTGCTGGGCAACGACGAGAAGCTGCACGCGGCCAACTGGGCTGGCCACGGGCCCGGGCGCCAGGGTGCGGACGACGCACGCGCGGCCACGCCGATCACCGGTTTCGGCGGCAAGGCGCGGGCTTTCGTGGCCGTGCAGCAAGGCTGCGACCATCGCTGCACCTTCTGCATCATCCCGTTCGGCCGCGGCGCAAACCGCAGCGTGCCGATGGGCGCGATCACGGACCAGATACGCGCGGTCGTGAACGGCGGGATTGCGGAAGTGGTGCTGACCGGCGTCGACCTCACGAGCTACGGTGCCGACCTACCTTCGCGTCCGAGCCTTGGCCAGATGATCCGGCGCCTGCTTGCCGCCGTGCCGGAACTGCCGCGCCTGCGGCTGTCTTCGCTGGACCGGGCGGCGCTCGATGACGATCTCTGGCTGCTTCTCGGGTGCGAGCCCCGCCTGATGCCACACCTCCATCTCTCTTTGCAGGCCGGCTCAGACCTGATCCTGAAACGCATGAAGCGGCGCCATCTTGCTGAAGATGCGGCAAGAACCATCGCCCGTGCCCGCGCATTGCGCCCGGGGATCGCGATCGGCGCGGACGTCATCGCGGGCTTTCCCACCGAAACGGACGCGTTGTTCGAGGAGACGCTCGGCTTCGTGCGGCGCATGGCAATCCCGTATCTGCACGTGTTTCCTTACAGCGAGCGGCCCGGCACGCCGGCTGTGCGCATGCCCCAGGTGCCACACCCTGCACGGCGCGTCCGTGCAGCGCTGCTCCGGGCCGCGGGCGCCGCCTCTGCCCAGGCGTTCCATGCGAGCCTGGTCGGGTCACATACGCAGGTCGTGGTCGAGCGGACAGGCGCGGATGGCACCCGCGGACACACGGAGCATTTCGCCCCGATCCGGCTGCCCGGCGCCTGGGCGCATGCCAGCCTGCGCCGTGTGCTGATTGCGTCGGCGGACGCGGACGGTCTCGTCGCGGCGGAACCGGGCACCCTGCTGGCACGGGCGGCCTGAGGGGTGGCGCCGGGCTTCCTCTCGCGCCTAAGGGAAGGGCTTTCGCGCAGCACGCAGAAGCTGACCGAAGGGCTGGGCGCCGGCTTCATCCGCCGCAAGCTGGACGACGAAGCGCTGGAAGAACTCGAGGACGTGCTGGTTTCGGCCGACCTCGGTCCGGCCGTCGCGCGCCGTATCATACGCAGTTTCCGTTCCAGCCGGTTCGGCCGGGAGATCACCGACGCCGAAGTGCGTGTGGCCCTCGCCGACGAGATCGCCGCCATTCTGGCCCCGGTCGCCCAGCCGTTGACGCTCGACCCCAACCACCGGCCGCACGTGGTCCTGATGGTCGGCGTCAACGGCACGGGCAAGACCACGACGATCGGCAAGCTTGCCTTGCACTATAAGAACGAGGGCCGCCGCCCTGTGCTTGCTGCGGGCGACACCTTCCGCGCCGCCGCCGTCGAGCAACTCCAGATCTGGGGCGAACGTACCGGCGCGCCCGTCATCACCGCGCCGCCGAACTCGGACGCCGCCGGCCTTGCTTTCGATGCGCTCACCCGCGCCCGTGCCGAAAAGGCGGACGTGCTGCTGATCGACACCGCGGGCCGGCTGCACAACAAGGCGGCACTGATGGAGGAGCTGCAGAAGATCGTACGCGTGCTCAAGAAGCAGGACGAGACAGCCCCGCATTCCATCCTGCTCGTGCTGGACGCCACGACCGGCCAGAACGCCATACAGCAGGTGAAGGTGTTCAAGGAGATGATCGCCATCACCGGCCTGATCGTCACCAAGCTGGACGGCAGCGCCCGCGGCGGTATCGTCGTGGCGTTGGCCGAGGAATACGGGTTGCCGATCCATGCGGTGGGGGTTGGCGAGCAGGCCGCCGCCCTGCGTCCCTTCGTGCCAGGCGAGTTTGCGCGGGGCCTGGTCGGGGCGGGCTGAGCGAGGCAAGCCACGGTCCTGCGCTGGACCCGCCGGGACAGTCGTCGCTGACCCTGTTTCGGAAGGCGAAGCCCGGGGTGCGGGGCCGGCTGAGCCCTGCGGAATCCAGGGGCGCCGCGCGGCAGCGTGCCACGCACCACGCCCCTGGCCTTATCTTGCACCCCCCAGCCGCCTGCGCTAACCCCTCCGCTTCGCGGCCGGCGGGCGTGGTGAAATTGGTAGACACGCCAGATTTAGGTTCTGGTGGCGTAAGTCGTGGGGGTTCAAGTCCCTCCGCCCGCACCAGCCGGTCTTGCTCCCGCCTTCCGCCAGTCGTCACGTTGGTTTTTAGGATTACACCCAAGATGCAGGTTACCGAGACGCTCTCCGACGGATTGAAGCGCGCTTTCTCCGTGGTTGTCCCGGGCGCCGAGATCGAGGGCCGCGTCCGCGCCAAGCTGGCCGAGGCCAGCCGCACGATGCGGCTGCCGGGCTTCCGGCCGGGTAAGGTTCCGGTGAACCTGGTTCGGCAGCGTTACGGTGCGTCGATCACCGCCGAGGTGATGCAGGAATCGCTCAACACGGCGGCGGATCTGGTCGTCGAGGAGCGCGGGCTGCGGCCGGCGGGACAGCCGCGTATTGCGCTGATCGGCGAGCCGGACATGAAGGCCGCCGCCGTCTCCGACCTGGCGTTCAGCATGGAGATGGAGCTGCTGCCGGAGATCACGCCGCCCGATCTGGCGTCGTTGAAGCTGACCCGGCTTCGCTCCGAGGTGGCGGGCGACGTGGTTGACAAGACATTGGAGCGGCTGGCGGCCCAGCAGCGCGAGTTGACGGCGATCGAGGAGGATCGCGGCGCCGAGACGGGCGACGTGGTCACCGTGGATTTCACCGGTTCCGTGGACGGCGTACCGTTCGAGGGCGGGGCCGGGCAGGACACCAAGGTGGAGATCGGCGGGGAAGGGTTCATCCCGGGGTTCTCCGAGGGGTTGATCGGCATCAGGACCGGCGACGAGCGCGATGTGGATGTGACGTTCCCAGCCGAGTACCACGCCGAAGCGCTGGCCGGGCGTGCGGCCGTGTTCAAGATGACCGCCAAGGGGCTGGGGCGGTATGGCGAGACTGCGATCGACGATGCGCTGGCAACCAAGCTCGGGTTCGAGTCGCTGGAAAAGCTGCGTGAGACGGTGACGGCCCAGATGCAGCGCGAGCTGGACCAGATGAGCCGCCTGCGCATCAAGCGCGAGCTGCTCGACGTGCTGGCCGATCAGGCGGTGTTTCCGGCGCCGCAAAACCTGGTGGACGCCGAGTTCGGCGCGATCTGGCAGCGCGTGGAGCAGGACACCGCCGCCGGGCAGATCGACGACGAGGACCGCGGCAAGGATTCCGACACTCTTCGCGCGGAATACCGTGCCATCGCCGACCGCCGCGTGCGTTTGGGGCTGCTGCTCTCCGAGATTGGCACCAAGGCCGGCGTGCAGGTGAACCAGGCCGAGCTGACGCAGGCGTTGCGCCAGGAGGCGTCGCGCTATCCCGGCCAGGAAATGCAGGTGATCGAGTTCTTCCGCAAGACGCCCGCGGCGATCGAGCAGCTGCGCGGGCCGCTATTCGAGGACAAGGTGGTGGACTACATCCTGGAGATGGCGGCGGTGGAAGACCGCATCGTCAGCCCCGAGGAGCTGAACCTGCCGCCGGCAAGCGAGGTTGGTGCGCCGAAGGTGACGTTCCAGCCGCCGTCAGAGGGATCCGAGGAGCAGCCTGAGCTGGCCGACGAGGATGCCTCGCCGGACGACGCGCCTGCGGTGGTGCGGGTATCGCAGGGCTTCGAGGACGATGTGCAGGCGGCGCCCGCGCCAGAGACGGCGGACGAGGACACCCTGCAACCCTTTGACAAGGCGCGGCAGGAGCCATCCGAGACACCGGATCACGTGTCCGGCGGCGGCTCCGGGGAGGCGGCCTGACCCATAGCCGGGCGCTTGCGTCGCCAATGTACCTGGAAGCGGCCGTCTTACGGCCCATGTCATAGCGCTTGGGCTTGCCGGTGTTCTTTGTTGCAAGACAAATTTTCGTTCATGAGGAGTGCGTATGAGGGCCGAGTCTTTCCGGAACAGTGATCCCGTCGAGATCTACAGCCAGGCGCTCGTTCCCATGGTGGTCGAGCAGACGGCGCGTGGGGAGCGGGCCTATGACATCTATTCGCGCCTGCTGAAGGAGCGGATCATCTTCCTGACCGGACCGGTGTTCGACCAGATGTCCGCGCTCATTTGCGCCCAGCTGCTGTTCCTGGAGAGCGAGAACCCGGCCAAGGACATCTTCTTCTACATCAACAGCCCTGGCGGCGTGGTCTCGGCCGGCCTGGCCATCTACGACACCATGCAGTATATTCGTTGCCCGGTCAGCACGGTGTGCATCGGCCAGGCGGCCTCCATGGGTTCGCTTCTGCTATGCGCCGGTGCCAAGGAAAAGCGCTATGCCCTGCCGAACAGCCGGGTGATGGTGCACCAGCCGAGCGGCGGCGCGCAGGGCCAGGCGGCGGACATCGAGATACAGGCGCGCGAGATTCTTCATCTGCGGCACCGGTTGAACGAGATCTACCATCGCCACACCGGGCAGGCGATCGAGGCGATCGAGGCCAAGCTGGAGCGCGACAGCTACATGTCCGCCGAGGAGGCCCGGGTGTTCGGTCTGGTGGACCACGTGGTCGAGAACCGGCCGCAGGCGCTGATCGACGACGCGATCAAGGTGTGAAGGAAAGCCTGTTGCTGCGTTGTCACAGAGGCTGAGTCTGCCAGAGCCGCGTTGGCAAGTGCGGGGCGAGCGGCGGAAGTAAAGGTTTTGGTCCTTTTCTCGAAAAGGGATTGCTCCGCATCCGCCCGGCATGGCGTCACGTATCCTGACCCACTCCACAAGCGCTGCCTTGTCGATTTAGAAAGGTGGCGCGTAGTATCCTGAGACTGTGGCCCCCGGTCAGCCTGGGGCGGGAGACCCTATGAGCAAGGTATCATGAGCAAGTCGGGCGACACCAAGAACACCCTGTACTGCTCGTTCTGCGGCAAGTCCCAGCACGAAGTGCGCAAGCTCATCGCGGGCCCTACCGTGTTCATCTGCGATGAATGCGTCGAACTGTGCATGGACATCATACGCGAGGAGCATAAGACGCATCTGGTGAAGGCACGCGACGGCGTGCCGACGCCGCGCGAGATCTGCCGCGTCCTGGACGACTACGTCATCGGCCAGAGCCACGCCAAGAAGGTGCTGAGCGTGGCGGTGCACAACCATTACAAGCGGTTGGCGCACGCCCAGAAGAACAACGACATCGAGATCGCCAAGAGCAACATCCTGCTCGTCGGGCCGACCGGCTCCGGCAAGACGCTGCTAGCACAGACCCTGGCGCGCATTCTGGACGTGCCGTTCACCATGGCGGACGCCACCACGCTGACGGAGGCCGGCTATGTCGGCGAGGATGTGGAGAACATCATCCTCAAGCTGCTGCAGGCGGCCGACTACAACGTGGAGCGGGCGCAGCGCGGCATCGTCTACATCGACGAGGTCGACAAGATCAGCCGCAAGTCCGACAACCCGAGCATCACGCGCGACGTGAGTGGTGAAGGCGTGCAGCAGGCGCTGCTGAAGATCATGGAAGGCACCGTGGCTTCCGTGCCACCCCAGGGAGGGCGCAAACATCCGCAGCAGGAATTCCTGCAGGTGGACACAACCAACATCCTGTTCATCTGCGGCGGCGCGTTCGCCGGCCTCGAGAAAATTATCGGTGCTCGTGGCAAAGGCTCGGGCATCGGCTACGGTGCCGAGGTGCGTGACCCTGACGAGCGGCGCACCGGCGCCATACTGCGCGACGTGGAGCCCGAGGACCTGCTGCGCTTCGGCCTGATACCCGAGTTCATCGGCCGTTTGCCTGTCGTGGCGACGCTCGAGGATCTGGACGAGGCGGCGCTGATGGAGATCCTGACCAAACCGAAGAACGCGCTGGTGAAGCAGTATGGGCGGCTGTTCGAGATGGAGGGTATTAAGCTCAGCTTCACGGATGACGCGCTAAAATCCGTGTCCACCCGCGCCATCGCTCGCCGCACCGGCGCGCGCGGACTGCGGTCGATTATGGAGTCGATCTTGCTTGGCACGATGTTCGATCTGCCGGGGATGGATAACGTCGACGAGGTCGTCATCAACCGTGAAGTGGCGGAGGGGCGGGCTAACCCGCTTTTAACGTATTCCAAGGAGCGTTCGGAGAAGCGGGCGGAGGGCGCGGGGTAGTAAACCCAAGTCCGGCGCTCAATGTTTGGGCAAGGCCAGGGGCTCTGCCCCTGGACCCCGTTGGGGACCAGTCCCCAGACCCCCGGCTTCGCCGCTCTGAAGGGGCGTAGCCCAGGGGTCTGGGGTCAAGGCCCCAGCGGGGATCAAAGGGGGCAGAGCCCCTTTGCCTTTCTTCCTTTGGAGCCTCGTCGTGCCAAACTAATGGGCGAATCGCGCTCCAGACTGTCCTTTCAGGAGGTCCACTTAAATGCCCGCCAAGAAGCCCGTCGCCCCCCAGCCCGCCTTGCCCACCGGCGACACTATGGCTGTTCTGCCACTACGCGACATCGTCGTCTTCCCGCACATGATCGTGCCGCTGTTCGTGGGCCGCGAGAAGTCCGTCCGCGCGCTGGAAGCCGTCATGAAGGACGACAAGCAGATATTGCTCGTCGCACAGAAGAACGCCGCCCAGGACGATCCGTCCGCCGACGACATCTACCGCGTTGGCACCGTGTCGACGATCCTGCAACTCTTGAAGCTGCCCGACGGCACCGTGAAGGTGCTGGTCGAAGGCGGCCGCCGCGCCAAGCTGACCGCATTTAAGGAAACCGAGGCCTATTTCGAGGCAATCGTAGAGGATTTGCCGGATCAGGAGAGCGAGGCCAAAGAGCTGGAGGCGCTCAGCCGCACTGTGGTCGGGCAGTTTGAGCAGTACATCAAGCTGAACAAGAAGATCGCGCCTGAGGTGCTGGTCTCGCTCAACCAGATCGAGGAGCCGTCCAAGCTGGCTGACACCATCGCCAGCCACCTGAACCTGAAGATCAGCGAGAAGCAGGAGCTGCTGGAGACCACGCGCATCGGCGAGCGGCTGGAGCGCGTGTTCGGACACATGGAGTCCGAGATCGGCGTGCTGCAGGTGGAAAAGCGCATTCGCAACCGCGTGAAGCGGCAGATGGAGAAGACGCAGCGCGAGTATTATCTCAACGAGCAGCTCAAGGCGATCCAGAAGGAGCTGGGCGAAGGCGAAGACGGCAAGGACGAGACGGCCGAGCTCGAGGACAAGATCAAGAAGACGAAGCTGTCCAAGGAAGCGCGCGAGAAGTGCATGGCGGAGCTGAAGAAGCTGCGTACGATGAGCCCGATGAGCGCGGAAGCAACCGTGGTGCGCAACTACCTCGACTGGATGCTGAGCATTCCGTGGAAGAAGCGCAGCAAGGTCCGCAACGACGTGATTGAAGCCGAAGGCGTGCTCGACGCGGATCATTTCGGGCTGGAAAAGGTCAAGGAGCGTATCCTCGAGTACCTGGCAGTCCAGGCGCGCAGTCCGAAGGTGCGCGGTCCGATACTGTGCCTGGTCGGCCCACCCGGCGTGGGTAAAACGTCGCTCGGCAAGTCGATCGCGAACGCCACCGGGCGCAGCTTCGTGCGGATGTCGCTAGGCGGTGTGCGTGACGAGGCAGAGATACGCGGCCACCGGCGCACCTATATCGGCTCCATGCCCGGCAAGGTGATCCAGGGCATGAAAAAGGCCAAGACCAGCAACCCGCTGTTCCTTCTCGACGAGATCGAGAAGCTGGGCCAGGACTGGCGCGGCGACCCCACGAGCGCATTGCTGGAGGTGCTGGACCCCGAGCAGAATGCGACCTTTGCCGACCATTACCTCGAGGTGGATTACGACCTGTCGGACGTGATGTTCGTCACCACGGCGAACAGCCTGAACATGCCCCAGCCGCTGCTGGACCGCATGGAGATCATCCGCATTTCCGGCTACACCGAGGACGAAAAGCTGCAGATCGCCAAGCGGCATCTGATTGCCAAGCAGGGTGAGGCGCATGGTCTGAAGCCCGACGAGTGGTCGATCACCGACGACGCGCTGCGCGACCTGATACGCACCTACACGCGTGAGGCCGGTGTGCGCAACCTGGAGCGCGAGCTGGCCAACCTGGCCCGCAAGTCGGTCAAGGAAATCGTGACCAAGAAGACCAAGAAGGTCGCGGTCACGGTGAAGAACCTGGAGACCTACGCCGGCATACGCCGCTTCCGCTACGGCGAGACCGAGAGCGAGGACATGGTGGGCGTGGTTACCGGCCTGGCCTGGACCGAGGTGGGTGGCGAGATCCTGACCATTGAATCCGTCGTGGTGCCAGGCCGCGGCAAGATACAGCACACCGGCAAGCTGGGCGACGTGATGCAGGAGAGCGTGACCGCCGCCCTGTCCTACGTGCGCAGCAAGTCGGTCAGCTTCGGCATCAAGCCCACTGTGTTCGAGAAACGCGATATTCACGTGCACGTGCCGGAAGGGGCGACTCCGAAGGACGGTCCGTCCGCCGGCGTGGCAATGGCAACCTCGATCGTCTCCGTGCTGACCGGCATCCCGATCAGGCGGGACGTGGCGATGACGGGCGAGATCACGCTGCGCGGCCGCGTGCTGCCAATTGGCGGCCTGAAGGAGAAGCTGCTGGCGGCCTTGCGTGCAGGCATCACCACGGTTTTCTTCCCGAAGGATAACGAGAAGGACCTGGCCGAGATACCGGACAACGTAAAGCGCGCCTTGACGCTGATCCCGGTCAGCCATGCGGACGACGTGATCGGCCAGGCCTTGGTTCGGCGGCCGGAAGCGATCGAGTGGGAAGAACCGGCTGAGCCTATCGCGGCCGGCCCTGGCGAGGCAACGGGCGCTTCGTTGCCGCATTAGTGCTGGCCAGATTGGCGGGGCCCGGAAAACGGCGGTTTTCCGGGCTTTTCTTGACCTCACGCTACCGGCCCCAGTAAGTTTTCTCGACTGGCCGATCTCGGCCGGAGGGGATCAGGACACGATGAGCGACGAACACGCTACCGCGGGCGATACCGCGCTAGGTCACGCGAAAGACGCAAGCGTATTTAACCGTCAAGAATTAACCGCGCAGGTCGCCGAAAAGACCGGCCTGCCAAAACCCAAGGCCGGCGAGGCGGTGCAAGCGGTCTTCGAGTGCACAAGCGATGCCTTGAAGTCCGGCAAGGTCGTGCGTCTGGCAGGGTTTGGTGCCTTTCAGGTAAGCGAGCGCAAGGCCGGCAAGGGCCGTGATCCCCGTTCCGGGGCAGAGATCGACGTTCCGGAAAGCAAGTCCGTCCGTTTCAGGCCAGGCAAGGTCCTGCGCGACATGGTGGCCGATACGGAGGTTTGATCCGGCGCCGCCGTTGGCGTAGCACAGTCCGGGGGCGGTTAGCTCAGAGGTAGAGCGGCTCGTTTACACCGAGTTGGCCGGCGGTTCGATCCCGTCACCGCCCACCATTGACTTCGGGGCGGCGCCGACCGTAGAAGCGGCGCCTGCCTGAAGAAGCGGGTGTAGCTCAGTTGGTTAGAGCGCCGGCCTGTCACGCCGGAGGTCGCGGGTTCGAGCCCCGTCACTCGCGCCAGGATGACAACCTTGATCTGGCTTCGTCATCGCCGTGGGGTTAGGTAGAGCTGTTCGCTCCGCTCTCGGCGGCTCATGCTGCCGGCCGCTACTCTTGGCTTGCCCGGCTCATGGGTCTAGTGTGTGCATGTTGCGGTGCGGTGGTTGACCGGCACTGCCCTCTGCTGTCGGGAATGCCATGCAACCGATCCTAGCCAATTACTTTCCGATCCTCGTCTTTCTCGGCATTGCGGTCGGCATCGCATCGGCGATGGTCGGCGGGTCCCTGCTGTCCGCCAAGCAGAAGCCGTATGCGGAGAAGCTCTCCGCCTACGAGTGCGGCTTCGAGCCGTTCGATGATGCACGCAGGCGCTTCGACGTGCGGTTCTACCTCGTGGCCATCCTGTTCATAATCTTCGACCTGGAAGTGGCGTTCCTCTTCCCCTGGGCCATCAGTCTTGCGCATATCGGGATGCTGGGCTTCTGGTCGATGATTGGGTTTCTTGCCGTTCTCACCGTCGGCTTTATCTATGAGTGGCGCCGGGGTGCGCTGGAGTGGGAGTAGCCTGAATGAGTGTGACCGCGACAGACCTGGCAACAGGCGAGCAGATTGCCTGGAACCGGGAGGTGCTGCCTCCGGGCGAGGCGCAGGACGCGGTGGTGCGTGGCATTACGGGCGAGATTGCGGACAAGGGGTTCGTTGTCGCCAATTTGGACAAGCTGATCAACTGGGGCCGCACGGGCAGCCTGTGGCCGATGACGTTCGGCCTGGCGTGCTGTGCGGTCGAGATGATCCATGCCTACATGCCGCGCTACGACCTGGACCGTTTCGGCATCTTCCCGCGTGGCTCCCCGCGGCAAAGCGACGTGATGATCGTGGCCGGGACGCTGACCAACAAGATGGCGCCGGCGCTGCGCCGCGTCTACGACCAGATGCCGGAGCCGCGCTGGGTGATCAGCATGGGAAGCTGCGCGAATGGTGGCGGCTATTACCATTATTCGTATTCGGTTGTGCGCGGTTGTGACAGGATCGTGCCGGTGGACGTGTATGTGCCCGGATGCCCGCCAACGGCCGAGGCACTGGTCTATGGCATCATGCAGTTGCAGAAGAAGATACGCCGTACAGGAACCATCCTGCGTGGCTGAGGGGAGCATTGCGGTTGCGGCGGACGCGTCCGCGTTGGCACTTTCCATCGGCACGAGCGTCGCCGGTGTGTCGCGCGCCGGTGTGGAAGGCGGCGAACTGGTGGCGCACGTGGCGCGCGATGAACTGCTCGGGGTGATGACGCTGCTGCGCGACGATCCGCGCTTCCGGTGCGAGCAGCTCGTCGATCTGTGCGGCGTGGACTTTCCGCAGCGGACTGAACGGTTCGACGTCGTCTACAATCTGCTGAGCGTATCGTTGAATCACCGGATACGGGTGATCGTGACAACTGACGAGACTAGGCCGGTGCCCTCGGTCTCCAATATTTGGCCCTGCGCCACCTGGTGGGAACGCGAGTGCTGGGATCTTTATGGCGTGCTGTTTGCCGGACTGGCGGATCACCGGCGAATACTCACCGATTACGGCTTCGAGGGGCATCCGCTGCGCAAGGATTTCCCCCTGACCGGCTACGTGGAGGTTCATTACGACGAGGACCGCAAGGAGGTGGTCTACGAGCCGGTGAAACTTACGCAGGATTTCCGGGATTTCCGGTTCCTTTCTCCCTGGGAGGGCATGACGACCTTGCCAGGTGACGAAAAGGCCCATGTGACACGGCAGGCCCTGGCGAACGGTATGCCGCCCGGCGAGGTGACGAAGTCATGAGCAATATTCTTGAAGATATCGAACAACACCACAGCACGCCACTCCCTGTGGATCAGGCCTTGGCCAATACGGGCAAGACGATACAGATCGACAGTCACGCCATCAATTTCGGCCCGCAGCACCCTGCGGCGCACGGGGTGCTGCGCCTCGTCCTGGAGATGGATGGCGAGGTAGTGGACCGTGCTGATCCGCATGTGGGCCTGCTGCATCGTGGCACGGAGAAGCTGATAGAGAGCCGCACGTATATCCAGAACGTGCCGTATTTCGACAGGCTGGATTACGTCTCGCCGATGTGCATGGAGCACGCATTCGTGCTGGCGACCGAGAAGCTGCTGTCCATACAGGCGCCCGAGCGGGCCCTGTGGATACGCACGATGTTCGATGAGATCACGCGCATCCTGAACCACCTGTTGAACCTAACCTCGTTCGCCATGGACGTGGGCGCGCTGACGCCGCCGCTTTGGGGTTACGAGGAGCGCGAGAAGCTGATGGAGTTCTACGAGGCCGCGTCAGGCGCGCGCCTGCATGCGAATTACTACCGGCCCGGCGGCGTGAACAAGGACCTGCCGGCCGGGCTTACCGACAAGATCTGGGCGTGGTCCGAGCAGTACCCGAAGTTCATCGATGATCTCTGGAACCTGCTGACAGACAACCGCATCTGGAAACAGCGCACGGTGGACATCGGCGTTATGTCGGCTGAGCAGGCGCTGGCCTGGGGGTTTACCGGTCCGAACCTGCGCGCCAGCGGCGTGCCCTGGGATTTACGCAAGTCGCAGTCCTACGCAATGTATGATCACGTGCAGTTCGACGTGCCGATCGCGCGTAACGGCGACTGCTACGACCGCTATCTCGTCCGCATGATCGAGATGCGCGAGAGCGTGAAGATCATTCGCCAGTGCATAGAGAACATGAAGCCCGGTCCGGTGAAGATCCAGGACAGGAAGTTCACCGCGCCGCGGCGGGAAGAGATGAAGCGCTCGATGGAGGCGCTGATCCATCACTTCAAGCTGTATACGGAGGGTTTTCACGTGCCCGCAGGTGCGACCTACACGGCGGTGGAAAGCCCGAAGGGCGAGTTCGGCGTCTATCTCGTCTCCGACGGCACCAACAAGCCGTATCGCTGCAAGATCCGGCCGACGGGATTTTCTCATCTGCAGGCCATGGAAGTCATGAGCAAGGGACATATGCTGGCCGATGCCGTGGCGATTATCGGGTCGGTGGATCTGGTGTTCGGCGAGGTTGACCGCTGATGTCCCACCCCGGTGCATTTTCCGCCGAGAACGTGGGCGACGGCTCGACCGCTGCGCATAACCGTGTGGAGCCGCTGCACTTCGCATTCGACGCGGCAAGCGAGGCGGAGGCAACCCGCATCATCGGCAAATACCCGGAAGGCAAGCAGGCGAGCGCCGTGCTGCCATTGCTGTATCTCGTGCAGGACCAGATGCGACGCGCGACGGCGAGCGCCTGGGTGCCGCGCGTGGCAATGGACGTCGTAGCGGCCCGCCTGGGCATGGCGCCGATACGGGTCTACGAGGTCGCCACGTTCTACCTGATGTTCAACACGACGCCTGTCGGCAAATACCATCTGCAATTGTGCACGACGACGCCGTGCTGGCTGCGCGGATCCGATGACGTGGTTGCCGCCTGCCGCAGGGTGACGGGTATCAAGGGCTGGCACGAGACCAGCGCGGACAGGCTGTTCACCATGAGCGAGGTGGAGTGCCTGGGTGGCTGCGTGAACGCGCCGATCCTGCAGATCGACAATGATTTCTACGAGGACATGGACGGGCCGCTTACGGAAAAACTGCTGGAGGGCCTGAAACGTGGCGAACCACCGCCGCAGCCCGGCTCGATGATCGGCCGTATCACCTCCGCCCCTGAAGGCGGCCCCAACACCCTGCTTACGGTTACGGAGTAGCCTGTGCTGCACGACCGCGATCGCATCTTCACCAACCTCTACGGCCAGCATGACTGGCGGCTGGCCGGCGCCCGCGCGCGTGGCGACTGGGACGGCACGGCGGCGATCCTGCTGCGCGGCCGCGAAGCGATCACTGACGAGATGAAGGCCTCCGGCCTGCGTGGCCGCGGCGGCGCCGGGTTCCCGACCGGCATGAAATGGTCGTTCATGCCGAAGGTGTCCGACGGCCGGCCGGCTTATCTGGTGATCAACGCCGATGAGAGCGAGCCGGGCACCTGCAAAGACCGTGATATCATGCGTCACGATCCGCACAAGCTGATCGAGGGCGCGCTGATCGCATCCTTCGCCATGGGTGCGCATGCCTGCTACATCTACATACGCGGCGAGTACTACAACGAGGCGCGCAACCTGCAGACGGCGATCGACGAGGCGTACGAGGCCGGGCTGATCGGCACCAATGCGTGCGGGTCCGGCTGGGATTTCGCGCTGTTCCTGCATCGCGGCGCCGGCGCCTACATCTGCGGTGAGGAGACGGCCCTTCTGGAGTCGCTGGAAGGCAAGAAGGGCATGCCGCGGCTGAAGCCGCCATTTCCTGCCGCGGTTGGACTGTATGGCTGTCCGACGACGGTGAACAACGTCGAGACAATCGCGGTGGCGCCGGAAATCCTGCGCCGTGGCGCTGCGTGGTTCTCCGCGCTGGGCCGGCCGAAGAATGCCGGCACGAAAATCTTCTGCATCTCCGGCCACGTGAACAAGCCGTGCAACGTGGAGGAGGAGCTTGGCATTCCACTGCGCGAGCTGATCGAGACATACGCGGGCGGCGTGCGTGGTGGCTGGGACAACTTGCTGGCGGTGATCCCCGGCGGCTCGAGCGTGCCGCTAATGCCCAAGGCGACGTGCGATACCATACTGATGGATTTCGACAGTTTGCGTGACGTGAAGTCCGGGCTTGGTACGGCCGGAGTGATCGTCATGGACAAGTCCACCGACGTGATAAAGGCGGTGGCCAGACTGGCCAAGTTTTACAAGCACGAGAGTTGCGGGCAGTGCACGCCATGCCGGGAAGGCACGGGGTGGATGATGCGCGTGATGAACCGGCTGGTGGAAGGCCGCGCGGAAGTGGCCGAGATCGACATGCTGGAGCAGGTGACGCGGCAAATCGAAGGGCACACGATCTGTGCACTTGGCGACGCCGCGGCATGGCCGATCCAGGGCCTGATTCGGCATTTCCGTCCGGTGATCGAAGAACGTATCGTTGCCTATCGCGCCGGCCCTCGTGTGGTCACGCCGGTAAACCTGCCTCTCGCCGCCGAATAGATGGGGTTTGGGGCCGACTGGCCCCGTCGTGCGAAAGCACGCTGACGCGTGACGGGGTCGAGGGCAGCGCCCAGACCCTTCTTAGGATGTTCCATGGTAAAGCTTGTTGTCGATGGCGCTGAAATAGAAGTCGCACCCGGCAGTTCCGTGTTGCAGGCGTGCGAACACGCCGGCCGCGAAATCCCGCATTTCTGCTACCACGAGCGCCTGTCGGTTGCGGGAAATTGCCGCATGTGCCTGGTGGAGATCGAAAAGGCGCCGAAGCCGATAGCGAGCTGCGCCTATCCGGTGGCCGAAGGCATGGTGGTGCGCACGGATACCCCGATGGTGCGTCAGGCTAGGCGCGGCGTGATGGAATTCCTGCTCATCAACCACCCGCTGGATTGCCCGATCTGCGATCAGGGTGGCGAGTGCGACCTGCAGGACCA
Organism: uncultured Acetobacteraceae bacterium; assembly: GCA_964252625.1. Taxonomy (GTDB): domain Bacteria; phylum Pseudomonadota; class Alphaproteobacteria; order Acetobacterales; family Acetobacteraceae; genus BOG-908. Next base: position 4,328 of record CAXUOA010000008.1, on the reverse strand, counting down.
GGCCTATGCGTATGGCGGCGATCATTCGCGCTATGCCGAAAACAAGCGCGCGGTGAAGGACAAATATCTCGGCCCGCTCGTCAAGACGGTGATGACGCGCTGCATACAGTGCACGCGCTGCATACGGTTCGCCACCGAGATTGCCGGCGTGCCGGAACTGGGGGCCACGGCGCGCGGCGAGAACATGGAGGTCGGCACCTATGTGGAGCACGCGCTGACGTCCGAGTTGTCCGGCAACCTGATCGACATCTGTCCGGTGGGTGCGTTGACGAGCAAGCCATACGCGTTCGTGGCGCGCCCCTGGGAGCTGACAAAGACGGACAGCGTGGACGTGCTGGATGCTGTCGGCACGCCGATACGCGTCGACACGAAGGGGCCCGAGGTGCTGCGGTTGCTGCCGCGCACAAATGACGAGATCAACGAGGAGTGGATCGCCGACAAGAGCCGGTTTTCCTGGGACGGTTTGAAGCGCAAGCGGCTGGACCGGCCGTGGGTGCGCCACAACGGCAAGCTTGTGCAGGCGACCTGGCCGGACGCATTCGCGGCAATCGCCGCCAGGCTGCGCGGCGTCGACGGCAAACGCATCGGCGCGATTGCCGGTGATCTGTGCGACGCGGAAAGCATAATGGCGCTGAAGGATCTGATGGGCGCGCTCGGCTCGCAGAACCTGGATTGCCGTCAGGATGGCGCGCGGATCGACGCGAGCCAGCGCGACTTCTATCTGTTCAACAGCACGATTGCCGGTATCGAAGCCGCCGACGCCATACTGATCATCGGCAGCAATCCCCGCCGTGAGGCGCCGATCCTGAACGCGCGCATACGCAAGCGCTGGATGGCAACGGGCGGTCACATGCCGATCGGGTTGATCGGGCCGCAGGCAGAGCTGACCTATCGCGTGGCGCATCTGGGTGACGGGCCGGGGTTGCTGGCAGCGTTGCATGACGGCACGCATGATTTTGCCCAACTGCTGCGTGCGGCGAAGCGGCCGATGGTCATAGTGGGGCAGGGCGCATTGTGCCGGCCCGACGGCGCTGCGGTTCTGGCGCACGCCTGGCGTGTGGCGGCCGGCGTGGGTGCGCTCAGCGCCGACTGGCACGGCTTCAACATGCTGCACACGGCCGCCGCGCGCGTGGGAGCACTGGACCTCGGCTTCCTGCCCGAACCGGACGGGCTGGATTTTGCCGGCATGCTGGGCGGCGGCGTGGACGTGCTATGGAACCTGGGTGCAGACGAATTCGACGGCGCACGGATCGGTGCTGGTACGTTTGTGATCTATCAAGGCCACCACGGCGACCGTGGCGCCGCGCGTGCCGACGTGATCCTGCCAGGCAGCGCCTACACCGAAAAGGATGGCACCTACGTCAACACCGAGGGCCGGGTGCAGCGCGGCTACCGGGCGCTTTTCGCGCCGGGCGACGCGCGTGAGGACTGGCGCATCCTGCGGGCGTTCTCCGCGGTGATCGGCCATGCGCTGCCGTATGACGACATCGATGCGTTGCGTGTCCGCCTGGAGCGCGCCAACCCGGTATTCGCCCGCGTGGGCCTGGCGCGTTTCGGCGCTGGCGATCATACCGGTCCCGGTGGCCAGGACGTGCCACCCGCACCAGACGCCGTACTTTTCACGGAAGCGGTTTCGGACTACTACCAGACCAACCCGATCAGCCGCGCGAGCTTGACGATGGCTGAATGTTCGCGCAGCGCCCCTGCGTCACTGGCCGCGGCCCCTCTGGCCGTAGCTGCGGAGTAGGTTGGTGTATAATTTCTTCCACGAAAACATGTTCGGTATCCTGCTGCTGACAATGGGCGAGACGCTGGCGATACTGGTGCCCGTCCTCATGAGCATGGCGTATGCCACCTACTTCGAACGCAAGGCACTGGCCGCTTTCCAGCTACGCAAGGGCCCGAACCGCGTCGGGCCGTTCGGCCTGTGGCAACCCTTTGCGGATGCGGTGAAGGTGTTCACCAAGGAGACCATCATCCCGGCCGGGGCCAGCCGCTCGCTGTTCCTGCTGGCGCCTATGCTGACCTTCGTGCTCGCCTGCCTGGCCTGGGCGGTAATCCCGGTCAATGACGGCTGGGCGGTGTCCAACATCAACGTCGGCATACTCTACCTGTTCGCTATCAGTTCGCTTGGCGTCTACGGCATCATCATCGCAGGCTGGGCCAGCAATTCGAAATACGCCTTTCTGGGCGCGATGCGCTCGGCGGCGCAGATGGTCAGCTACGAGGTGTCCATCGGTTTCGTGCTTGTAACCGTCATGCTGTGCGTCGGCAGCCTGAACCTGAACGATATCGTGCGTGCACAAAGCCATGTGTGGTTCTGCTTCCCGCTGCTGCCGATGTTTGTGATCTTCCTGATTTCCATGCTCGCGGAATGCAACCGCGCACCGTTCGATCTGCCGGAAGGCGAGAGTGAGCTGGTGGCAGGATTCTTCGTCGAATACAGCGCGATGTCGTTTGCATTGTTCTATCTGGGCGAATACACCAATATGATTATGATGAGCGCGCTTGCGAGCGTGCTCTTCCTCGGCGGCTGGCAGGCGCCGCTTGGGCTTACCTTCATCCCGGGCATTTTCTGGCTGATATTGAAGATCTGCCTCGTCATGTTTTTCTTCTTCTGGGTGCGCGCCACATTCCCGCGCTATCGGTATGACCAACTCATGCGACTCGGCTGGAAGGTGTTCCTGCCGCTCTCTCTGCTATGGCTGGTCCTGACAGCCGGCTTCCTGGAACTTACCGGTTTGCTGCCGAATGGCGCAGCCTAGGAGCCGTTAATGCTGACCGGAACATCCGCCTGGCGCCTGTTGCTGTGGGAACTGCTCTCAGGCATGGCAGTCACGCTGAAGTATTTCTTCAAGAAGCCCGTCACCATCAACTACCCCTACGAAGGCGGCCCGCTGAGCCCGCGCTTCAAGGGTGAGCACGCATTGCGCCGCTATCCCAACGGCGAAGAGCGTTGCATCGCCTGCAAGTTGTGCGAGGCGATCTGCCCGGCTTATGCCATCACCATCGAGGCCGAGCCGCGGGCGGACGGCTCGCGCCGCACTACGCGCTACGACATCGACATGACGAAGTGCATCTACTGTGGCCTGTGCGAGGAATCCTGCCCGGTGGACGCCATCGTCGAGGGGCCGAACTTCGAGTTCTCCACCGAGACGCGCGAGGAGCTGATGTATAACAAGGAAAAGTTGCTCGATAACGGCGATCGCTGGGAGACGGAGATCGCCCGGCGGCTGGAGCTGGATGCACCCTATCGATGATCATATCGCTGGCTTTCTACGTCTTCTCCACGATCCTGCTCGGCTCTGCCGCGATGGTGGTGACCAGCCGGAATCCCGTGCATTCGGTATTGTTCCTGATCCTGGCCTTTTTCAACGCGGCCGCATTGTTCCTGATTGCCGGGGCCGAGTTTCTCGCGATGATTCTCGTTATCGTTTATGTCGGCGCTGTGGCAGTACTGTTCCTGTTCGTCGTCATGATGCTGGATGTCGATTTCGTCGCCCTGCGCGAGGGCTTTCAGCGCTATGCGGCCGTCGGGTTCACAGTCGGCGTTCTGCTGTTCTTCGAGCTGCTGTTTGTCGGGCTTGGCTGGCAGATGTCGGCCAATGCGCCGGTTCTTCGCCTCAGCGCCATTCCCGGCCAAATGCAGAATACACGCGCGATCGGGCAGGTGTTGTATACGAACTACATCCTGCTGTTCCAGCTCTCCGGCCTGGTGCTGCTTGTGGCTATGGTCGGCGCCATCGTGCTCACGCATCGGGACCGCCACACATCCAGGCACCAGAACATCACGCGCCAGCAGCAGCGGCGCGTGGCCGATACGCTGGAAGTGCTCAGCCTGCGCAGCGGTGCCGGCGTGGCCGAACTGGGCATCTACCGTCCGAAACCGGACCCGATCGATTTGCATGCCGCTGTCGGGCATGATGCGCACGTTCCAAATGACGATGCGCACGCGCATGACGGCGCGCCGGCACCCGAACCCGTACAAGGGGAGCATTGAGTCATGCCGCAGGGTGCGCTCGCCATCGGCCTCGGGCATTATTTGTTCGTCGCCGCCTTTCTGCTGGTGCTGGGCGTATTCGGCATCTTCCTCAACCGCAAGAACGTCATCGTCATCCTGATGTCGATCGAGCTGATCCTGCTCGCCGTCAACCTCAACCTGGTCGCCTTTTCCGCCGCACTCGGCGACCTCGCCGGCCAGATCCTGGCGATGTTCGTGCTCACCGTGGCGGCGGCGGAGGCCGCGATCGGGCTCGCGATCGTGGTCGTCTACTTCCGCAACCGCGGCTCGATCCAGGTCGAGGACGTGAACCTGATGAAGGGCTGAG
>CAXUOA010000007.1:0-29990 GCA_964252625.1 uncultured Acetobacteraceae bacterium | reverse complement strand
ATGCTGGCGGCGTTCGTCGCCACCGGCGCGGGGGTGTTCCGTTCCCTGCGTGGCGAGAAATTCCAGACCTGGAACCCGCCCGCCTCCGCCCGTGCACCGGCTGTGCACCTCCAGGCCGTGGAGGTGCAGGCCTGATGCGCGTGGCGATGATCGACCCTTCGCTGTTCACCTTGCCCTACGACGCCGAGCTGATGCGCGGTCTGCAACGTGCCGACGTGCAGGTGGAACTGCACGGCCGTGCGCTCACGCCACAGGACGGCAAGGCCGGCGTGCCGGTCGCCGCCACCTTCTATCGTGCGGCCGGCGGCCGGCTGGCAGCGCGCCTGCCCCGGGCGGCCAGGCTCGCTGTCAAAGGGGTGGACCACCTGGCCAGCATGCGCCGGCTGCTGCACCACCTCCGGCGCGAGCGGCCGGACGTGATCCACTTCCAGTGGCTGCCGCTGCCGGCGCTCGACGCGCGGCTGCTGCCCGCCTTTCGCCGTGTCGCTCCCGTGGTGCTGACCGTGCACGACACGGACCCGTTCAACGGCAGTCCCACGGCCCGCCTGCAGCGCATCGGTTTCGTGCAGTCCCTGCGCGCCTGTGACCGGCTGATCGTGCACACCGCCCAGGGCGCGGCACGCCTCGCCGCCCTGGGCCTGCCGCAGGCACGCATCGCGCAGACCCCGCACGGACCGCTGGCGACGCTGCGGCGGGATGCGCTGCCCGACCCCATGCTGGGTGAGCTGAGCTTCGTGCTGTTCGGCAAGATCAAGCCTTACAAGGGGGCCGACCTGCTGATCGACGCCTTCGCCGCGCTGCCGCCGGCGCTGCGCAGCCAGGCGCGCCTGCGCATCGTGGGGCAGGCCTACATGGACACCGGCGCGCTCCTGAAGCAGGCGAACGCCCGCAATGTGCTGGACAGAGTGACCCTGGAACCCCGTTTCGTCGACGATGCGGAAATCTCCGACATCTTCGCGCCCGGCACCGTCGCCGTGTTTCCCTATCGCGAAATCGAGGCGAGCGGGGTGCTGTCGCTGGCGCTGGCGAACGGCCGGCCGGTGATAGCCTCCAGGCTGGGCAGCTTCGCCGAGACGATCGCCGACGGGGTGCAGGGCAGGCTTCTGCCGCCGGGCGACGTGCCGGCGCTCACCCAGGCGATGCGGGCCGTGATCGAGGACCGGGCGCTGGCCGCCTCCTACGCCGCGGCGGCACGGACCCTGGTGCAGTCGCTGCCGGGCTGGGACGAGATCGCGCGGCTGACGCTCGCGGTATACCGGGACGCCAAGGCTGCTTCCGATGGCGCGTTGCCGCCGGCTCCCCTGCGCAGCCGCGAGCGGGCGCTTGCCTGATGGCCGGCCCGCCGAGAACCGCCGTGATCTTCCGCACGCATTTCTGGGACAGCTTCGCCCAGAGGCAGTTCGACCGTCTGCTTGCCGTGGCCGGCGGCACGGACGTGTTCGTGCTGGTCGACGAGACGAACGGCCCGGTTGCCGGTATCACCCACCCGCACGTGGTCCGCGTGACCGCGGACGGCCTGCTGGCCATGGGGTTTGCCCGTGCCGGCGAGGGCAACCTGCTGTGGTTCAACGGCGACTACCCGCTCTATCGCTTCCAGGAGCTGCACCCGGACTACGACTACTACGTCCAGCTCGAATACGACGTGCTCATCGGCCAGCCGATCGCGGCGCTCGTGGCCCGGCTGCAGGCGGACGCGGTGGATTTCGTGGGCCTCACCAAGGGCGACACCGGGGATCGCTGGTTCTGGCGCGGCACCATGACCGGCGCCTACGCCCAGGCCGACATGCGCAACCAGCTCATCTGCCTGTGCGTGTTCTCCGGGCCGGCGCTCCGCCATCTGTGGCAGGCCCGCCTCGCGCAATCGGCAGACTGGCACGCCGGCACGCTTGCCGTCTGGCCGTTCTGCGAGGGCTTCATCCCATCCGAGCTGGCGCGCGCTGGCTTCGAGCGGCGCGAGCTGAGCGATTTCGGCACGACACAGGCCTACGATCACTGGCCGCCCTTCCTGGAGGCCGACGCGCCGGACCTGAGCCACGAGGATTTCGTCCATCCCGTGCTGGATGAACCACGCTTCGTCGCCAGCATGCACAAATATCATATCGGCCTGGCGGGCTATCTGAACCCCGCCAGCCAGTTCCATCGCAAGCTCCGGCGTCTGCCGCCGCTCCGCTACGTCCGGGTGTTGGCTGGCAGTTTTGCCACGAAAGCAAAACGGAATTTGCGGGAAGGCAGGCGGTTGTTCTTAGAGAAGAAGAACCGAAAAACGCTAGCTCCGACGGTGTAGACCGCACGCGCCGTATCGCGACCCAGCACGGCCGTGGCAACAGCGGGCGTGAAAGTTTGGTTCGTTTTCTCAAACCGCCGCGCGCTTCCTCCTGAACGCGCGCTTCCTCCTGAACAGGACCCGACACGACATGATTTCCGCCCAGGACTACCGCTACGTCATCGCCGGCAGCGGCTTCTTCGGCGCCGTGATGGCGGAACGCATCGCCACCGTGCTGGGCGAGCCCGTGCTGGTCCTGGAGAAGCGCGACCATTTCGGCGGGAACTCGTTCTCCGAGCAGGACTCCGAGACGGGGATCGAATACCACCGCTATGGCACGCATCTGTTCCACACGTCGCAGAGTGACGTCTGGGCCTGGATCAACCGGTTCACCGCGTTCAACAACTACCGGCACCGGGTGCTGACGCGCCACGCCGGGCGCATGTACACCATGCCGATCAACCTGATGACGCTGAACAACTTCTTCGGTGTCGACCTCAAGCCTTCAGAAGCGGCCGCCTTCATCGCCGAGCGCGCGGCGCGCGAGGGTTTCACCACGCCCGCCAATTTCGAGGAAAAGGCGGTCTCGCTGATCGGCCGCGAGCTGTACGACGCCTTCATCCGCCACTACACCGCAAAGCAGTGGGAGACGGACCCGAAGCTGTTGCCGGCGGAAACGATCAGCCGGCTTCCCGTGCGCGCCAGCTACAACGATTTCTATTTCAACGACATCTACGAGGGTTTGCCGCTCGACGGCTACCATGCGATCTTCGATCGGGTGTTCGCCGACAAGCGCATAAAGGTCGTGTGCAACTGCGATTTCTTCGACGTGCGCGACACGTTGCGGCCGGACGCGCAGCTGATCTACACGGGCGCGATCGACCGGTATTTCAACTACAAGTTGGGGTCGCTCGGCTGGCGTACCCTGGATTTCGAGATCGAACGGCCGGAGATGGAGGATTTCCAGGGCGCCAGCGTGGTGAACTATCCTGACGCCGACGTCAGGTTCACCCGCATACACGAATTCCGCCATCTGCATCCCGAGCGGCGCTACACGCCCGAGCGGACCCTGATCATGCGCGAATATTCCCGCTTCGCCGCGCGCGAGGACGAGCCGTACTACCCGATCAACACACCGGCCGACAAGGATCTCTACGACCAGTACGCCGCCCTGGCCGCGCGGGAGCCGAACGTGGTGTTCGGCGGCCGGCTGGGCACATACCGTTACCTGGACATGCACCAGGCAATCGGCGCCGCGCTGAAATCCTTCGAACGCGACGTGCTGGCGAAGGCGAAAGGCGAGGTGGCGAAAGGTGAAGCGGCGGAAGCGGCGGCCGCCTGACGCGATGCCGCATCTTCCTCGCTAAAGGCGCCCGACTGCTGCGGTGCTTTCGGCGTCGGGAGGCTATTGCAGTCGGTTACAACGAATAATGTTCCGGTGCCTGGAAGCCACGCTTGCCCGCTTGTAACACGCCTATCAGAACGACTACGCTTATACCCGTGTAACGCGCAGGCGGACGACAGGGTGGGTGGTGTGGATTTAATGCCGGGCCGGAATATCGCGCTTCATGCGAGCATGCCGCTGGTCACGGCATCCCTACCGGGTCCGTTTCACGACCCGCTCGCGCCCAGCGTGTTTCACCAGCCCTGGTGGCTGAGCGCTGCAACCGGCGGCGACTATGCCGAGGCGGTTGTCGTCGAGGGTGGCCGGCGGGTCGGATGGTTTCCCTATCTGCTGTCCACCATCCTGCCCGGCCAGAGGCTGTGCGGCATGCCCCTGCTGACGCATTTCCTGGGGCCGGCCATCGACGAGGGACGGGGTGCCGCCTGCAACAGGGTGCTGCGGCGCGCCCAGATCACCCGCGAGCTGCTGGCCCAGGTGCCGCGCACGAGCGGGTTCTGGCAAGTGATGCATCGTGGCACGCCAGACACGCTCGTCTATCAGGAGCTCGGCTACAACTCGACGGTACAGTTCACCTTCGAAGTGCCGCCCGCGCCGGCCGACGTGCTTTGGGGCACCATGCGCGACAAGACGCGCAACGTGATCCGGCGGGCGAAAGAGCAGCATGGCGTCTCGGCGCTGGACGCGTCCGCGTTTAGCGCCGTCTACAACGACAATCTGGGCAGAGGCGGCATTGCCAGCCGCTACAGCCCGGCGCTGCTCGAACGCGTCTGTCAGGCCGCCATCTCGCGTGGCCAGGGTCGTATCGTGGCGGCGGAAAATGCGGCCGGCCAGATCGCCGCCTCCATCTTCTACATCTGGGACGCCCAGGCAGCCTACTATCTGCTGTCCACGCGCAGGCCGGATGCGGGGAACGGCGCGGTCAGCCTGCTGCTCTGGCACGCGATGCAGGACGTGGCGGCCCGGGGCCTGATCTTCGATTTCGAGGGGGTGGTGACGTCCGGTAGCGCATTGTTCTTCACGGGGTTCGGCGGGGTCATCAAGCCGCGTTACGTCGTCAGCCGGTTTTCGCTCGGGCACCGTGTGGCCGGACGCTTGTCCAACCCGTTCCGCCGGGGCTCCACGGAAAAATACCTGTAGGCTGCCAGCGAACCAGGCGGACGGTCTACACGCACCCCTGTGCAGCCGGAGGAAGCAGAAGTTTCTGCTTCTTCTTCAAAAAAGACGGCCTTTCTCTCTACCCCGCCAGAAGCTCCATTGCCGCCCGCGCCAGCGCCTGCGCCCCCAGCCCGATGCAAGCCTCGTCCGGCTGGTAGGACGAGTTGTGCAGGTGATCCTGCCGCCCCGCTGCACCGGACCCCACGCGCAGCACGAAGCTCGGCACCCGCGCGGCGATCATGGCGAAGTCCTCGGCCCCCATGCTGGGTTCCGCGGCATCGAACACCGCGCCCAGCTGGCGCTGCACGGCGGCAACCGCGCCGTCCAGCACACGGTCCGCGTTCACCGTGGGCGGCACGCCGGGGTTCCAGTCCAGCGCCGTCTGCGTGCGGAAGGTGGCGTCCAGCCCGGCGCAGATGCGGCGCAGCGCGGCTTCCGCCTGGCCGCGCACGGAAAGGCTCAGCGTGCGTATGGTGCCGAGCAGCTCGCACGCATCGGGGATGATGTTGTGCACGGTGCCGGCGTGGATGGCGCCGACGGTGACCACGCAAGGGTCCAGCGGGTTGATCTCGCGCGAGACGATGGTCTGCAGGTTGGCGACCAGGTGGCAGGCGGCGGCGATGGGATCGACCGTGGTGTGCGGGTAGGCAGCGTGGCCGGAATTGCCGCGCACGGTGATGCGGAAACGGTCACAGGCGGCGTAGGTGGCGCCGCGCACGGCGGCGAAGCGGCCGACGGGGAGTTCCGGATGGTTGTGGAAGCCGAGCGCCATGTCCACGCCGTCCAGCACGCCGTCCTGTATCATCGCCGCGGCGCCGCCCAGGATCTCCTCGGCCGGCTGGAACAGCAGACGGACGGTGCCGGTCATGTCCGGCGCCAGGCTGTGCAGGATGGCGGCCACGCCGAGCAGGGTGGAGCTGTGCATGTCGTGTCCGCAGGCGTGCATGCGGCCGTCCGTGCGGCTGGCGAAAGGCAGGCCGGTCTGTTCGTGGATCGGCAGCGCGTCCATGTCCGCGCGTATGATCAGCGTGGGGCCGGGGCGGCCGCCCTGAATGGTGCCGACCACGCCGGTCTGGCCCACGCCCGTCTGGTGCTCGATGCCCAGGCGGGTGAGTTCGCGGGCGATCAGGCTGGCGGTGCGGTGCTCTTCGAAGGCGAGCTCCGGGTGGGCGTGCAGGTCCCGCCTGATTTCCACCAGGCCGGGTTCCGCCTCGCCCGCCAGGCGGCCGATGGCCGAGCCGATATCGTTTATGTGTCCCATGACTGGCTCCTGCGGTGCACAATGGTCTAGCTTGCGGCAGGGCGGGCCGGACTGGCAAGCGTGTTGAGGGGTTGCGCAGTGGATCAGCAGGCGGGGATCGAGCGGACGACACAGGCGCCGGCGCCGGCCGGGCTGATCACGCCGATCATCCTCTCCGGCGGTTCGGGCACCCGGCTGTGGCCGGTCTCGCGCGAGAGCTTCCCCAAGCAGCTCTGGCCGCTGATCTCCGAACGCTCGATGATCCAGGAGACGGCGCTGCGGGCGGCCGGCGCCGGCTTCGCGCCGCCGGTGGTGGTATGCAACGAGGAGCACCGCTTCCTGATCGCCGAGCAGCTGCGCGACGCGGGGATCACCGGCGCGCGCATCCTGCTGGAGCCGGTCGGGCGCAACTCGGCGCCGGCGATCGCGGCGGCCGCCTTGCTGGTGGCGGAGACGGAGCCGGACGCGGTGCTGTGGATGATGGCCGCGGACGCCGCCATCACCAAGACGGACGCGCTGGAAGAGGCGCTGGGCCGCGCCGTGGCTGCCGCGCGTGCCGGCCGGTTCGTGACGTTCGGCATGAAGCCGACCGGGCCGGAGACCGGCTACGGCTACATCGAGGTAGGCCCGGAGCTGGAGGGGGTGGCCGGCGTGCACGCGGTGGCGCAGTTCGTGGAAAAGCCGGACGCCGCCGATGCGGCCCGCCTGGCGGCAGACGGCAGGCACCTGTGGAACAGCGGCATGTTCGTCTTCACTGCGGCCACCCTGCTGGCGGAGATGGATGCGTTCGCGCCGCTGGTGATGTCCGCCGTGCGGGCCGCCGTGGCTGGCCGCCGGACGGACCTCGATTTCGCCCGGCTGGAGCGCACCGCGTTCGCCGCCTGCGAGAACATCAGCCTGGACTACGCGGTGGCAGAACGCACGCGGCACGCGGCCGTGGTGCCGGCCGACCTCGGCTGGTGCGACGTGGGCAGCTGGAACGCATTGTGGGAGCTGGGCGCTAAGGACGAGGCTGGCAACGTGAGCCTGGGCGATGTGCTGCTGGAGAACACGCGGCGCTGCTACGCCCGCAGCGACGGCATGCTGACCGCCGTGGTTGGTCTGGACGACACCGTGGTGGTGACGACGGAGGACGCGGTGCTGGTGATGCACCGCGACCGTGCGCAGGACGTGAAGAAGATCGTGGAGCGGCTGCGCGCGGCCGGGCGGCACGAGGCGGCCTCGCACAACCGGGCCTACCGGCCTTGGGGGTTCTACGAAAGCCTGATCAACGGCGAGCGTTTCCAGGTGAAACGAATCGTGGTGAAGCCGGGCGAGAAGCTTTCGCTGCAGAAGCACTTCCATCGCGCAGAGCACTGGGTTGTGGTAGCCGGCACGGCGCTGGTGGTGCGCGACGCGGACCAGGTGATGGTGCGGGAGAACGAGAGCATCTATCTGCCGCTCGGCTGCGTGCACCGCCTGGAGAACCCCGGGCGTATCGCTCTGGAACTGATTGAGGTGCAGTCGGGGGCGTATCTGGGCGAGGACGATATCGTGCGGATCGAGGATACGTACGGGCGGGTGTGATCAGCAAGCAAGGCCTTCTTTTTTGAAAAAAAGAAGCAAAAAACTTTTTCTCCGTCAGCGGCGTGTTGCGGAAACATACGCTTCAACGTTCCGCGACAGCGCAGGTTAAGCTTCTTGCTTTTTTTCTTGAAAAAGAAGGCTTTGCTTTTTTTGCTTTGCAAACTTTAGCTGCAATTTCGTTGTGATAGACAAACAAATCCGGATGCGGTAGGCAGACGCGCCGCGAGGAGGCGGCCGATCATGCGCCACGCCCTGCTGCTGCCCGCGTGCTTTGTGCCTTGCCTGGCGCAGGCTGCCACGTTCCAGTCCTTCGATGTGCCCGGCGCCCACGGCACTTGCGGTGATGCCATAGCCAGCGATGGCCTGGTTGCGGGAGCGACGTTCGTGCCCGAAAGCGTAGGCAGCGATAGCCGCGACACGGGGCCGGAGATCACACCGTTCCTGTATGCGGCTGGCCGGTTTTCCTTTCCACACACGAGCCTGCTGGCCGGAACAGTAACGTTCACCGGCGTCAACAGGAAACGCTTCATCACGGGCAACGCCTTCGATCTCAGCGTGCTCGCAGCCTCCACAACCACCCCGTTCGTCTATCACGCGGGGGCCGTGGCCACGCCCTCGGCCGGCACGCTGCCGATAAGCGGGCTGCTCGGCATCACCGATCGCGGCGTGCTGCTCGGCGAAGCCACGGTGAGCAAGCCGATCGAAGGCGGGTTCTCCACATCGTACACGTTCGGCTTTCTGCGTGCGCCCGGCGGCGCGGTCACCCAATTTGACGATGGCAGCGGGTTCATGACGCCGCGCGGCATGGATGCGCGGGCCGACAAGGTGGTGGGCTGGAGCTTCGTCACCGGCGCCACCGGATGGCTGTTCACGGCCGGCGCGTTCACACCGGTAAATTACCCCGGCGCCAGCCTCACCGCTCCCGCAGGCGTGGACGAGGCGGGAACGATCAGCGGCACCTATTTGGTGGGAGACATCTCGGTGCCCGGCAAAACCACGAGCCACGGCTTCTTCCTGCGGCACGGCACCTACACGCCCTTCGATGTTCCGGTTCCGGGTGCCACCTCCACGGTCATCCAGGGCATGAACGAGGCCGAGCAGATTACCGGCTGCTATACGGATGCGAAGGGAACGCACGGGTTCTTGCGCACACCGTGAAGGCAAGAAAAAAGTAAAAAGCTTCTACCTGGCTGTCGCAGGACGCCAAAACACCACGTTTCAACGCCACGCGCCCGACGGAACAAAAGTTTTTTGCTTCTTTTTCTCAAAAAAGAAGGCCTTGCCTGCTTCAGTACATATGCTGCCCGCCATTGATGGAAAGCGTAGCGCCCGTCACGAAATCCGCGTCGTCCGCGGTCAGGAACGCCACCCCGCGCGCGATGTCGTCCGCGCGCCCGAGGCGGCCCACGGGAATGCGGCCGATGATCTTCTGCAGCACGTCTTCCGGCACCGCACGCACCATGTCCGTATCGACGTAGCCGGGGGCAATCGCGTTCACCGTGATTCCGAACCGCGCGCCTTCCTGTGCCAGCGCCTTGGTGAAGCCGTGTATGCCGGATTTGGCGGCGGCGTAGTTCACCTGGCCGTACTGGCCGGCCTGGCCGTTGATGGAACCCACGTTGACGATGCGGCCGAATTTCGCCGCGCGCATGGCATCGAACGTCAGTTTGCAGAGGTTGAAGCAGGAGCCGAGATTGGTGTCGATCACCGCATCCCACATGTCGCGCGACATCTTGGCCATCACGCCATCGCGCGTGATGCCGGCGTTGTTGACCAGGATTTCGATGGGGCCCTGCTCGGCATGGATTGTCTCGACCGCGCTTTTGCAGGCCTCGAAGTCGCCGGCGTCGAACTTCATGGTGACGATGCCCGTCTCCGCCTTGAAGGCGTCGGCTGCCGCATCGTTGCCGGCGTAGCTGGCCACCACCTGCCGGCCGGCCGCCTTCAAGGTCTGGCTGATCGTGGCCCCGATGCCGCGTGTGCCGCCTGTGACTAGGGCGATACGTGCCATTCTATGCTCCCCGGGTGTCTGTTCTTGTTCACGCATATGACGCGGGCCGCGCGGGCCCGGCAAGGGCTGCCGGGCGACCCGGGCGCGCCGCCAGCGAAAGCGGTTGACGACTCGAAACGGTTAAGCGGATTTTTACGCAATAGGGGGATCATCGCAGCCAGCGGGACGTTGGACCGACGCCGCCGCACCCCACCAGCCTATGTTCCGGAACGCCGCCATGTCCTTGTCCCGCCCGTCCAAGATCGCCGCCCCTTACGCCGTCGCGTTCTCCATCGAGGACCTGATCCTAGTCAGGAGCTGGGCGGAACAGCGAAGCCTGGGCCTTCACATCGCAACGGACCAGGTGCTGGACGGTGCCGAGTTCGAGGAGTTGCTGATCATCGCGCCGCACAACCGGGAGCGCCGGACCCTGACGCTGTGGCGGACGCAGGCGGGCGTGTTCGCGCAGACCCCGCAAGGCCGTCCGCGTGCGTTCGCCACCGTGCGGGACCTGCTGGATGCCCTGCGGCCGGCGCAGCAGCGCCAGCGCGCGCGCTGGCTTCGTCTGCTGGGGCTGACGGCCTAGCCCGCCGCCTGGGCTGACCGGACGGCCGCGAGCGCATCACGCACCGTCTCTGCCAGCTCGCCCTCGACAGGCACCACGATCGGCCGCTCGTCCGCGCTCGGTTCCTCCATCGTGTCCAGCTGGCTTTCCAACAGGCTGGCCGGCATGAAATGCCCGGTACGCCGCCTCAGCCGCTCCTCCAGCACCGCCGCATCCGCCTTCAGATACAGCAGGCGCACGTTCGCACGGCCGCCGATCAGGCCCGTCCGGTAGGCGCGCTTCAGCGCCGAACAGGTGATCAGGCCAGGCTCACCGGCCGCCACGCGCGCGTCGATCCAGGTGCGCACGCTGGCCAGCCATGGCGCCCTGTCGGAGTCCGTCAGGGGAATGCCGTGATGCATCTTCTGCACGTTGGAAGGCGGGTGCAGCGCGTCGCCTTCCTGGTAGGGCCAGTGCAATTCGGCGTTCATCGCTTCGGCCACCGTAGACTTGCCGGAGCCCGAGACCCCCATGACGATGAGGACGAAGTCGCTGCCCGATCGGCTCATGAGCGCTGGAAGCGGCTGACGCCCTCGGTGCCGGCTACCAGCGCCATCTCCGCCATGCCGATAAACAGCCCGGTCTCCACCACGCCGACGATCTCCCGCAGCTTGCGGTCCATAGCCGCCGCATCCGCGATCGGCGCGAAGCCGCAATCGAGGATGTAGTTGCCGCCGTCCGTGAGATAGGCATCGCCGCCGGCCAGCGCCCGCCGCGTGACACTGCCCGCAAGCTCCGCCAGCCGCGTGCGGGTCAGTTCCCAGGCGAACGGGGTGACCTCGATCGGGACGGCTACCGTGGTGCCCAGCCAGTCCACCAGCTTCTGGCCGTCGGCGATGATGATCAGCCGCCTGGCGGCACTTGCCACCAGCTTCTCCCGCAGCAGCGCGCCGCCCAGGCCCTTCACCAGGTCCAGGCTGTCACGCTTGATCTCGTCGGCGCCGTCCACGCAGATGTCTATGTTGGTGTGCCGGGCGAAGTCCGTCAGCTGCAGGCCGCCGGCGCGCGCCTGCGCGGCGCTGCGTTCGGAGGTGGGGATGCAGACGATGTCCGGCTTGCGGTCGACCAGCGCCTCGATGAAGAAGGCGGCGGTGGAGCCCGTGCCGAGCCCCACCACCATGCCGTCCTGGATCAGGTCGGCGGCCTGGTGAGCGGCGTCCCGTTTCAGCGCGTCACGTGAGGGCATCTGGCACCTGAAGAAAGAAAAGAGGCGCTTCCTTAAGCCGGCAGCGTCCGCTGTCGCCGGCGCGTCGATCGATGCGCGCGCCTGCCCCACCGAAGGGAAGTAAAAGTTTTTTGGTCCTTTTTTTCAAAAAAGGACTGCTTTCTTCCTTCCTCGCGCGAACTGTTCCGCTCACTTGACCGCCGCGCCATCGGTGAACCAGATCACCTCTCCCGCCGAACTGACACGCGCCGCCGGCTGGGACCGGTCACCGCCCAGCACGAGGCGCAACACGCTCGCCTTGCCGGCGCCGGCCACGAGGAACGCCACGATCTTGCTGCACGCGATGGCCGGGTAGGTGAGCGTCAGCCGCGGCTGCGGCACGTTCTCCACCACGGGCGCCACCCAGGCGAGCGCCTCGTTCAGTGCCGCGGTGTGCGGGAACAGCGAAGCCGTGTGGCCGTTTTCGCCCAGTCCGAGAAGCACCACGTCGAACAAGGGTCGCGTCATGTCCAGCGACTCGGCGCCGTAATAAGTCTGCAGCGTCATCTGGTAGGCGCGTGCCGCGGCGGACGGGTAACCGCTGACCGGCATGGGGTGCACATTGTCCGGCGGGATGGGCACGTGGTCCAGCATCGCCAGGCGCGTCATGCGGTAGTTGCTGTCCGGGTGGTCGTAGGCGACGAAGCGTTCGTCTCCCCAGAACAGATGCGTGCGGTCCCAGGGAAAGCGGGCGGCGTGGGCCGGCTCGGCCAGTATCTCGAACAGGCGCCTGGGCGTGGACCCGCCGGACAGGGCGATGCTGAAGCGGCCGGTTGCGGCGTTTGCCAGGCCGGTCAGCCACACTGCCACGTGCTGGGCCAGGGCCTCCGGGTCCGCCAGCGTGACGGTGGCGGGTTCAGCCATGGGCGGCCTCCAGGATGAAACGTTGCACGGCGTTGGCGAAACCTTCGTCCTCGCTGGAGGTGGTGACTTCGTTGGCCTGCTTCTTCACCGCGTCGCTGGCATTGCCCATGGCGATGGAGAGGCCGCTCTTCTTGAACATCAGCACGTCGTTCGGCTGGTCGCCGATGGTGGCGATCTCGCTGGTCTTCAGGCTAAGGCGTTCGGCGAGGAAGCCGATCGCGTAACCCTTGTTGGCATCGGGGTGGGTGACATCGAGGTAATACGGCTGCGAGCGGGCGGCCGACGCGGTGGCGCCCAGCGCCTCCTGCACCTCGCGTTCCACCCGTTCGGCGCGCTCCGGATCGTCCGTCACGCCGACGATCTTCACCGCCTGGTCGAGCGCGCTCCCAAAATCGGCGGTCACCGTGGGCTCGAACTTCACCGTCCAGGCCTCGCGCGATACGTGCGGCGCTACCTTGTCGTGCACGAACCAGGCCTCGCTCGTGTATACCCAGGCATCCAGGCCGCCATCCTGCAGCAGCTTCATCGTGGCGTCGGCCACGTCGCGCGGCAGCGTGCGCGCGGCGATGGGCGAGAGGTCCGGGTTCACCCACAGGCCGCCGTTGAAACCGGCGAGCGGCGTGTCGATGCCCAGCGGCGCCACCAGCATCTGCATGCCGCGCGGCGGACGCCCGCTGGTGATGGCGAACTTGATGCCCTGCTCACGAAGCCTGGCCACCGCCGCGACCGCGCGGTCCGTCAGGTGCTTCTCCTTCGTCACCAGGGTGCCGTCCACGTCGGCGAGGAGCAGCTTTATGCCCGCCATGATCTACCCTTTTGCGTTGTGGGGAAGGATGTAGTCCCGCACGGCCTGCGCCCAGCCGCTGTCCTGGTTGCTGGCGGTCACGTAATCCGCGCGCGCCTGCATGTCCGCCGGCGCGTTGCCCATGGCGATCTTGTACCTGGCCACGTCGAACATCGGCAGGTCGTTATGCATGTCACCGATGCAGGCGGTCTCGGCCACATCCACGCCGAGCAGGCGTGCGGCTTCGCGCACCGCCTCGCCCTTGTTGGCGCGTGGGTGGGTGATGTCCAGGTAATAGTCCTGGCTGCGATGCACGGCGGCGCGGCCGTGCAGGCGGCGTTGCAGTTCTTCCTCGCAGGCGCGCAGTTTCGCAAAATCCTTCGATGCCGCCATGATCTTGCCGGCGCGACCGGCGTAGGCGGTCAGGTCCTTCACCACGCGGTGTTCCATGCGCACCGTGCGCTGTTCCCAGCTTACGTAGGCGCCGTCTGGATCGGTCAGCAGCCACTCGTCCGTGGTGAAAAGCCAGGGCGTGATGCCCTGTGACTGCAGGTAGTCCAGCGCCTCGCACGCGGCATCCTCGGCCATCAGCTCGGCCCGCAGCACCGCACCCGCTTCGCTGGTGAACACGCCGCCGTTGAACGCCGCGCGCGGCGTGTGCAGACCGAGCGCGCCGGCGAAAATGGCCACGCCATGCGGCGGCCTGCTGCTGACAAGCACGAGTGCGATGCCGTGCTGGACGAGCATGTCCGCCGCTGCGCGCACCTGCGGCGTGAGTTCCTTGTCCTTGGTGACCAGCGTGCCGTCGATGTCGGAGACGAGAAGGCGTATCATCGTCAGCACGGAATCCAGCTGCGGTGTTCCCGGTGCAGCATTTCGGTGGATTCCTCGGGGCCCTGGCTGCCAGCGCTGTACGGATGCACGTGGATGTGCCCGGCGTCCCAGGCGTCCAGCGCGGGTTGCACGATCGACCAGCCGGCTTCCACGTTGTCGGCGCGCTGGAACAGGGTGGCGTCACCGATCAGGCAATCATACAGCAGGGTTTCGTAGCCCGTGCTCGGGCCTTCGTGGAAATAATCCGCGTAGTTGAAGTTCATGGTGACGCCACCGAGTTTCACCCGCGGCCCCGGCAGTTTCGCGCTGAACTGGAGTGTCACACCTTCAGTCGGCTGGATATGCAGGAACATGATGTTCGGCGTCAGCTTGTTCACCGGCGTGTCGCGGAACAAGGCGAACGGCGCCTGCTTGAAATGGATGGACACTTCAGTGGAGCGCCGCGCCAGGCGCTTGCCGGTGCGTATGTAGAACGGCACGCCGGCCCAGCGCCAGTTGTCGATCGCCAGCTTCATGGCGATGTAGGTCTCCGTGCTGGAATTCGGGTCCACGTCCGGCTCGTGCCTGTAGCCCTGCACCGCCTCGGCGCCGTAATGGCCGGCACGATACTGGCCGCGCACCACGTCATGGATTGCCGCCCGGCCCGCCAAAGGATGGATCGCCTGTATCACCTTGGCCTTTTCGGAGCGCACGGCGTCGGCGTCGAACGAGGTGGGCGCTTCCATCGCCACCATCGAGAGCAGCTGGAAGATGTGGTTCGGCACCATGTCGCGCAACGCGCCGGTGCCTTCATAGAACTTGCCGCGCCGTTCCACGCCCACGGTTTCCGCCACGGTTATCTGCACGTGGTCGATGTTGTCGCGCTTCCAGATCGGCTCGAAGATGCCGTTGGAAAAACGCAGGGCCATGATGTTCTGGACCGTCTCCTTGCCCAGATAGTGGTCGATCCGGTAGATCTGGCTTTCCTGCATCACCGCGAGCAGCGAAGCGTTCAGCGCACGCGCGCTGGCCAGGTCGTGGCCGAACGGTTTTTCCACCACCATGCGCCGGAAGGCGCCATCCTCTTCCTGCAGCAGGCCCGCACGATGAAGCTGCTCTGCCAGAGTGTCGAAGAAGCGCGCGGCCGTCGCGCAATAGAACACGATGTTACCGCCATCGGGTATGGCTCGGCCCAGGCGTTCGAATGTTTCCGGGTTGGCGAAATCGCCCGGCAGGTAGCTGAGCCGCTCGCTCATCCAGTCCCACGCTGCCTGGTCCAGCTTGGCCGTGCTCTCGCCGCGCCGCTCGGTGACGAAATGCGTCATCGCCTCGCCGAGATGGGTGCGGAACGCGGCATCATCCATCTCGCGCACGTCGACGCCGATGATGTGGAAAGCATCGTTCAGCAATCCGGCCAGGCGCAAATTGTACAGCGCCGGCATCAGCAGGCGGCGCGTGAGGTCACCGCCGGCGCCGAAGATGACGAAATGGCAGGCGGGCGCCTGCGGTGCTTTCGCCAGCGTGGCGGGGTCGCTCGTGCCGAGGTGGGCGCTTTGGTGGTCCATTTGCGCGTTCCTGTGTGCGAAGAAAGGAAGCAGTTCTTTTTTGAAAAAAAGAACCAAAAAACTTTTGACTCCGCTGTCGCGCGCCCGTTTGACAAGTCCGCGACAGCGGAGTCAAAAGTCTTTTGTTTCTTTTCTCCAGAAAAGAAAGCCTTGCTACCTTAATGCGGCTCCACGTGCCCACCAAACTTGTTCCGCATGGCGCTCAGCAGCTTCTCGCCGAACGTGTTCCCGGAGCGCGACCGGAACCGCGCGAACAGCGATGTGGACAGCACAGGCACCGCGACCGCCTCCTCGATCGCCGCCTCCACCGTCCAGCGTCCCTCGCCGGAATCGCTGACCCGGCCGGTAAACTCGGTGAGCGTGGGGCTGTCCGCGAGTGCGGAGGCGGTGAGGTCCAGCAGCCAGGAGGAGACGACGCTGCCGCGGCGCCACACTTCGGCGATGTCCGGCAGGTTGAGCGTGAAGCGCTGGTCTTCCGGCAGGTCGGCCGACGCCTTGCCCTGCAGAACGTCGAAACCTTCCGCGTAGGCCTGCATCATTCCGTATTCGATGCCGTTATGCACCATCTTCACGAAATGCCCGGACCCGGCCGGCCCGCAATACATGTAGCCCTGCTCCGGCCGTGGGTCGCCGCCCTTGCGTTCCTTGGTGCGGTCGATGTCGCCCATGCCCGGGGCCAGCGTGGCGAAGATCGGGTCGAGCCGGCGCACCACCGCGTCGGGGCCGCCGATCATCATGCAGTAGCCGCGCTCCAGGCCCCAGACGCCGCCGGACGTTCCCACATCGACGTAATCGATGCCGCGTTCCCGCAGTTTGGCGGCACGGCGTATGTCGTCCTTGTAGAACGTGTTGCCGCCGTCGATGATGGTATCGCCGGAATCCATGTGCCCGGCGAGGGTCTCGATCGTATCCTCGGTGATTGCGCCGGACGGCAGCATCACCCAGACGGCACGCGGTTTTTCCAGTGCGCCGAGCAGGTCCGCCAGGTCCTTGGCACCCACGGCACCCTCGCCGGCCACGCGTGCCACGGCGTCCGCGCTGTGGTCGTACACCACGCAATGATGGCCGGCCCGCGTCAGGCGCACGCTGATGTTTCCGCCCATCCGGCCCAGGCCGATTACGCCTAACTGCATGTGGTCTCCTTCAAGAAAATCCCGGCCATGGAGGGGGCCAGCCGGCCCGCTACGCCAACGCGTCTTCCACGGCCTTTGTCAGCGCGGTCAGGCCTGCTTCCACGTCCGGCCCCAGATGGATGCGCACGGCGCGGCGGCCACGTTCGGCCAGCACGCCGAAATCGCCACGCGCCTGCGCGGCCTTTACCGTGCTGAACGTGTAGGTCTCGCCGGGCACGGCCAGATCGGCTCGGTCATCCGCCGTAATTTGCAGGAACACGCCGCTGTCTGGCCCGCCCTTGTAGGCCTGGCCCGTGGAATGCAGGAAACGCGGCCCGAACTCGGCGGCGACCGCCAGATGCGTGCGATCCCTGATCAGCAGCCGCAGCTTCTGCACCAGCGCGATCGTCTCCGGCTTGCGTTCCACATAGGCCAGCACGCCCACGTAATCGCCCGCGTGCGCGCGCTTGAACTGGGCGCGCAGCACGTCCACCAGGCTGGCGCCTTTCAGCGCGGCCGCGTTCTTCTCATCGGCGAACAGCTTCACGTCGGCGAAGGTGGCGAACGGCGTCTCCTCGGGCAGCTTGCCCGTCTTGGTCACCGCGTCGGTCAACTCGCGCGTCTTGATCTTGCTGGCTTCCACGTCCGGCTGGTCGAACGGGTCGATCGCGATGATGCTGCCGGCGACCGCGGTTGCGAACTCCCAGAGGAAGAATTGCTGGCCGAGCTCCTGGTGCCCGTTGATGCCCACGCGCACGACGGGATGGCCGGCTTTCTCCAGCGCGCTCACCGCACTGTCCTGCGCAGCATCCGCGCGGTCGTCGGCGTGCAGATAGGCGAACAGCCTGTCCTGCCCATACGAGTCCGGCGCGGCCAGCGTCTCGTTATCGATCGGCACCAGGCCGCGGCCGAGCTTGCCGGTGCTTTCCGCAATCAGCTGTTCCAGCCAGGCGCCCAGATCGGCGATGCCGGGCGAGGCGATGATCGTCACCTTGTCATGGCCGGCTTTCTGGCACTCGCCCATGATGATGCCGAGCACCACGCCGGGGTTGGCGGCGGGCGGCGTGCCGGGCGAACAGGCTTGCACGAGGGTCTGGGTGGATTTCAAAAAGGCGCGCACGTCGATGCCGATTGCCGCCGCCGGCACCATGCCGAAATTGGACAGCACGGAATACCGCCCGCCGATGCCGGGATCGCCGTAGAAGATCTTGCGGAAGCCGTCACCCTCCGCAACCTTCTGCATGTGGCTGCCGGGATCGGTGATCGCCACGAAATGCTGGCCGGCTTTGTCCTTTCCGACAGCGGCCTGCATCCTGTCCCAGAAATACGCCTTCAGGATGTTCGGCTCCAGCGTGCCGCCGGATTTGCTCGACACGATCACCAGGGTCTTCGAGAGGTCGACCGCGTTCTCGAACGTCTTGATCTGCTGCGGGTCCGTGCTGTCCAGCACATGCAGTTCCGGCCAGCTGGCACGCTTGCCGAACGTCTTGCCGAACACCTCCGGCCCCAGGCTGGAGCCGCCCATGCCGAGCAGCAGCACGTGTTGGAAACCGGCTGCCTGCACGTCTTTCTGGAACGCTTCCAGCTCGTCGGCGTGCTCCAGCCGCTCCGCGACGACGTCCAGCCACGCCAGCCACTTGGCCTCCGGCCCGCCGGTCCAGACCGAGGCGTCGCGCGCCCACATCCTGCGCACCAATCCGTCCTTGCGCCATGTCTCCACGCGGGCATCGACCGTCTTATCGAGCGCGTCCGGCAGCGTGTAGTGCAGCGAGGCTACGTTGCTACCCAGCAGCGTCGCCCGCTTCCTGGCCACCGCCAGCAGCAGCGCGTCCGCGGCATCGGCGAACAGCTTCACGCCGTCTTCCACGAGGTGCTTCGTCACGCCCGGCAGATCGAGCTCCAGCCGTTCGACTTCCGCCATCACGTGGCGGGCATCGTCCAGATTTTCCGTGAGCGGTGACGCGCGCACCTTTCCGTGGTCGCGGAAGGCATCCATCGTCGCCGGCGGGATCGTATCGACCGTGTCGCGGCCGACGAGTTCCTCGACGTAGAGCACGTCACTATACGCCTTGTCCTTCACGCCCGTGCTGGCCCAGAGCAGGCGCTGCGGGTTGGCGCCAGCGGCGGCGAGCTTTTTCCAGCGCGCGGTGCCAACCATCTCCGAATAGAGCACATAGGCCATCTTGGCGTTCGCGATGGCCACCTTGCCGCGCAGCTTCTTCAGCGGATCGCTTTCCGCATCGCCGGCCTTTACGCGCTCGTCGATCTTCTTGTCGATCTGGGCGTCGATACGGCTGACGAAGAAGCTTGCCACGCTGGAGATGCGGCTGATGTCCTCGCCTTTTGCGAGGCGGTCTTCCAGGCCGGCGATGTAGGCTTCGGCCACCGCCTTGTAGGCATCGTTGGAAAACAGCAGCGTGACGTTAATGTTTATGCCTTCGGAGATCAGCGTGCGTATCGCGGGCACGCATTCCGGCGTGCCGGGCACTTTCACCATCAGGTTCGGCCGGTCCACCCATTTGTGCAGCCGCCGCGCTTCGGTGACCGTGTCCTCCATGCGCAGCGCCAGGTAGGGCGAGACCTCGAGGCTGACGAAGCCGTCCAGGCCCTTCGTGCGCTCGAACACGGGGTGCAGCACCTTCGCCACGTTCTGTATGTCGCCCACCGCGAGCGTCTCGTAGATTTCCTGCGCGTCCTTCATCCCGCCTTGCGCCAGCGTCTTGAACTCGGCGTCGTAGTCATCGCCGGAGCCCATGGCTTTTTCGAAGATCGACGGGTTGGAGGTGACGCCGCCCAGGCCGTCGCTCTCGACGAGCTTCTGCAGGCTGCCATCGGCGATGAAGCTGCGCCGGATGAAATCCAGCCAGGGCGACTGGCCTTCGCCAAGAAGCTGCTTGACCGGATTGGCCGAGGTCTGCGCTGGGGTGTTGACGACCGTGTCCATGACTGGGTCTTTCATCTTTGCTGAAAAGCAACTGTAGGCTGTAGTACTGACTCGCTTGGGGGTTGACGTTTGGGCAAGCGAGAAAGGCCTTCTTTTTTGAAAAAAAGAAGCAAAAAACTTTTGCTTCCTGCGCCGCTCAGATGCCTTGGTCGATCCGAAAACAGCTTGCTGCTGCGAATGCAGCAGGACGCAAAATTTTTGGTCCTTTTTTCAAAAAAGGACTGCTTGCTTTTACTGCGTCAGCCCCGGACTGGTTGGTAATAAGCCGTGTGTGTCAGAAGTCCGCGACCGCGGAGCAAAAGCTTTTTGCTTCTTTTTCTCGAAAAAGAAGGCCTTCCTTACTCCCTACCCATGCCCAGCCTGCTTACGCGCCGCCTCGGCCACCGCATCCGGCGTGAACCCGAACTTCTTCTGCAGGGCAGCCATCGGCGCCGAGGCCCCGAAAGTATGCATGCCGATCACCGCGCCTTTCGACCCGACATAGCGGTCCCAACCCATCGTGGAGGCCTGCTCCACCGAGACACGGCCGGTGATGTGCGGCGGCAGCACGCTGTTCCTGTACTCGGGCGGCTGGTCCTCGAAGATCTCCCAGCTGGGGAAGCTCACGACGCGGGCGCGTATGCCTTCCTGGGTCAGCGTCTCGTAAGCGCCAAGCACGAGGCTCACCTCACTGCCGGTGGCCATCAGGATCACCTCCGGCTCGCCGCCCTGCGGCGGGTCCGCCAGCACGTAGGCGCCGTGCTTCAGCCCTGAGGCGGGCGCGTATTTCTCGCGGTCCAGCGTCGGCAGCGGCTGGCGGGAGAGCACGAGGCAGGCCGGGTGCTCCTTCAGCGTGACCACGTGGCGCCAGGCTTCGGCCACCTCGTTGGCATCGGCAGGCCGTATCACGCGCATGCCGGGTATGGAACGCAGCGAGATCAGCTGCTCGATCGGCTGGTGGGTGGGTCCGTCCTCGCCCACGCCGATGCTGTCATGGGTGAAGATGTACACCACCGGCAGTTCCATGATCGCCGAAAGGCGTATCGGCGGCTTCATGTAGTCCGAGAAGATCAGGAACCCGCTGCCATAGGGGCGCAGGGCGGAGAGTGCGAGGCCGTTGCACAGGCTGCCCATGGCGTGTTCGCGTATGCCGAAATGCAGGTTGCGGCCGCCGTAATTATCGGACTCGAAGCTGCCGGCGCCATCGAACGTCATGTTGCTTTTGGTGGAGGGGGCAAGGTCCGCCGCACCGCCGATCAGCCAGGGCAGGTTGGGCGCTATGGCGTTGAGCACCTTTTGCGAGGAATCGCGCGAGGCGATGCCTTTGGCGTCCGCCGGGAAGCTGGGGATGTCGCGGTCCCAGCCGTCCGGCAGCGTGTGCTGGTTCATGTGCTCCAGCTCGGCGGCAAGCTCCGGGTAGTCGCGCTTGTAGCCGTCGATCAGCTTCATCCAGGCGGCGCGCTGGTTGGCGCCGCGGCGGCCGATGCCGGCGGAGAAATGCTCGTAGACGCCGTCCGGCACCAGAAAGGAACTGTCTTCCGGCCAGCCATACGCGCGCTTGGCGCCGCGTATCTCTTCCTCGCCCAGCGGCTCGCCGTGCGCCTTGTTGGTGCCGGCTTTTTTCGGCGCGCCGTAGCCGATCACGCTGGTCACCTTGATGAAGCTCGGCCGGTCGGTGACAGACTTCGCATGTTCCAGCGCGCGGCCCATGGCGGCCAGGTCGTTGGCGTCGTCCACGTGCTGCACGTCCCAGCCATAGGCGGCGAAGCGCGCCACCACATCCTCGTCGAACGCCAGGTCCGTGCCGCCCTCGATGGTGATGTGGTTGCTGTCGTAGATCCAGGTGAGGTTGCCGAGCTTCAGGTGGGCCGCGATGGAGGCGGCCTCCGAGCTTACGCCCTCCATCATGTCGCCGTCGCCGGCCATGACCCAGACGCGGTGGGTGAACAGGTCGTAGCCCGGCTTGTTGTAGCGATTGGCCAGGAAGCGCTCCGCCATGGCCAGGCCCACCGAGTTGCCGCAACCCTGGCCGAGCGGGCCGGTCGTGGTCTCCACGCCCGAGGTCAGGCGGTATTCCGGGTGGCCAGGCGTCTTGCTGTCCATCTGGCGGAACTTCTGCAGGTCCTCGATGGTCAGCGCGGGCGCGTTGCGGTCCTCGTGCTCGTTGACGGCGCGCACGCCCGTCAGGTGGATGAGCGAGTACAGCAGCATCGACGCATGGCCGACGGAGAGCACGAAGCGGTCGCGGTTCGGCCAGTTCGCGTCAGCGGGATCGAAGCTGAGGAAGTTCTGCCAGAGCGTATAGGCCACGGGCGCCAGCGCCATCGGCGTGCCGGGGTGGCCGGAATTAGCCTTCTGCACCGCATCCATCGCCAGCGTGCGTATGGTGTTGATGCACAGCAGGTCGATGTCGCCAGCCTCGTGGGAGGCCTCCATGGTTGCAGATGCCGACATCGTTCGCTCCTGATCGCCTGTCTGTGCAGACGTTCCTGGCCGATCCCAGGTTCCTTAGGTTCTTGGCAGGGCAGATGTGCCGTCGCCGCCCTGTCCGGCCCTGTCGCGCGCGAACCGTGCCTTTACCCGCTCACGTCCGCTCTGGAAGGTGACGTACAGCATTGGAATCAGGAAGATCCCGAGCGTGCTCGCGGCGAGCATACCGGCGAACACCGGCGTGCCCACGTCACGCCGGCTGATCTCGGCCGCACCGGTGGCGATCACCAGGGGCACCAGGCCGAGCACGAAGGCGACGGACGTCATCATCACCGCGCGGAACCGCATCTGGGCGCCCATGGCGGCCGCCTCCGCGATGGGCACGCCACGCTCGCGCTGGTCCTTGGCGAATTCCACGATCAGGATGCCGTTCTTGGCGGCCAGCGCGATCAGCACGACCAGGCCGATCTGCGCGTAGAGGTCCAGCGCCAGCCCGGCCAGCGAGAGGCCGATGAACGAGCCGAGCACGCCCACGGCCACCGACAGGAGGACGGGGATCGGGATCACCCAGCTTTCGTAGAGGCCGACCAGGAAGAGGTAGGCGAACAGCACGGCCAGCGCGAGTATGGTGCCGGTCTGCCCCGCGGCGGCCACCTCCTGGTAGGCCGTGCCGGTCCATTCGTAGGTGTAGCCGGCCGGCAGCGTGTGGGCGGAAATGTCCGCCATGGCGGCAATAGACTGGCCGGAAGACGCGCCAGGTGCAGGCGAGCCGTTGATGGTGACGGAGCGGTAGTTGTTGTAGCGGTTGAGTATCTGCGGACCGAGCTTGATGTGCACGTCGGCAATCGAGCGCAGCGGCACCATCTGGTTCGACCGGTTGCGTATGTAGATCTGCCACAGTGCCGGGATGTCGCTGCGGTCGCGCGCCTCGCCCTGGATGTTCACCTGCCAGACACGGCCGTACAGGTTGAAGTCGTTTATGTAGATGCCGCCCAACGTGGCCTGCAGGGCGGCGAACACGTCGGACATGTTCAGGCCGAGCGCCTGGGCCTTTTCGCGGTCGATGTCGAGGAACAGCGACGGGTTGCTGGCGGTGAAGGTGCTGAACACCTGGCCCAGCCTGTGGTCCGCGTGCACGGCGCTCAGCAGTCCGTTCAGCGTGCTGTTCAGCTCGGCCGGGTCCTGGCCCTCCAGCGC
The DNA here is from genome assembly GCA_964252625.1 of uncultured Acetobacteraceae bacterium. Taxonomy (GTDB): domain Bacteria; phylum Pseudomonadota; class Alphaproteobacteria; order Acetobacterales; family Acetobacteraceae; genus BOG-908. The sequence continues at coordinate 6,875 of CAXUOA010000007.1, read as the reverse complement.
GTCCAGCTGGTATTCGAAGCCGCCCGCGGTGCCCAGGCCGATGATCGGCGGCAGGTTGAACGCCAGCACGTTGGCCGAACGTATGCCGGCGCCCATGCCGAACACCTGGTGTATCATCGCGGTGATCTGCGTCTGTGCCGTGGTGCGGTCGCCGAACGGCTTCAGGCGGATGAACATGAAGCCGCTGTTGGGCTCCTGCGCGTTGTCCAGGATGGAGAAGCCGACGATGACAAAGGTGTCGGCCACGCCGGCCATCTTGATGATGTTGCCTTCCACCTGGTGGACGACCTGGCTGGTGCGCGCGACCGACGCGCCGTCCGGCAGCTGTATGGAGACGAAGAAGCCGCCCTGGTCCTCGCTCGGCAGGAAGCCCGACGGCGTGATGGTGGACAGGCCGAAGATGCAGGCGCCGCAGACCACCACCGCGACTACCGCGAGCAGCGGGCGGCGTATCAGCCGGCGCACGACGGAGGTGTAGCCGTCGCGCGCCTGGTCGATGCCGCGCAATATGCGCGCCAGCAACCCGCGCTGGCTGCGCGGCCGGTGGCGCAGGAACAGGCCGCACAGAGCGGGCGAGAGCGTCAGCGCGTTCAGCGCCGATATGAGCATGGCGGCGCTGATGGTGACGGCGAACTGCTTGAACAGCACGCCGGAGATGCCGGGGATGAAGCCGATCGGCACGAACACGGAGAGCAGCACCAGCGTGATGGCGATGATCGGCGCGGTGATCTGCCGCATCGCCTCCTTCACCGCGAGACGGGGGTCCCAGTCGGGATGTTCCTCCAGCACGCGCTCCACGTTTTCCACCACCACGATCGCGTCGTCGACGACGATGCCGATGGCGAGCACCAGGGCCAGCAGCGTGACGGTGTTCTCGGTGAAGCCCATGGCGAATAGCACGGCGAACGCGCCGATCAGGCTGACCGGGACCGCGATGACGGGGATGATGGTGGCGCGCAGGTTGCCCAGGAACAGGAATACCACGATTACCACCAGCACGAAGGCCTCGCCGAGCGTCTTCAGCACTTCGGCAATCGTGTCGTTGACGAACAGCGTGGAGTTCCAGGTGATCTGGTAATCCATGCCGGCGGGAAAGCGCGCGCGCAGGGAGGCGAGCTTGGCGTTGACCAGCTTGGCGGTGGCCACCGCGTTGGCACCCGGCGCCAGGCTGATCCGCATCGCCACCGACGGCTTGCCGTCCAGCCGGCTTTCGCTGTCCACGTTCTGCGCGCCGAGCTCCACGCGGGCCACGTCACCCACGCGCAGCAGCGAGCCGTCGTTGTTGGCGCGCAGCACGATGTCACTGAACTGCTTCGGCGTGGTCAGGCGGCCTTGCGTCTGCACGTTCATCTGGAACTGCACGTCCGCACTGGCCGGCCGGGCACCGATGCGGCCCACCGGTGCCACCACGTTCTGCGCCTGTATGGCGTTGACGACGTCGGCCGGCGTGAGGTTCAGGTTGGTCAGGCGCTGGTTGTCGAACCAGATGCGCATCGAGTATTTCTGCTGGCTGAACAGCGAGGCGTCACCCACGCCGTTGATGCGCGATATCTCGTCCAGCACGCTGATGGTGACGTAGTTGGTGATGAACAGCGTGTCCTGCTTGCCGGACGCGCTGTAGAAATTGACAAACTCCAGGATGGCGCTGCTGGCCTTCTGCACCACCAGGCCTTCCGCCTGCACCGCGGCCGGCAACTCGGCCAGTGCCGTCTGCACGCGGTTGTTCACGTTGACGGTGTTGATGTCCGGGTCGGTTCCCAGCGCGAAGCTGACGGTGAGGTTGTAGGTGCCGTCATTGGCGTTCGTGCTCTTCATGTAGAGCATCTTGTCCACGCCGACGACGCGCGCCTCGATCGGCTGGGCGACCGAGGCTTCCACGTCGGCGGCCGACGCACCCGGGTAGGTGGCGGTGACCTGCACCTGCGGCGGCACGATGTCGGGGAACTGCGCCACCGGGATGCGGGTCAGCGAGATAAGGCCGGCGATTGTGATAACGATGGCGATGACGATCGCCAAACGGGGGCGGTCTACGAAGACTGAGGAGATCATGGGAACAAGGAAACAAGCGGTTCTTTTTTAAAAAAAAGAACCAAAAAACTTTTGCTCCCTGTCGGCGGCCTATTCTGCCGGCGACCGACTGGGGGATGCGGGCTGTCTTTCAGGGAACAACCGCCTGCTTGCCTCACGGCGCCACCCGCGGCGCAGCGCTGGCCGGGCCGGGCACCACCAGTATCCCCGGCCGCACACGCTGTATGCCCTCGGAAATCACCGTCTCGCCTTCCTTGAGCCCGCTCGTCACCGCCGCCATGCTGGCTGTCGACTGGCCGAGCTGCACGCGCGTCTGTTGCGCATGGTTCTGCGCGTCGACCGTATAGACGTAATCGCCTTGCTGGTCCGACAGGATGGCCGCGCGCGGAACCCCCAGCACCTCGATCGGCGTGACACCCTCCAGCAGGACCTGGACGAACTCGCCGTCGATCAGCTCGCGCTCGGTGTCCTTCGCGCCCGCACCCGCGGCCTTTGGGCCGGAGACGCCGATCGGCGGGTTCGGCATCACCGCACGCGCGGTCAGCGTGTCGGTCGAGGTGGCGATGGTCGGGTCCACGTAATCCAGCTTGCCGGCCTGCGGGTATATCTGGCCGGTGGGCAGGCGTACCCGCACCTTTACGGCCGCCAGCCCGCCCTGCGGGACATAACGCTGGCGCAGCTCTAGCGCGGTGCGCGAGGATATGGGGAAGAGCACGTACATGGGGTCCTGGCTGACGATGGTGGCCAGCGTGCCGCTGGTCGGGCCCACCACGTTGCCTTCCGTCACGTTCGTGCGCGTTATGCGACCGGCGATCGGCGCCCGTATCTGCGTGTAATCCAGGTTGATCTTGGACGTGGCCAGGTTGGCCTGCGCCGCCAGCACCTGGGCCGCCCCGCTGCGCTGCTGGGCAATGGCGCTATCGACGTTGGATTGCTGGCCCGCCGGCGTATGAAGCAGTGCCTGCTGGCGGCTGAGCGTCTGGTTGGCGTTCAGCAGCAGCGCGTTCTGCTGCTCGAGTGCCGCCTGCTTGGCCATGAAATCCGCCTGGAACGGGCCCTCCTCCAGTCTGTAGAGCATGTCGCCCTGCTTCACCTCGGTGCCCTCGGTGAACAGCCGCTGGTCCAGGAACGCGGTCACCCGGGCTACCAGCGCCACCCGGCTTACGGACTGCACACGGCCGATGAACTCGTCCGTCTCGGTAATGGGCGTGCGCATGGCATGCACCACGCCCACGGCTGGCGGACCGGTGTCCGGCTGCGCAAACGCGGGCGTGCAGAGTGCCAGGGCAAGAAGAGTAAGACAGCGGCGATCGAGCAAACCTGTCCCAGCTTGTAGCTTCGGATGCACAATGGTTAGGCGGGCGTCCGGGGTCAATGGGCGACGCAGAGAAGTAATATCAGCACGCTTTGATATTGACGCTTGGGCGAGCAAGAAAGGCCTTCTTTTTTGAAAAAAAGAAGCAAAAAACTTTTGCTCCGCTATCGCGCCGTATTGAAAACGCAAGCATCACCGGAACGCACCTGATCGGAGCGAAAGTTTTTTGGTGTTCTTTTTAAAAACAGCTGCTTGCCTCTTGTCTCTTCAGAACAACGACAATTGTGGCGCCGCCATTTTCTCCCCGATAGCCGGCACATGGAAATGCCGCGTCTCCAACGCCGTCCTGTCCTCGAACCCCCATTGCCGCGCCGCGCGCGTGAACCGCTTGCCCAGCAGCTCCGCATACGGCCCCTGGCCGGTGAAGCGGGCGTGGAACTTGCTGTCGTTCAGCGCGCCGGCGCGGGTCTCGCGCACCAGGCTCAGCACGTGGCGGGCGCGGTCGGGGTAGTGCTCGCCCAGCCACGCCTCGAACATGTCGCGCAGTTCCAGCGGCAGGCGCAGCAGCACGTAGCCGGCAAAACGCGCACCGGCTTGCGAGGCACGCTCCAGGATGCGCTCCAGCTCGGCGTCGTTGAGGCCAGGAATCATCGGTGCGGCCAGCACGGCCGCCGGCACGCCGGCCTGGCTGAGCGCCGTGATCGCCGCCAGGCGCCGCTCCGGCGTGGCTGCACGCGGCTCCATGCGGCGCGCCAGCGTGGCATCCAGCGTGGTGACGGACAGGTAGACACGCACCAGGCCGCGCGCGGCCATGCGCTGCAGGATGTCGATGTCGCGCAACACGCCGGCAGATTTGGTCACGATGCTGACGGGGTGTCCGTAGCGCTCCAGCACTTCCAGCACCGCGCGCGTCAGCTTCAGCGTGCGCTCCACCGGCTGGTAGGGGTCGGTATTGGAGCCGAGCGCGATCGGCTTGCATTCGTAACCCGGCCGCCGCAGCTCGCGCTCCAGCAGCGCCCCCACATCCGGCTTGAACACCAGCTTGGTCTCGAAATCCAGGCCCGGCGAGTAACCCAGATAGGCGTGCGTCGGCCGCGCGTAGCAATAGACGCAGCCGTGCTCGCAGCCGCGATACGGGTTCACCGCGCGGTCGAAGCCGATGTCAGGCGACGTGTTCCAGGAGATCACCGACCGGCTGGTGTCGCGCGTCAGCGTGGTGGGCAGCGGCGGCAGGTCGCCCAGGCCGTCCAGCGTCTCCCAGCCGTCGTCGAACGGCTCCAGCACCCCGGTCTCGAACCGGTTGGCGGGGTTCGACGAGGCGCCGCGCCCGCGCAGCGAGCCGGACAGCCGCGCATTGGTCATCTGCGGGCTGGCGGGCTGGCCAGGCCGGGCCGGGCGGATCGGGGCAACGTGCATCTGCGTTCTCGCTTCGTTCGAGGCGAGATTTGCGTGTTGCTAATCTCGTGTCAAGAACAAAATAAGAACTACACTACCGATAGGCGGTGCCGTCCTGCGCGCGCGCCGGCTCGGCCACGTAGGAGCCGTGCTTCGGCACGGCAACCTGTTCGAAGTCACGCGCCAGACGGTCCAGTGCTTCGGTGAATGCCGGACCGGCCATCGCACGCCCGTGCCCGGTCACCGCCAGGGCCGGCTGCAAGGCCGCCAGTTTCTGCACGGATAGCCTGGCCGCCTGCCAATCCGGCGTGAAATACATCGGCGGCCCGTGCAGTTCCGGCTCCTGCGTGATCACCGAGTACAACGATTCCTGCGCTGTGGTGACGAACGCGTCGCCGGCGATCAGCGCGCGGTCCGACTCACGCCACAGGGACACGTGCCCGGGCGCGTGCCCGGGCGTGTGCAGCCATTGCCAGCCTGCCATACCGGGCACGCTGCCGTCCTCCGGCAGCGCATGCAGCCAGCGCTTCACGTTCACCGGGCTACGCGGAAACAGCGTGGAGAACACTGCCATCAACCCGCCGCCCACCTTCGGGTCCGGTGGAGGATAGGACGACGTGCCGTTCAGATAGGGATGTTCCTGCACGTGCGCGTAGATCGGCACTTCCCATTCCGCGGTCAGCAATTCCAGCGTGCCGACGTGATCGATATGCCCGTGCGTGAGCACGATGGCCGACGGGCGCGCGCCTTTTCCGAACCGTGCCTCGATTGCGTGCTGCACCACCTTGCGGGTGCCGGGCAGCCCGGTGTCGATCAATACGAAATCGCCACCCGGCTTGCCGGCGAGCACGATGTTGACGATGCCGACGCGGCGGTAGGCCAGGTCCGGCGCCAGCGCGATCACGCCTTCGCCCGCGTCCGATCCTGTCACGGCGTGCGGGTCTACTTCTATCTGCTGGGCCATTTTGCCTGTCCTGTTCTGGGAAGGAAGCAAGAGCGTCTTTGTTACCGCGCGCCGCGTCTGAAATAGACGGGCCGCTTTAAGACTGACGCTTGGGCAAGCAAGAAAGGCCTTCTCTTTTGCAAAAAAGAAGCAAAAAACTTCTGCTTCCTGCGCCGGCTCAAACGCCTTGGTTTATCAGAAGGCACCTTGCTGCTGCAGATGCGAGGGGAAGCAAAAGTTTTTTGGTCCTTTTTCAAAAAAGGACTGCTTGCTTTTTATGCGTCAGCCTCGAGACTGATCGGTATAAGACGGGCGGCTTACGCGCCGCCCCAATGCATGGTCAGGCCGCCATCCATCGTCCACGTCTGCCCGGTCACGTAATCGCCGGAATCCGCCGCCAGGAACAGCGCCAATCCCGCTATCTCCTCCGGCCGCCCGGGTCGTTTCCACGGGATCGCCGCCATGCTTTTCTCGCGTTCGGCGAGATTGTCGAGACGTTTCTGGGTCATCGGCGTGGCAATCAGGCCAGGTGCGATCGCGTTCACGTTGATGTGGTCCGGCGCCACCTCGACCGACAGCGAGCGCACCAGGGAATTCACCCCCGCCTTGGCCATGCCGTAGGGCGCGCTGTTCGGCGTCGGCAGATGGCCCGCCACGGAACCGGTGATCAGGAACCTGCCGCCGCCACCGGCCGCACGTCGCAACCGCACGAAAGTGCGTGCGCAGAACAGCGGCCCTTTCAGATCGGTCTGCAGGATGCTGTCCAGTACCTGGCCGTCCATCTCGGCCACCTGCTTCGGCTCACCCATGCCCAGCCCGGCATTGGCCACGAACACGTCAGATGTGCCCAGCGTCTTTGCCGCCGCGGCGAAGAACGCCTCCACGGAATCCTGCTCGCCCACATCGACCTGCAACACCTGCGCGCGCCGGCCGGCGGCTTCCACCTGGCCGGCTGTCTCGCGCGCGCCGGCCTCGTCCGTGTGGTAGCCGATGGCGACGTCGGCACCCTCTTCAGCGAACAGCTTTGCCATGGCCTGGCCTATGCCCGAATCGGCGCCTGTGATGTAGGCGATCTTGCCTGCGAGTTTCATGGCGGGTTCCTTGGTGCTTAAGCCCAAACCGGAAAGCAGGGAAGCGGTTTTTTCCTGGAGAAAAGAACGGGCTTCGGGACTGACGCAAAGAAAGCAAGCAGTC
>CAXUOA010000006.1:0-32060 GCA_964252625.1 uncultured Acetobacteraceae bacterium | reverse complement strand
CGACTGTCCTTAGCGGGGTCCAGGGGCAGAGCCCTTGGCCTTTCTTCACAGATCAATCTCAAAAGCCATTAGTATTACGGGGTGATATGAGCTGAGGCCTCATACGCCACGAGCCCCGAGATGGCCGCGTTGGCCAGAGCCTCGTTGGACGAACTGCTCGAAGCTTCCCAGGAAGCGACTGCGGCCTGGGCGCCTGCCGTAAGGCGGGTCAAGTCTGCCACGATCTTGGGATCGGCGCTCGGCCGCGCCGCATAGGCGCTTTGCAATGCAGCCGCCACCTCCAAACCGGCGTTGAGGTCCGTGGTGATTTCCGGTCTGGCTGTCGTGCACGCCGAGAGAGTTCCGAAGGCAAGCACCCCTGCCACGCACACCTGGCTCATACGGATTATCATTGTGCTGGTCCCTTTTTGCTGGTGAATTCTGTTATGATCTCGCTTGCAAGCTGCTGAGCCTGTTCGTGTGCGCCCGTATTGTCCGGCAGCAGCATCGAGACAGCACTGCCCACGAGAATCGGCACCGCCTGTGCCCATGCGATCTGGTCCATCAACAGCGCGCTGATCGTGGCGATCAGCGCGGAAATCCCGGCAACCGTCGTCGGCTGCCGCAGCCATGCGCGCAGGTCTTCCATCTTCCCCTCTACTGTCGTTAGTGTCGCTGAAACAGACGCGTTAGGGCGCCTGGAACATTGCCGGCGTAATCAGTCCGGCATTCACCGCAGCCTGATGAAGTACAGCCGCTGGGTGCACGCCATCTGCGCTGGCCGTCCCCAGGTCCACGCGCCATTTTCCGGACCCACCCTGGTCCGAAAACACCTTGTCTGGATCAACCACGCCGCTGCATCCCAGGACGGCGGCATGTTGGCGCAAATAGCTATTGTACGATTGCCGATACATCTCGGCAGCCGAGGCTGATGCGCTGCCGGAGCCGAAACTGAGTTTCGTTCCGGCCGGCAAGGCTGCCGTGAGCGGCACTGAAAGCGTGATGGCACCCGAACCGAGCGCGCTGATCACACTCCCAGCTGCAATGGCTGTGCCTGAGACGGCCTGACCGACCGCGAGATTAGCCAGGCTTACCATCGGCACGGACACGCTGCCAGCGCTCGTTGCCGTGCTTCCCGTGTTCGCAACCGCCACTGTCCAGCTCTGGTTAGCCAGAGTCACCCAGCCGTCATTACTCTGCGTTGTCGGCGGAACGGTGAAGCACCAAACGCGTTTGCCCGTCTGCACATAGCGCGTGGCGATCTGGGTAATGTAGGTCTCCAGCTGGGTGTCGCTTACCTGAAAGCTCAAGATGTCGTTGCGGCCGTCCTCCAGAAGCACGTCGGTAATGCCGGTATCAACGGATAACGCGTACTGCCCATCACCGTGCGCCACGACAGAGAACGCCGTCGTCGACCCACGCGCCGCAGTAACGAACCCAATGTTATTCTCCAGACTGCGCTGAATGTAGCCTTGCAGACCCAGCCCGTCCGCGTTGTCACCCGTACCAGCCGCAATGCTGTCGCCGAGGATCAAAACCGCGCCGGGGCTCGGCTGGCCGAACGGCACGGTAACTAGCCCGAGCACCGCGACCGGGCACCAGTAGCCTCCGCCGGTGTTCGAAAGTGCAAGCGGCACCATTGTCTGGTCGAGTGGCGTCGTACTCCTGTTGTCGAACTCCCCGGTCAGGCGAGAACCTGACCCCGGGTAATCCATCAATTGCAACCCCGATGCCGTTACTGTGGCGAAGCTTCGGATAAAAAACGTCGTGCCGGCAAGCAGCTCCACGGCGACTGGGTCGGACGTGACGACATCATGTGCGGGCTCGATCGTGAACTGCCGCTTTCCACCAAACTTTGCCGGGATCAACGAGCCACTGAAGCTCATAGGCTGTCCTGCAGCCGTGGTCGCCGTCGTCGCATTACTCATCGTGACGACCGTCCCCGACGGTTGGTTCCCAGATCCGGCGACGAAGCTGTTTACCACGGAGGCAACATAGGTGTTTGCAGCAATGCCGCCGCCGCTGCTGCTTATGAGTTGGCCGACACTGATGCCATTCGCACCCAGCGTCGTGGATGCGAAATTGAGTGTTGTCGAACCCGAGGCGACGGATCCGTTTGCCAATACGGTGTTGGCGTTGGCTGACGGTATGTAGATTGCCGCGGTGCCAGTGGCTGTCACGGGGCGGTCGGCCTCACCCTGCTGCGGCATGTCGAACGCGGCGTACACGAGTTTTAATGCTGTTACTGTGCCATAGGACGGTGACACGCACGCCACCTGGTCCATGACAGCCGTATTCGTGTTGTCGAACCAGGCGCTCGATCCGTTTACGCCGCGGCGCGAGCAGACCGGTACCCAAACTTGCCGTCCCGCAAGGGCGCGCAGCGACTTGGGCGGTGTAACAAGTCCAGCCTGGGCGCCCGTAGGCGGCAGTAGCAATGCGCTGCCGAGGATTATTTGTAGAAGACGTCCGCGCATGGTCAGCTCTCCCATGCCGAGAACATGACGGCGGAAGACGAGTAGACCGTGATGGCACCTCGATTGATGAAGGAGCCGCTTTCATAAAAGCTACCAGCAGCAAAATACGCGCAATCCATGCCATTCGGCCCTGCTATGCCACCCATGACATTGATCCACACGCCGCCCGACAGCGGCACCTGAAATGACACATAGCGACGGGCACCATTGCTGGCGAAGACTTGCGTGCTGACACCCGCCGGTAGGCTCAATGTACGAGACGTAAGTGTGCCTCCGGTGGGCAGCGCAGGAATGCCCGCCGAGGTCACAGACCAAAGTGCCTTGAGCAAGGAAACCATAGAGCCTTGGCCACCGGTAAACGCCGAGTCGCTCACAGTCCCTATACCCTGGGCAGAGGCCTGCTCGGCACCGAGCTGCATTACCTGGTTAGCGGATGAGGAGGCACCTGCCGGTGCGCTCACCACGAGCGGGTTCGCCGCCGTCCCGCAAGCCACCGCGGTCCCGGCAGCTGTCACGCAATGCAAGGTGACCGCGGGTGCCCGGTTGGTGCCATCGGGCATGATGTAAGAGCTTCCAGCCGCTGCCGGCGTCGCCAGCAAGCCGAGCGCTAACGCGCCCACGACATGTGTTCGCATTGAGATCCCCGATCTGTTTGATTATGGTGGTGCCAGACGGTGCCGGTCTTAGCGCTTCAGGAAGCTCTCGCTCACGAGCCAGCCGTAGATCGGCTCAGCCAGCCAAAGTGCTGCGCTGCCGATCAGCCCAGCCCCGAAAACCAAACCTGCAACACGCGATTTCAGGCTCAGTATTTCCGAGATCGGCCGGCGTAACGCATCGATGGCGTGAACCATCTCCCCGATCGAGCGCGCATGCTCTGCAGTCCCTGACCGAAGCGTCTCCATTTCATGCTGCACGATGGAGACGATGCACTCGAACTTCTCTTCCAGCTCACGCTGATCACGTCGCAGCGTGGCCAGGTCGGCCCTTACAATGTCGTGCAGCTGCTCCGCTTGGGCCTGACGGATATTGATCGTGTCATGCAGACCGCGTATGCCGGTCAGCACCTCTCCCATTTGTTGAAAGAGAAGGTGCATGTCGCTCTGTGGCATTTGCACCTCCTACGCGATACTCAGAACTCCGTTATTGTTCCAAACCTGGCTGGACCCCGCTGCTGGCCTGACTGTCGGCAAGCCGGGAACAAACAAACCACTGCTTGGCGAGAGCCACAACGCGCCTTTGGGCTGAATTCCCAAACCGCCAACATTCGTCTCTATCAGACTGAGGTTACCGGACGTGGCATTCTGGAAAACCAGCCAGTTTGTCGCTCCCGGCGTGTTCATCAAGCTGGCCATATTACCGCTGTTGGACGTGCCCCCGGCTGCGTTGATGAACAGGTTGCCACCCTTCGTCTGGATCACACCGTTGATCGTTCCGTCGGAGCCGTCAAAGCACAACGTGGGCGGGTTGGCTGAGGTCGCGGCCTGCGGCCGCAAGTAGTTGGCGGCATTGGCGACGTTCGTGATCCGGAAAAGGGTCGTGCCACCTTGGTTCGAGAACACATGGTCCTTAGAATTGCCCCACCCTGCCGGTGTGTTGGACTGTGACGGCGTAATGAAGGAAAGGTAATCGCCAGAAGTGGCTGGCGTCGCGTCCACTATAGCGGTCGCTAGCGGCACGTTCCCGAGATGGAGACCGTATGTCGTCAGGCCAACCGTGCCGTTTGCACCGTTGATCTGGATGACTGTCGCCATATCCTCGAAGTGGCAGCCATCTATGATGTTGCTTGATGAGTTCACAGTACTCGTAAACGAGAAGGCCACGTCGGCCGGCGTACCGCCGTTCGGGCCACCAACGAAATTGCATCCGCTGACGTGAAAGTTCGAGACGTTGGTCAGGTTAAAAAACACCTGCGAGGTGTTAGGCCCTGTGTCACGTGTGATGTCGAGACCGGAGAAGAAGCCGTCTGTCACGTTAGACAGCTGGACCACACCAAGGCTGGTATTTACCTCACCCTGCGCCACCCACAGCCCAAGAAGCATCGATCTGCCCACGGCATAGCCTGGCCACTTCGTCTCGTCGGTCTGCAGCATCAGGTAGTCGGCGCCCACTACCAGTGGAGAGCTGAGATATATGCCCTCGCAATATCCGGTCTGCAATACGACGGCGTTCCCATAGTAGGCTTGCACGCCATGGAGTCTGGTATCGACGGAGCCGTTCAACTCCACCAATGCTGACGAAGTGGTGCCGGGAGCTGCCGGCGGTCCGAACCACGAGACATTAGCGATCTGCGTGCTCCAGCAACCATTCAGCACCATGCCACGGAGGAAGGTTTGCGGGAAAGGCGCGGTGCCGTTGGCACTATTTGGGTAGCTGAAGAACTCTATCTCATGGATGCTTGCCGAGACATAGCCGAACGAAGATGTGGACGGATAAGTGATTCGGATCCCGGCCGCCGTCTGTCCGTTCTGGCTCTCGGCATAGAGGGAGAAGCCGCCCAACATGACTCTACTGAGTACGTTGCCGGGTGCGATGTCGAAGCCGATGCCGGTATGCGCAAGATGAATGCGCGTCACGCCGCGTGCAGCACCCTGTATGGAGATGACTTTGCCGCTAATCACGATGGAGCTCTGCAGCCAGTAATCGCCTGGCGGCAGGTAAAGCTCGCCCCCGCTAGCCGGCATGACCGCGATAGCCGCGTTGAACGCGGCCGTGCAGTCTGGCCCACCAAGCTGCGCCCCGAAGTCCAGTACGTTTATGCGGTCGGCTGCACGCTGCGCGAGCGTGCGTGAGGACCCGCCGGGAGCTGTCAGAACAGTCCCCAGGCTTACGTCGCCCGCCACGGGCGATGTCACCTGGCCAGTGCTGTTGACGGTCGCGAAGCCGCCCGTCGGTATCTTGGAGCCAAGTACCGCTATGCTCGCCTCGGCGCCGGAAACAGTCTGCGAGAGCGCGGTCAAGCTTCCGGACACGCTGGGGTCAGTGGACGCGGCGATCACGCCGTTCGTGTCGATAGACACGTTCGTCCCACCGCTGAACAGCGCGCGCAGACCGGGAAGCGGCAAACGCTTCGGCGTGCCGCTGGAATTGATGATCGCCTCGTCACCGGCCGCAAACGCACTCTCCTGCACGAACGCCGCATGATCAGCGCCGTTGGCCAGCAATGATGCGTTCTGCACAGCCAACCCCAGGCCAGGCGCCAATGCCTCCGGCCCACCAGGGCCCAGAGACGCGCGCCCAAGAATACTCGGGCTTGGAACTTCAATCGCCTGCTGTGTGCCACTCAGCAATTCGGCCACTGTCACGGCACGCGTGATTCCGCCTTGACTGACGGGAAGCTCGTCTTGCGCACCTGTTGCAGTGGCGCTCGGTAACTGCGGTATTGTCGGCATACAAGCCCCATTTCCTGCATCAACAGCCGCGTATGCCCGCAAGTCGCGGGCCGAAACCAATCAGCCCGCAGCACGACCGATTGTTGCTGGCAAGGCTAATCTACTGTGATCGGGTTATCCGTCTGGTCAGTCAGGGGCGTCCCTGATTGATCCGTGATATCGTTACCGAACGGGGCGGGTGTCGCCAATGTCATGACCGGCAACCCGATCGTGCGCGACAGCGTCCGCCCGCTCTGGGTGCCTACCACCACCGTCACCGCGTAAGTCGTCCCTGTGAAACCCGCGGTAAGCCACAAGATGGCGCGATCGCCATCCGCCCGCGAGAACGTCAAGCTCAGGTCACCGCTGTTGTTCGGCGAGATCGCCACGTCCAGCGTTGCGATACCATCACCCGTATCCCCGGCAAGCGCGCGAGAAAGATCGACAACGTAGTCCAGCGTATCGCCCGGATCCTTGACCGGCCATGACAAGGGCGGTGGAACAGTTTGCCAGGTCCCCCTCGGAAAGGGTCCAAAACCATCCGGCACGACAACGCGCGACGTACTCGCCTGCCAGACAAATTGCGCGGGTGTTCCCATGCGAAAACTCCTAAGAGCAACTGATGTTTTCGGCTGACACTGGCAGAGATTGTACGAGCGCGAGCCCTCACCACTCAACCAGCACAAGCCCCGGGCCGCCTTGCCCACCAAGACCGCCGCCCACGCCGCCGCCGGCGCCGCTGCCTGGCCCCACGCCGTTTTTGCCGGCAAGCAGCCCGCTCGCAGCACCGCTCACCGGCAAGCCGCCCGTACTGCCGTGTGAGCCCCCACCTGTGCCACTTAGCCAGTTGCTGCCCAGGCTCAATGCGTCGCCGCCGGTGCTGCCCGAGATTGCCAGAGCCAGGCCAGAGCCAATGCCTCCGGTCGAGCCACCGGTCCCAGCCGTGCTCGACGTGCCACTCGCACCAGCCGCACCTCCGCTCGCGGAGGCCACGCTACCAAAACTTGAAGTCCCACCGCTTGCTCCGGAGCCCGCGCCGCCGTTGCCGACAAGCACATTAAAAGATTGCCCCGGCGTTACGCCAACGTAGCCCTCAGCATAACCGCTCCCGGCACCGCCACCACCTGCACTGCCAAAACCGTTGCCGCCTGCGCCGCCTCCTCCCCAAATACGTAGCCGCACGCCGCTCACGCTGGCGGGCGCCGTCCAGACACCCTGCGTCGTCGGCTGAAACACCGCCAGGTTATGCGTGCCTGGCGTCAATTGCGGCAACTTCCAACTTACGAAAGGAGCCGTAGAAAGCGTGGTGATGTTGGCCGCTGTGATCGATTGCTGGCCGTAGGCGACGCTCACCACGTAGAGCCCCACCCAGCCCGCATCAACCGGCGGCAAACTTAGGCTCCCAATCGCCACAGCGGGTCCCGGCTTCACCGAGAGCTGCACGGACTGCACGCGCTCCGTCATCTGCGCCGCACCGTCATTGCCAGGCCCGCTATACGGCTGCGCGGGGTTCGCGGCATTGTAGTAAGGCAACACCGTCGCCCCGGCATCGGCCTCGGACAGTGTCGCCTCGACCAAATAGTTGATCACCTGCCCCGACGCCGTCGGCGCCGTAAGGGCAAAGCTGGTACTGCCGATATTTATCCCAAGCCTTACAAGGGGGTTCGTCGGCAAAGCAGGAAGCGAGCCGAAAGGCGTCGTGTCGATGACGCCAAACTGCGTGATGCTGCCAGCACCGACATTGACCGACATTGACGCGGGCGACGTCGGGGTACATGCCAGGCCGTCAGCGACGGTGTTCGTGCCGAGCACCATTTGCGACAGGTAACCCAAGGCAATCATCGTATTGCGCTGGGCATTCAGCAAGTCCGTATCAAGCGGAATGCTGCCCGGATACACGATCTGACGATCCATGCATGTATCTCCAAAAATATGTGTAACGGGACCGCCAGGCTTAACCCTGTATTTGGACCCAGACCGTAGAGCCGGCCGGCAAGATGGAGGCGGCAGAAGCGTATATGCTGCTGTCAGGCACGCCCGTCTGCACCAACGCCAAGCTTCCGTAGGCGAGCACACCGCCGGTGCGATAGCCGGCGAGCTGTGCTATACCGGCGCCATGCGGGCGCCTTACTTTCAGAAAGCTTTGATAGGCGAGCTTCAGGTTGCCATAACCGCCGGCCACCCCGTATCCCGCACCGCCTGTGGCATACCCGCCGGTGTCCATCGGCCGCGCGGGCTCGAACACGATTGCCGGCTGACCGGTCAGCTGCAACATCGCCGTCGTCATCGCCGTCCGCGTCCCACGCGGCCGCAGTAACTCGTAGCCGATACGCTGGATATAGCTGGCGTCGCTCTCACCGCTGCGCCTCGGCAATGCCGCACCACAAAAGTCCTGTGCGAAACTGTCCACGAAACCGCCGCTCGAAGTAAGCAGCCGGGCCTGTGCGCGCACCACTTCGATCAGCGTGTAGACAGCCGACCAGGCTACACCAAAGCCGCTCAGGACGGCGTCGGTAATCGGCGCCGTGTCGCCAAACCAGCGCGCCGGCAACACACGTCGCAGGCGGCTCACAAAGTCCGCCACATCTCCCTGCATGTCAGCTCACGACTATGCTGCTTGCAATCAACACCCCATTTTCCGGTGCAATCACGTCCGCCACCACTCCGTCTATCGTGGCCGATGTAACGCTGATAACACTCGGGTCAGCGCCATGCGCCAAAGCCTCGAGTTTTGAGATCGCAAGGGTTCCGGCGATCGGCAATCCGCTAATCCACATGGCAGTCGCTGTCTCGATGGCGAGGATGACAGCCGGCCGGGTAAGAGCATTGGACGTAGAAATGCTCATCTGCACAGTCACTGCAACCACGAGTGGGCCTGTAACAGCGTAGGTGGCGCCAATCGGCCGCACAGCCTCGACCGCGCTACTCGCGTTCGTCAGCAGGCTGTCCGGAGGCGATCCCGTACCATCATCCACTACAACCCAAAAGTGTCCTGGCAGGAAAGCACCAGTGGTGTCCTGGTTCTCCAGGACGGTGTAGCGCAATCCCTGCTGCAACGAGGCGACGGCAGCGTCCACCGCTTGCGGCGTCGCAAGTGACCGGCTGTTGATATAAAGTTGGAACCTGGACCGTAGCGCAGCATCGCTTTCCGCGTTGACACCACCCACAAAGCTGGCGGCGTTCGTCACCGTATCGATACCCGCTACAGGTGACGTCAACACGCCGATAGCACCGACCTGGACGTTACCGGCCACACCGGGCGCCGTCGCCTGCACCGGCACGGTAACACTGCTGACCAGAGGTGCCACGCTGTAGCCCGAGCTCCCGTTCCATGCAGGGTTGCTACTTTGCTGAATAACCTGAAACGTTTGTGCTCCATCATTCGTGCTGACGTTCGTTCCGACCAGAACCGTAGCACTCATGCCCGGTGTGTAACGGGAAAAAGTAACCGAGCCGACGCTTGCTGCCCCTGGCAACCGCACCAGGCTGAAATCAGCCATCCAGCTGTCCAGATCGGGCCCAGTGCTTGTAGCCGCACGTGTCAGCGTCAAAACCTGCAGGATGAGCCATTGCATCCACAACGCCACGGCAGCACAGGCTTCGAGAAGTGCACGAAGCACACTGCCGATTGACAGGTCAACAAGCTGCGCAGCGTTTCCCTGAACGCCGGCGGCCATGTTCTCCAGCAACACCGAGAACTTCTGCAGCGGAAGGATCATGTCAGACGCCCACTGAAAATGAGAGGAGTTGGGTCGTTCCGCTTGCCGAGTCGACGTATCGTATCTGCACGTACACGCTGCCGTTGGAAGCGGATGTCACGTCGATGACCGGCTCAGGCAGCCGGGCGACGCACACTTCCTTGAATATCTGGCTGCGTATCGTCGCCCGTATGGAAGCAACGTTGCAAGGGGTGCCCACGAACTGCGCAAGCCCGGCCCCGTAGGCGGTGTCCCACACGTAGTCCCCGGGGTTCGTCAGCAGCCGCCGGAGCACGCGCTGTTGTCCCAGCACAGTGCCTGACGCAAGTGCGATGTCACCGACGCTGTTCGCACCGATATCCTGCCCCCATAACAACGCTGCATCCTGCATGCACCGGCTTCCCTTCAATCCGTTGGTTCAGGGCCAGCCGAGGATGGCGGATGCACGTGCGTGTTGTAGTGCCCGCGCAACGCGGCCAAGGAGCCATGCTGGTCATAGACATTGCCGCTTACATGAAAATCCCCGGTGTGCGTCCAGGTGGCACCCGAACTCTCGATCGAGCCGTCATTGTGCAGCTTGACAAAGCTGCCCGTCTGGTGAACCAGCCAGAATTCACCAACCGGCACCTGCGGCGGCTTCACCATGTTGGACCATAACCGGCCAACCACGATGCCCTGCTCCGCATCACCCTCCTGCCAGACCACCAGAACCTGGTCTCCCGTGGCTGGCAGGCACGCCAGTCCCCAGCCAGCTCCCACCCAGGCGGACGTAACCGGCAACCACCCCGTCAGCACGCCCTCTGGCTGCACGGACACGCGCACGGTGAACGTCGCCGGATCAACGGATTGCACCACCGCCAGGCGCGGCTGCCCCCACCCCTGGTCCATCTGTGCGGCGTGAGCCTTGAGATGGTTCAGAAAGCTGTCCACGCTGGCAACCTCGCTTCCAACAACTGAACGAAGCCGCCGCCGAACGACATGCGTCGCTCCACGTCGGTAACAGTCCAGATTCCATCGAAATCTGTGTTCGTCCCCGCGAGCACCAGAATGTCGCGCGGCTGCGTGGTCAGGTCGCCGGGCATCTCGATGCAAACGCCTCGCTCATGCTGGCACATCTGCGTCAGTAATCGTTGTGCCTCAGCCTGTGCGGCCTGCGCAGACAGGTTGGGCCTTACAACCACGTAGTTGCGGGGCTCGCCTTCGGATGCCGAACTCGCTGTCTGCAGCACCCCCGTCTGGCCCCGACAATCCCAGCTCTTCACGCTTACCGAGACACCCCCACTCAAGGACATCAGCCGCTCCAGGCGAACCGAAAGGCAATCGCCAGGCGTCAACAGTAGTGTGGACGCGGTCTGGTCGGGAGGCGCAAAATTGAGCGTCTGGCCGTCGACCCAGACATCGAAGCCTTCACCCTCGGCCAGCCGGATCAGCAGGTCCCATTCCGTCGTGGCACGCGCATGCTGGTCTAGCGTCACCCGGGAAGTGGAATTCTGGTAGTCCCGCCCGACGATCGCCGTCGTGGGCGTAACGGCCGGCACCAGCCCGCGCCTCGCAGCAAGTGTTGCAGCGATGTCGCTTGCAGTCTGGTTTTCGAAAGTCTCCTGGGTCCGGGCTTCGATGAAGCGTGACGTAAGATCACGCCCCTCGACACGAACCTCGCCGCGGCCGACATCAAACTCCAGCCGGTCCGCTTCGCCGAAGATCAGGCTGCACCACGCGCCAGCCAGGCCAGCCCGTATCTCCACGTCCAACGTGTCGCCAATCCAGGTTGCGTACCCCGTCGCAGTCAACGACGCTCGCACCCGATACCGATCGGCCGCCAGATGGTTGTTGGCCGCCACCTCCACATCGATGACCCCAGCAATCACCTCACCGTTCACAAGCACGCAGATCTGAGGCGCCCGTGCGTCACTCAAAGCCCACCCCTCCTCCCGCCGAGGCATCCAGATCAGGTATCTGCAGGACGGTCAGGCCGGACAGCCACGGATCGGAGATACCGTTCAGCGCGGCTATCCTGTTCCACTGCGTCGCGTCATTCAGATACTGTGCGGCAACACCGAACAGCGTTCCGCTCGCAACCGTCACCGTCTGCATCAGATCTGTATCCCGGACAGGTTGGTCAACGCTCGCCCGACAAATCCCTGCGCCGTGCTAAACTGCGCCAGCGTGCCGCACGCGGTAACCAATGTCGGCACGTCGCTCGCGGACAGGGACTGCTCGGCGCTCGCGATAGCCGGCGCAATCGTTGCCTGAGCCTGGCTCAAACCCACGATTGTCGAAGCAACAGCGCTCGTGCCCGGCAATAAGGCGCCTGCCACCGAAGCCGCCGCCACTATGCTGGAGAGACCCAACGCGCCGGATGCGGACGCCAAATCCGCCAGGATGCTGCCGACGATGTCAGGCGTGTAGACAGTGGCGGCCTGCGCAAGATCGCTCAGCACGGTGCATTGGATTTTATAGGTGATCCACCAGGGGTTGCAGTAATCCAGATCGAGTTGGGTGATGACAACGTTGTAGCAGAACGCGTCCCAGGCCAGCGCGAGAACACCGCCTGCCACGCGCATCGCGTCGAGGGTGCGTGCCCGGTCACCCGCGTCAGCGCCGGACAAGATGCCCGACCAGGACAGTGCAGAATCGTCGCGGCCCATCGTATCGATGACACGCCCGCCGCCCAGCAGCTTGTGCACGGCGGCGCGCTGCGCACCGCCAAACCGCACGCTTGCCGGAACCTCGAACCCGTCGAGATCCAGCCCGCCAAGTGTCAACAAAGCCATCAGCCCCCCACCGTGGCGCCTGGCAGCAGCCGTCCCCGGCGCGGATCAAACCCGGTCGGTCCAGCCGAAGCCCGCCCCGCCTCCTGCGACAGAAATCGGGAAATCCATCTGCCAACGAGTGCGCCATCCAGAAACACGTCGCCCTCCGTTGGCCCCGCATTCGCCGCCGCCGGCGGGGGAGCAGCCGGTGCCTGCGTCGAAGCGCCTGCATCTGCCCCCTCCTGAGGCCCCGTAACCGCTCGCTCCGGTGCCGCCGCCGCCGATGGCAGCGGACCCGTCATGCGCGCGGCCGCGCCGGCATCGTTACCTCTCCCAGGCGGTGCCCAGGCCGGCTCAGAAACCTGCTCCCAAGCCTGCGGCGCTGTGCCCGTAGCTCCACCAGTGTCAGGCACCCGCAGATCCGGCACCGCTGCGGCAGGCGTTTCTGCCGGCAAGGCCGTCACCGGTCGCGCAGACCCAAAATCGAAACCCGCCGGCGCTGGCGCAGGCCGCTCATCCCTGGCAGCCGCCCCGATCGTCGCCAGGGAAATCGGCGCGGACACTTGCAGTACGCTCTGCGAGGCCGTCACGGGTGCTGCTTGCGGCGCCTGCGCCGGCTGCGGGGCTGGCAAAGGCTGCGGCGCCATCCAAGCCGGCTCGGGCGGCAATGGCTGAGGCGCCAGCGCAGGCGCCCCATGCGCAGCCGCAACCGGTGCAGCCCCCCTTTCAGAGACAGCCGGCACAATGGCCGCCGAGCCTTGCTGCGGCGCCACAACAGCGGGTTCCGCCGCCTTGGCCGGCATGGCCGCATCCCGTGCCTGCGGCCATGCCGGCACCACGGCCGGCGCTACGTCCACCCGCGCAACCGCTGACCCATCTTCCGCCGTCTGCGCCGGCACAGGTTCCTTCGCCGCAATTTTGCCAACGCTCGGCACCGCCCGTATAGCCGACAGCGCTACCACCGACGCGGCTCGCAGTTGCTGCACCGAGACACCGCCTGCCTGCAGCACCCGCTCCAGCTGCGCCGTGTCCTTGCGTGCCTGTGCAATACTCGCGGACACGCCATCACCCAACGCGAGCGTCACGCCGATCTCATACGCCTCGCTCACCGCAACGCCTCCCTGAGATGGCCCAGCAGCGCGCCCACCACGTCGCCGCTCGCCGCGCCTGCAGCGCCGGAAAGCGGCGCACTCGGCGGCCTGCCCGGCTCACCGAGCTCCGCCGCCCAAACCGCACGCGAGCGGCTCATAACCGTCACGCGCCCCTCCTCAGCACACACCGTGAGGTCCGCTTCGAACCCGCGCGCCAGCAATCCCCCGCGCAGCGCCTGGCTGAGAGTGTCGCCCGCCCGCAGCAGCGCGTCCTTCAGGGCTTCTTCCACCGCTGCGCTCCCCAATCGTACTCAAACCCGTCAAACCGCCCCATCACCACAACCCACGCCAGCCGCTCATCCGCGGGCAGGCTGAAGGCCACATCAAACGGCACCCCGTTCCGAACCAGATAGAGGCAGTCAACCAGATCGGGGTGCCCACTCAGTTTCCCTGCGCCGCACTCCCCAGCACAGGCGCCGGCTCAGCCGACAAGTGCGACGCAACCGCGGCGATGCCCACATCGCCCAGCCGCGCCACCAGTGACTCGATCTGCCCCTCGGTGACCGGCGGCGGCACAGGCACCGTGTCGATCGCCACAACGCTCGCCGCCAGCATCGCCATGCCCAAATACGGGTTGTTCTGGGACAGCACGGGCCCAATCGCCTTGAACAGCCGCAACCTGTCCAGCGCCGTCATCCTGCGCACAACCAGTTCCCGTCCATCCGCATCACGCACCACCAACGTAGCGGACGCGGCGGCCAGGATCTGCGCACTCGGCGAGCTCATCAGACGCGCTGACGTTGGGTGGCGAAAAACTCGAGCTTCTGCTTGACCGTCGAGTCACCCTTCCAGGTTCCCGCGTTCACCAGCTTGAACACGACCCCGCTGTATTGGTACGTCGAGACCGACCCATCCACCTCAGTCACATACTGGTAGACCGCACCCGCCGGCAGCGAACCCTGCGCAAGAAAAGTCTGCTCCGACACCGCGATGAAGTCGTCCACCGCACTCGTGCCGCGTTCTACTTCGAAGCTGCCTTCCCAACCTTTCGGCAACTCCGCCCCCATCGGCACACCGTCCAACCGGTCGAGCCGAACCGACTGGGTCATCTGCCGGCTCTCGAAGCCCGTCACGTAAGTCAGGTCAACGCGCCCTTGCGGCCCCATCACCACAAGCTGGCAATCGCGCCCGATCGAAAACGAATTGATCGGCATTCAGTGTTCCCCCAAACCAGATATCCGAAGAAAGCCAGGCCTTCTATCCCGGAGAAAAGAAGCAAGAGATTTTTGCGCCCAACCGGCGGTCCTCGAACCACCGGCACCCGGCAAATATCTAGGCCGTGCCCCCAGGTAGGACCTGCCTCTGGATGGCCACCGTCTGGCCACCCTCCACGTTGACCACGAACTTCTCGTTGATGCTCTGGAACTGCACCTGCGCATCGCTCTGCACGAAGCCCAGGTTGATCCGGCTCTGCGGGTTGTTGCTCGCGTCGCAGATCACCGTGAACGGCACGGACCCGTCCACGCTTCCAAGCACGCCTTGTGAGTACAATGTCTGCAAGAAGCTCAGCTGCGTCGCGCGTATCTGCCGGAACAACCCCGCATTGATCACCTGGCCAACAAACTGGCCCATGCCTGCCGCGAGCGTCGCCGCGACGTAGTTCGTCAGCCGCGAGTAGTTATCGCCATTTGTCGCCGCGTTGGACGACGTGTTGTGCCCGCACCGCACACCCCAATACGCCCCGCCCGGCTGCGGATTGGCAATCACGTCGATCCCGTTCTCGAACAGCACCGTCAACTCGGCGTCACTGTAAGTCGATGTCTGGCCGCTACCCGGCAGGCCGGACCGCTGCGTGCCCACCACGCTGTATAGCGGCTTGTTCAGGCTGGACTGTTCCGGCGACAGATTTGCGAGCCGTCCCGCCACAAAACCCTGCGGCGACACCATTCGTGTCAGCCCGTTCGTCTGGTCGTTCCAGAACACCCAGTCACCGAACATCAGCTTGGCCGTATAAGAATTCAGGCCGGCTTGCTGCTTCAGCGTCACCGCGCCGGCAATGTTTTGCCCGAGCGGACCGGTCATGATCATATACACGCCTTCGGACAGCCCGAACGCCGCCTCCGTCGTCCATTGTGTCGCGTCATCGACGTCAGCCAGCACACCGATGCCGCAGCCCTGGGATCGCAGCGCGTACATGCCGGTGCGCGGCACGCTGTCCTGGCCCACGATCATTGCTGTCGTGACACCGCTGGCACCATCGCTGCCGCCCGCCAATCCTTGCGGACCGAACGCTGCGGGCGCCGTCGCCGTGGCCGTGCCGAGCGAGGCGACGATGATCTGCGACGGGCCGCGCAGCGGCCCATTGCCAAGGTTGACTGCATTGACGAGCGCCTGCCAGAACGCCGCCGGAGTCGAACCTACCAGGTTCGTGTAGGTTTCGGGAACCAGTCCCGGCATGGAGACCGTAAGCTGCCACTGCCCCGGCACAGACGCCGCAGAAAGCGTGGCACTTACCGAATTGCCCAACGAGCCGGTATACCGCGCGCTCAGCATCACGGCATAAGTGCCGTTAGCCAAACCTACCGAGTAGCTCGCCGCGGCATCCGTTCCGTCCGTCACGCGTACACACCGGAAAGCCGAGGCGCCCTGCTGCACGGCGGTCGCCACGGAAGTGCCCATGTCGTATTTCCGGGCAACAACCGCGCCGAACCCGGTCGCGTAATCGGCCATCGTCGCCACCGCCACGGGCGTGTTTACCGGTCCCCAGGACGCCGTTCCCACCACGCCGATCACGTTGGTCGGCACGCCGTTCAGCACCAGGTTCTGCGGGGCCACGATTTGCACGTACAAATCAGGCACCACCAAGGATGTGGTGTCGAGCGAACCTTGTTGATAAATAGGCATGCTTCAGGTCTCCTCCCGCTTGTCGGTTGCGGCCATCGGCGCCGCCACCCGTATCACATCATGCGCGTGTGCGCCGGTGAGCACTCTGCGAATGTCCCTTGCCTCGCTTATCAGGTCGCCGATCGCATATGGTCCGAACGGCCGCACCACCAGCAGCACACGCTTCATCACCGTCTCCTTCAGCCATAAATGTCGCCGCCGGCAACCTGAACGTCGCCGAACAGCAGGGATGGCGCGCTTGCCTTGATACTGGTGGCGTATTCAACGCCGTAGACCAAGTCACGCCGATACAACTGGGCGTTCTGGGCGTCGTCGATGCTTGCGGTGTTGCGGTAGCGGATACGCCCGCTTGTCCCATCGGCCAGCGTCAGAAAAGCCGTCGCCGACAGCGCATTGCCTATGGCGCTGCAAACAACATCGCGTATCTCTGGGTTCGGACACCAGGCGGTAACGCGAAATCCCTGCTCCTGGCGGCCCCATTCGGTCAGAGCACTGCCATCGGCCACCACGCGCGCCGCCACCCGGATGGCACCCGGAACGCTCACCGTTGTGCCGGACAGCCAGCAGGCCCGGACCGCACGCACGTCCTGCGCCAGCACGGCAGCAACCAGTGCGGGCGTGTCGCCAGCCTGCCCGCGATAGACGAAAGGCTGGTTGTCCACCAGCAAACCGGCCACCTGTCCCGCGCCGCCCGTGCCACTGAACGTCGCCGAGGTCCCGAACACTTTCACACTTAAGCTCGGCATCGCCTGCGTGGTTTGCGTCACCGCGCCCCAGCGGGTCGTATTGCGTGCGTCGTCCGGGACTGCAAAGACGCTGACATTGACGATACCTGCAGCCAAGTCCAGATCCAGCGCGCCGGTCTGCGGCCAGCCACGATACACTCTCACAGGCTCGCCGGTCACACTCGCGGCCGAAGTCCCCGCAGGGTACATTGCCGCCACTACGCTCGCCGCTAGCGCAGTCTCCACATCAGACAAGTCGGCCAAATCGGAAACTCCTAAGAGCGCACCTCAAGCACCTACTTGGCGCACCGTCAGCCGCCACCCGAGCACGCTCTGCTCAGCGCTTCCCACCACGTAAGCGCCACCGATGTCGTCGCTCACCACGTCGGCTGTCTGCGGACGCGTCGGCAACGTCGGCAGCAACAGCGTCCAGCCGCCGAAGACTGTCTCACCCACCCGGCCCCCCTCGGCATGTCCGCCGCTTTCCAGCAGACACGCGGGCCACGCGGTAATCACCACCTCGCCTGGCGTGGAGAAGAATCCGCTGTAACCCCCCTGCATCGCTGGCGTCGGCCGCACAATGGAGACCACGCGGTTCGTCAGCACACATTGCACGTCCAGGCCGGGTAGCTGGCTGGCAATGAAGTAAGTCGCCGATGCACTCGCAAGATAATCGCCCGGCTGGGTGTAGGATGAATCGAAGGTGCCGCTCCAAAGCGATTGCCCGTAGGCCGCGCCCGGCCGCTTGCCAAACGGTGCAAACAAGGCGGGCAGGTCCAATATCCGGTTACCCGCACTTACCGGCTGCACGATGCCGGGGGGCCGGTACAGGCTGAACAGGCTT
Organism: uncultured Acetobacteraceae bacterium; assembly: GCA_964252625.1. Lineage (GTDB taxonomy): Bacteria > Pseudomonadota > Alphaproteobacteria > Acetobacterales > Acetobacteraceae > BOG-908. The sequence continues at coordinate 14,221 of CAXUOA010000006.1, read as the reverse complement.
CCCGCCCTGCGTGCCGCCGCGCCCATTCCCTTGCTTATCCGGTCCTGCAGCGTGCTTGCGTCCATCACACGGTCCAGCTCACACCAGAAAAGCCCAGCCCCTCGCCCGGCGGTACGCCAAAGAACGCGCACAGCCGACGGCACCACCTATCAAAAAGCTGCACACGGTTTGCCACCTCGTCGCGGTTATGCCGCCACGTGGCAGCGGCGTCGCTGTCGAGGTTCTGGCTCGATGCCGGCACAGCCATCTCCAACTGCGTCAGCGTAGCCAGATAGCCGAGAACAACCGCGATTTCCGCTTCGGAGAGGTTGTTCATCCGATACTCCAGCAACCCGTAGGCCGTGTAGAACCGCCAGCCGATATTCCCGGCCGGAGAGGCTCCATAAGCCGGGTAGCCGCAAAACCGGCGTATGTCGGTCTTCTGCTGATCCGTTAGCATGCGTCCTCCGCCGCTTGTGGTGGTGCGATAGAGACCCCCATCCCCAGCGCACCACCACAGACCTCAGCCCATGTGTTCGATCATCACCGCCCGCTTGAAGTTTGCGTTCGTCGATGTCGGAACCGTAAGGCTATTCGTCGTCGTGTCGGACGGGGCGCAAAAACCGCCGATCCAATACCAGGACTGCGCGATGATCTGCTGCAGCCTGTCGATCGGCTCGCGCGTCACCATGCAGACGTTGTCGACAAGGGAGACGATCGCGTCCTTCGGCGCCACGTCATCCGCCGCCATCCCGGCAAAGTCGCCCTCGATCAGCGCGCCCTGTCCGCACACGATAGGCCGGCGCACGATAGCACCGGCAATCGTCGGATGCGGCTGCAGGAACGACTCCGTGGTCAGCACGAAGCGCAGACCCAGAAACTCATTGATCACACCCTGTCCCGGCCGGAATATCTCATTGGCCGATGTCGAACCGATGAACAGCCGCTGGAAGTCCTGGTCGGCGAACAGCTGACGCGCACTGATGGGATCGAGATAGCAGTTGTAGGCGCCCTCGATATCCGGCACAGCATTCACCCGGAGCCCCGCCACGGCGTCGAGGATGTTTGTCATCGACAGCGTGTCGCCCGTGGTCAGCAGCCCGGTGTTGGTGCGTGCGTTCGGCCGCAGGATGAGCGAACTTGTTGCCGCCTGCACCGTGCTGCCAGCCGTCGCGTCGCTCACCGTCACGTTGGAGGACAGCGTCAGCACGCCGCTCTGCCCACCAGGCGCCGTCGAGACGTTCGTGGAGTCGGGGCCCACGCCGATCAGCGTATAGAGGTCGGAACCGATCGTCACCACAAGCGGGTTGCCCGAGGTCACGCTCTGCTGCACGCCGTTCACGAAAGCGACCTGGAGACCGCGTATATCATCCACGGCCACCTGCGGCCCGGCGCTCGCCAGCGTCGTTCGCACCCGAGTGTTGCCAGCAAAATACGCGTTGAACAAAGCGTTGCGCGCCAGGTCGTCGAGGCTGCGCGCGGCCTGCTCGCCGTTCACGTAAGCGTTCTGCAGGAACTGGCTGGCAATGCCCACCCGGCTCGTGACCATGTTCAGATCCATGGTCGCCGCGTAATGGTTCAGCGTGAGCGTGAATTGCTCCACGTTCCACGAGCTTGGTATCAGCCCATTGTCCAGGTTCGTGTTGGTGGAAGCGGCCAGTGGCGTCGTCACAGCCGGCTTCAATCCGGCCCGCGTCTTCGTCAGCGTCTCACCTATGCCAACGGCGAAGTCTTCGCGGTCCGCGCAGGCACGATAGCCAATGCGCGAGCGCAAGGCCTGCTGGAACTCGCGCTCCAGAAAACCCTGCTGGATGATGGGCTGCAGCGCCGCCGGGAAATTCGAAATGCTCATTCAGTGCCCCCAAAAGAAAAGGGGGCCATGCCCCCCGAAATACGCCTTGAAACCAGCTTAGTTCAGCGTCACCGCCGCCGCAGCAACTCCGCCCGCGCAGCCCGCCATTCCTCGATCGTCATGTCGGTCGCCAACCGCCTGCGGACCGGCGCGGCCGATGGTGCCGTCCCGCCGCTGCTCGAATGGGACGCACCGAACAGCCACGGCTTGTCGCGCCGCAGCTTGCCGATCACCTCACTGGCGGCAGGCGCCGCCTCACGCCCACCCGCCAGAGACTCCGGATCAAGCAGGCGCAAGCCGTCGATATCGACGATTCCCGCCCGCATCGCCTCGGCCCGCAGCTCGGCCTGCCGAAGCTGCATGACCGACCGCGCTTCCGATTCGTGCAATTGCCGCTCCAGCGCATCGGCGTGCGCCTTCAACGCCCGAAATGCGTCGTCCTCTCCGCTCGAACCTGGTTCGGCTTCGTTCATCCTGCCCCCTCGGCTTTCAGTTGTTCGGCTTCGATGCGCGCCACCTCGGCCGCCACATCCTCGATGTCGTAGCTCGCGGCCAGCACCCGCATCGCCGTCTCGCGAGACATCTGTCCGGCCGCAACCAGCGAGATCAGCGTCTCCGCCGTCCTCTGCCCGTCGAGCGCATCATCCGGGTACCAATCCGGCCAGCGCAAGCTCACCGGCGCGGTCGCTGGCAGCTTCGGCACCACGCGACCTTCCACCCGCAAGGCATAGACCTGGCTGGCTGCAAGTATCATTTTCGCAAGGGACACGAGCGCGCACTCGCCGTAGCTGACGCGAAGGTTGTCCGCCAGCCAAAGCAATCCCTGGTTCATCAGCTGCAACGCGCGCCCACTCGCCGGCGCACTCAGCCGGCTAGCCTCGGCCCGGTTCCCGTGCAGGCTTTCCAAAGCCAGCTCACGCAATATCCTGACGTAATCAATGACCGCCTGGCTTGCTGTGCCTCCGATTTCCAGAAGTTTGGCGTCGCCCTTCTCGCTTACCACCAGCGCGTTCGCGGCACCCCGCACCATGTTACCGTCGAAGCCCGCCGGTTCCCGTATCAACAGCGTCGGATCGGAACTGTATTTCAGCCCGCGTCCCGCCTGGCTCAACTGGTAGTCGATCTCAATACTCGTGTCGATTGCACAACGGAACGTGCAAGCACCATCCACGCCCGGGCCGCCCGGCAAGTTCTTCACCCAGATCAGCGGCACGAAACCCAAACCGTGCCGCACGCTGCGTGCCGCATCCTCGATCGGCGGTCCTGCATTTCCCACCGCCAAAGGCTCATACCAGCGCTCGTACTCCTCGTCCCAGACGCGCTGGAACCAGTACGTGGCCCCGCTATCCGGTAAGGCATACCCCTGGGCAATCAAATCAGCGCCACGCACCTTGTATCGTTCAATCACACGGCAGAGCGTGTCAGGCTCATCCGCCGCCCATTGCGGCCAAAGATAGGGTGTGTCCAGCACATCGACGAACACCCGCCCGCGCAGCACCCGCAGCAACAAGGCGACCGACCCGATGGACCCGCGAAGTCCAGCCTCGACCATGATCGTATTCAGACGCGTCTCGCGGACGATCGCAGTCAGCACGTCTCGCACCGCCGGGTCCGGCGAGTCGAACGCCGGAAAATGCCCTTCACTGAACAGCAGGGCTACGCTGTCCTCCACCACAAGCCGTGCAAGCCCGTAGCGAACCGACGGCCGACGTTGCCGCAACGGGATATACTCTCCCGCCGCGCTGCGCTCCTCGTGAAACTCATAAGGCAGCACATCATAGAAACTGCCGTCAAGCATCTTCTGATAGATGGAGAGCTGCCGCGTGCGCTCGGAATACTCGGCGTCGTCAGGCAGCAGATCGCAAATTGTACGGTACAATCCCCACCCCCATCACTTCGTTGCACTAACCTGCTTGCAGAAGCTGTCACGTCATTCGGCACACCAGAGCCTTCAACTGGAAGCCTCCGACGTCACCGCACTGAAAAAGAGGACCGCGTAAAACGCGCGGGCGCGCTCGCACCAAGCAACATGGTAAACGCCCGTGCGAGCGCATCCACCTGATCATCCTTCCGGCCATGCGGAAAATTCGCCAGTTCGTCGAGGAACACCGTGTTCCAGGCGGCCCGCCGCATCGCTATCGCACCATTCGAAACCTGGGACGCAACGGGCACCGCCCGCAATTCCTTCGATCCCGTCTCCGGAGAAGCCACAACCCGGAACCCCGCCAGGATCTGCGTAAGAAACATGATCTGGCTCTTGCCCGCCTGACCCGGATCCTGCGGCAATCCGATTGAGACCGCATTTCCGTCCGCCGCAGCCACCGCCCGGATGCGGTCAGCCACATCGGCCGAAACCGCACGGAACCGAACCACGTCATCAACAAAGATGGCGCCCGTGGCGTCGCGAACCAATTTCACGCCAACGGTCCAATCCGGGTCTCCGGAGGTATCCGCTGTCCCAGCAAGATCCCAGCCCCGCACGGCAACGCCGTCCGGCACCGCATCCACCAGGCGCATCGCACGCGCATCGAACAGCGTACCGCCAGCCAGCATAGGGGCCTGCTGAAACAGCGCGGCAAACTGTCGCTCGCCCAGCAATCCCCGCTTTTCCTCTATAGCGGCCCGGTCTTCCCAGGCCGGCCAGAGAGCTTCGCCCGGCGCACGCCCCATTGGATCGCCAGACTCGGCCAGTGCCGGCAAACGCAGAACTGTCCACCCACCCTTCTCGATCAATCGCCCGGCCAGGTCATCGGAGTGCCAGCGCGTCATGACCAGCACCATGCGCCCACGTGGTTTCATCCGCGTCACAAGATCGGAGCGGAACCACTCCCAGAGATGCTCGCGCGCCGTAAAACTCTCGGCGTCGGCAAAACTCCTGATCGGGTCGTCGATGATCGCCAGGTCAGCGCGCCGTCCCGTCACCGCCCCATGCACGCCGATGCCGAAGAACTCGCCGCCTTGGTCGGTCGCAAACCGCGCGGCCGCGCGCGCATCGGGGCTTACACGCACGTCCAAGTAGTCGTTATGTTCCTCCAGCAACCCCCGCACGCCGCGCCCGAAATGTTCGGCCAGACGCGCCGTGTGGCAAGCCATTATGACCGAGTGCTGCGGGTTGCGTATCAGCCACCAGGCCGGAAACACCTTGCTTGCGTAAGTGCTTTTCGCAGACCCAGGTGGCAGCAGCAGCATCAACTGCCGTATTTTGCCGCGCTCGACTTCCTCCAACATGGCAATCATGCGCAAATGGTGCTTGGCAGGGGCCTGCCCGGCTCCCCGCACCGCTACGCGAGACCAGCCTTCAAGACTCGTCCGAACCTGCCTCTTCAGCCGGCTCTCGGTAAAAGGCTGCTGCGCAGAGGTCATCCAGCCTGTCGCCCCCCAAACCGCTCAGCGAGCCTGCCCCCCGGCTGCTCGCTGGCTTCGCATGCATGAAGGGCGCAGCTGCTTTTGCAAGCGCCACCGCCTCGTCCGTCTTGCCTTCGTGCCATCGCTGCCGCATCGCCCGTAGCAATACGTCCAGTGGCGTCAGCTCCTCGTCACCCATTCTTTCTCCGATCTACAAGCAAATGGCGGCATGCCGCCTGCACGTTTCGCCGAACAGCGAACTCCGCTAATCTGCAAACCAGAAAAAGACTGTCGGAAGCAGTGAGGAAGTCGTTCGCTCAAACCGCCATCGTTAAGCAAAATATATAGAAAGTTGGGGTTCCTGGGCAATGAAAAAAATCGCTCTGGCATAGAAAAGAATTGAACAGATCGAGAAGCAGATCGATCTCGCTCGCCGTAATGAGGTCTTTCTGGCCTGACGCTCGTGACAAAACGGATGGCCTTCTTTCTCGAAAGCAAGAAGCTTTTGCGAGCGCTGTCGCCAACGAATGAAGCGGCACATAATCGGTAGAGAATCTTCTCTTTCTTTCCAAAAGGACCGCTAGCCCTCCGCCCGGTTGGTAATGCGCGACACGGCAGACATAAACGTGCCTGTCCGCGGATCTGCGCAAAGCGGCGGACAGCCCAGGCCGCCACTCGGCAAAGCGGTCGCCGGCCAAAAAACAGTCCCGCCTTGCAGTGCGGATACTGCTAGACGTCCCGTATGCGCGCTCTGTTGTTATGCCTGGTCCCGCTCACCGCCTGCACAGGCATGCAGCAGACCCGTATCTTTACCGGGCCACAACGCCCGATCGCCGGCGCCTGTGACCCGGAAACCCGCGCCACCCTGACCCGGCGCGGCAATGCCATCACAGTCACCCCCGCCGACGGCACCCTCAACCTGACCGGCGCGATCAACGGGACAAGCCTCTCCGCCAGCACCACGCTGCCCGGCATAGACAAAAAACCCTATCCGATCACCTTCAACGGCCAACTCACCGGCAGGCGGATAGAAGGCACTCTGGCCACACCGCGCTGCCGCTACACGCTTTCACTCAGCCAGACTGGGGATTAAGGCAGGAGCACACGGATCCCGCCGCCTACACCCCGTTCCGTCGCAACGCACCCACCGCCGCTACCAGCATGTCGATGCCTTGCGCATGCCAACGCTGCACCGCCTTGTGGTCCGCACCCATCACCCCGCCCAGACGCCGCCAGGAGAACAAGTGCCGCTCCGTCACCGGGCTCACCAGGCAGCGCGCGCCCACGATGCGGCGAAGCACGTAGCGCTCGCGCGGGATCAGCGCAATCCAACCCAGCGCCTCGTCCATGCGCGTGATCCGCGAAGCCGAGGGGATGGGCGGCCGGATCTGTCCGGAGCCGGACACGCCGCCCAGCACCTCGCAAGCCTCCTGCACCACGTCCAGGTGACTCACCTTCAACCGCGTCGAGTATCCCGTCCCGGGCAACGCCAGCAGCGTCGCACCGGCCTCTTCCAGTCGGTACTGGATATAGGCGGAATCCACCTCCCGCTCCCGCTCGGGCCGCACCTCATCCATCAAACCTTCTGCGGCGAAATCGAATGCGTTCATTGTTTGTTCCTAAAGAAAGACGGGATAGGGGTAGGCTTCGCCATCGAGCAGCGTGCCGGCCGTAAGCAAGCCCCACGTCGCCGGATGCCCGGCCTGCCTGGCCGGCCGGTCGCGCGCCTCTTCCACCGCCGGCACCGGACGCGCACGCAGCCGCCGTGCACCGATCTTGCGCCCGCGCTCGAGCACGGTGTTCCGGCCAAGCCCCATCGCCGCGGCAATCCCGTCCCACGTAACGCCGGCTTCCCGCAGCGCCTTCAACCGCTCGTCCAACTCCTGCGTCCAATGCACATGTGCCCGCACGTCACCCTCCCCATCGCTAACAGCGACGTTAGAAGAACTGACACGACATTGTCAACAGCAGCAACTGGATTTGTTAGTAGCTCTAGCGTACTCTGCCGGGCATGCAGGATGAAACACACAGCGTCGGCGCCCGTATCCGCGCCCTCCGACGCGCCCGCGGCCTCACCCAGGATGACCTCGCAGCCGCCTGCGGCGTAAGCCGCAGTGCCGTCGCCCAGTGGGAGACAGACCGCGCCGGCCAGCTTCGCGGCAACATCACCCGTATTGCCGAGGCGCTCGACGCATCCATCGAACACTTGCTACAAGGTGCCAGCCCCACAGAGCCGGCAACAGGTGACGAGCTGGCGATGCTCCGCCTCTATCGCTGCTGCGATCCCGAAGACCGCGCCTTCCTGCTTCGCACCGCCCACAAGCTCGCCCGTCACGTCTGACCCGGACGGTCGCTCAGGCGCCACCCCCGGCCAGGGTGCACGCAAGCCGGGTCACGCCGGTGCTGCGCGCCAGCGTGCAGCGCGCCGCCACTAATATAGAAGAGACCGCCGCTGTACAAGCCAGCAGGTCGTCATTGACCAGCACATGATCGAACTCGTCCCAGTGCGCAATTTCGGCGCGCGCCGCCGCCATGCGCCGCGCCACCTCGGTCACGCCGTCGCTGCCACGGTCACGCAGTCTGGCTTCCAGCGTAGCCAACGAGGGCGGAAGAATGAACACCCCAACCACGTCGCCGGGCAACGCCGCCCGCAACTGCCGCCAGCCTTGCCAGTCGATGTCCAGCACCACGTCCCGCCCGGCAGCCAGACAGGCCTCGACAGGCGCGCGTGGCGTGCCATAGCCGCGGCCGAAAACCAGCGCATGCTCCAACAACGCATCCGCCGCCACCATGGCCAAGTACTTCGCCATGTCGGTGAAATAATAATCCTTGCCCTCTGCCTCGCTCCCACGCCGGGCACGTGTGGTCACGCTCACCGACGCCGTAACGCCGGGATCGGCCGCCAGAAGACCGTGCACTATCGAGCTCTTGCCGGCACCCGACGGGGCCGAAATGACCAGGCAGACGCCCCTGCGCTCCCCCGTCAAGGTATTTGTCATCTTGTTGCACGACAAATAGCATCGGCGGAATCTTTTTTGTAAGACGTTGCTGACAAGACACACCGCAACTGCTGTCTCTCCTCTACACGGGGCGCAATACAACCTTTGCGTGAATTGGGTAACGCCGATCAATCATTGTTGGGAGCAGAGCAAAAAATCATGCACCGCCAGGTATTTCGTTGTTGTTGTTCCAGTGGTCGTTTGATAGACGTGTCGTGAGATGAGAGGCTGCTCGCAGCGCAGCATCAGGTACTGACTTTAACGGTGGGGTAGGCTTAAACCATGGCAGTAACAATCACAGTTCCCGGCGCGTCCGGTGCGGCTCCCCTCGTGTTCAAGGTCACCGGCAGCAGCGCATCGAACTATGCAAAAGCGTTTGAGAAAGCCGTTGGCACCGATACCGTCAATGTTCTCTCGAACGCCGGCGCGGCGCCAACCGCCGGTTCGAATGTACTGAACGAAATATTCTCGAACTCGAGCACCACCGGATACGCCCTTCTTAACGGTGGCCAGAGCACGCTGGTCGATGTCGGCATCTCCACGACGGTCACCGGCTCCACCGCTGGTGGCGACACTGTTCTCGGCACTGGTGCCACCACCTACGATGCCGTAGGCAATGGCAACCAGGTCACCTTCGTGGACGGCGCAAACGTCTACAACGGCGGCGCTGCAACCGATGACACCATCACCGGCGGTGCCGGCTCAGATTCCATCAACACCGGCACGGGCTTCAGCACCGTCTTCAGCGGCGCCGGCAGTGCGCTCGTCACCCTGAACGATTCGGTTGGCAGCGCCTCCACAGCGGGCGGTCTGGCCTATCTTGGTGATGGTCATGCCACCGTCGTCGCGAACGGCCTCTTCGATGATGTTGTAGCCGCCACTAACGGCCAGACCATCTTCGGCGGCACGGACAGCAGCAGCACCCTGAACATCGCCATCGAAGACAATACCACGTCTTCGGGCGCTGCAGGTGACGTCATCACCGCCGGTGCCGGCACCACAACGGTGTTCGACTCTGTGGGCGGCAACAGCATTTTCGGCGGCGCGGGTGTCCTGCGCTTTGTCGGCGGTACACCGGCAGCGTCCGACTCTACCGTGCCCGGCACGTCCAGCGTCCTCGCTGACTCCATCTATGGTGGCGGCGGCTCGTCGTTCATCTTCGGCGCCTCTGGTGACAGCCTCACCTTCGCCGGTGACACGTCCGGCAGCGTCAGCAGCTTCCTTGCCGGAGCCGGCAATGAGACGCTGAACGCTGTCAATGCCGATGGCCGCGTGAATTTCTACGGGTCTTCTTACACCTCCTCCTCCGAAACCCTCGTCGGCAGCAAGACCGGCTTCAACTACTTCGTCACCGGCGGCAATGCCTCCACCGTCATGAGTGGTTCGGACACCACCGGCGGCAGCGAGTCCATAATGGGCGGCACGGGCACCAACATCTTCGGCATCGCCGACGGTGGCTCGACCGCGCACATCACCATCTTCGACTTCGCCTCTGGCAACGACTCCGTCAGCTTCCTCGGGCAGACAGCTTCCGAGACCAAGGCAGATCTCGCGGCTGCCACCGTCAACGCCACCGGCCTCACCGTCACCCTGTCCGACAACACAACTGTTACCTTCGTCGGCCTCAACAGCATTAGCCAACTGCACACCCCGGGCAGCGGCTCCTAACAAACCCCAATCCAGAAAGGGGGCTAGTCGAAAGACTAGCCCCCTTTCTCTTGCGCATTGCTCCTCCACCAAAAAACGACAACAAGCATATCGTGCTTCTACCTAGGGCGACACGTCAGCACCCACTGGCCCTGCTTTCTGGCTGTCAAACAAGCCAGCCTTTATCGTAGACAAACATCTCTGCGTCCGCCGAGTGCCCATGCCTGGCGCTCAATTCAAAAGACCACCTTCCAGGCACGGTACCGCGGGCCATGACTAGGCAAGGTTGAGGCTCTGCCCCAAACCAGCCGGGGACCTCGCGGCTCCAGACCCCCATCCAGCAGGACTGCTGATAGACAGGTTCTAAGTGTCCGTTTCAAAACTGGCTCTCGTGTGTCAGCTGGCGGTGATTTTGGAACACCGGACGCAATGGCCTTCAATGGCCACAAGCATCGGAGCGCAAAGAGTGCCGTCAGACGGCCGCCAGAGCGCATTTTAGACGGTCACTGAAGACGACTATCTCGAGCGGGGTCCAGGGCTGTCACGCGACAGCGTATTGCGCAGGACCCCCCTGGACTTCCTTGGCAGCCTGATCAACCGCCGCCTGTCCAACCCCCACGCTACCGCGTCAGCGCTCGATACCGCGCCACGTTCAAACGATGCTCCTCGAGCGACCGCGCAAACACATGCCCGCCCGACCCGTCCGCCACAAAATACAGCGCGTCTGTGGCAGCCGGATGCGCCGCCGCCAACATAGCGGCCGCACCGGGATCGCAAATCGGTCCCCCAGGCAAACCTGCCTGCAAATACGTGTTGTAAGGCGTCAGCCAGTCCAGCTCGTCATGGCGCAAACCATGCCCCAGCTCGTCCGCACCGCCACCGGCCGCATAAGCCACGCTCGGGTCCGCCTGAAGCCGCATCCCCGCCCGCAGCCGGTTTAAGAACACGGCCGCCACCTTGGGACGCTCGTCAGGCAGATGCGTCTCCCGCTCCACCAGGCTGGCCAGAACCACAAGCTCGTGCTCGGAACGCAAGGGTAGCCCCACAGCACGTTCCCGCCACGCGCGTCCCGCAAAATCCTGCATCGCCGTACGACCACGAACAAGCATTGCACCTGCTCTGTCGCCAAGCTGGTACGCGTAGCTCTCCGGCAAGAAACCGCCCTCTTCAGGCACAACAATCTCGCCCGAAAGCCCATGCGCCTCGGCCAACACCCGTGCCACACGCGCGGATGTCACACCTTCCGGCACCGTCAACAGATGCTGCACCGGCCGGCCGTGGCGCAAAATCTGCAACACGCGCTCTATGCTGGCGCCGGCCGGGAACGAAAGCTCAGCCGCATGCACCGGCCCTTGCCACCGGGTCGCCGCCTCAAACCCCCGAAGCGCCCAAACACGCTCAACCACCCCGGCCAGGCGCAAAGTCGCCGCCACGTTCCCGAATGGCCCACGCGGCACAACAACATCGCTTGCGTGCGGAAGTGGGCCCGCACGCCTGTAGTTGCCCAGCACGCCAAAGCCGACGGCCGCGCCGAGCGTCCCCAGCACCAAGCCCACGAACAAAAGCTTACGCACCAAATTCCGGCAGCATCAAAGAAAGTCCCTCCTGAAAAAGGACCAAGGCCGCCTCGACCGCCGCGGGGCCACCCGAAGCAGGTCTCCCCGTCAGCAACAACCAACGATTCGCCGAAGCGGTGTCTCGCCGGGATGTCCCAACCCGCTCCTACACACGCCGGAAAATGATACTCGCGTTCGTGCCGCCAAACCCGAAGCTGTTGGAAAGCACGCAATCCACCACGCGGTCCTGCGTCGCCAGCGGCACCCGATCGATTACGCTCTCCCGGCTCGGCTGCTCCAGGTTCAACGTCGGCGGCACCACCCCATCGCGTATCGCCAACAACGAAAAGATCGACTCCACCGCGCCCGCGGCCCCAAGCAGATGCCCGGTCGCCGACTTGGTGGACGACATCGCCAACCCGCGCGCGTCGTCGCCAAAGAACCGCTCAACCGCCTCCAGCTCCAGATCGTCGCCCATCGGCGTGGACGTGCCGTGCGCGTTCACATACTGCACGTCGCCTGGCGCTAGCCCGCCGTTCTTGAAGGCAGCCCGCATCGCCCGGAACGCCCCGGCATGCCCATCGGCCGGCGCCGTTATGTGATGCGCGTCTCCCGACAGGCCATACCCCACAACCTCGCCGTATACCTTGGCACCTCGCGTCCGCGCGTGCTCCAGCTCCTCGAGCACCACAACGCCCGCGCCCTCACCCATGACAAACCCGTCCCTGTCACGGTCCCAAGGCCGGGAAGCCCGCGCCGGCTCGTCGTTGAAAGCGGTGGACAGCGCCCTGCTGGCGGCAAACCCGCCGATCCCCAGCTCGCAAACTGCAGCCTCCGCGCCGCCTGCCACCATAACGTCGGCATCGCCCAGCTTGATCAGCCGCATCGCGTCGCCGATCGCATGCACGCCCGTGGCACAAGCTGTCACCGCCGAATGGTTCGGCCCTTTGTACCCATACTTTATGGAAAGGTGTCCGGAAGCCAGGTTGATCAGCGCCGAAGGAATGAAGAACGGCGAAAGCCGCTTAACCTTGCCTTCCAGCACCATCTTGCTCGCCTCGAAGATCGTCTGCAGCCCGCCGATCCCCGAGCCGATCATCACGCCCGTCGCTTCCCGCCCGGGCTCGTCCTCCGGCAGCCAGCCAGAATCCTCAACCGCCTCGGTCGCCGCCACCAACGCCAGATGGATGAACCGGTCCATCTTCTTTAGATCCTTCACCGGGATCCACTCGGCAAGCGTCAGCCCGCCATCGGCTCGCGTTCCGGCCGGCACCTGTCCGGCAATCTTGGCCGGCAGGTCCGTCACGTCGAAGGACTGTATCGCCCCTATCCCGGACTCACCTGCGATCAGGCGCTTCCAGACATACTCCACGCCCACGCCCAAAGGCGAGGCGATCCCCATGCCGGTGACGACAACACGCCGGTCCGCGTACCCCATTTCTGACCTTCAGGCTGCTTTCTGCTTTTCGATGTAGTCGATCGCGTCCTTCACGGTGCTGATCTTCTCGGCCGCATCCTCGGGTATCTCCACGCCGAACGCCTCTTCGAACGCCATCACCAGCTCCACCGTATCCAGGCTGTCCGCGCCCAGATCGTCGATGAACGACGCCTCCGGGGTCACCTTGCTCTCCTCGACGCCGAGGTGCTCGACCACGATCTTCTTAACCTTGTCGGCAACTTCACTCATCGTGTCTAACCCTCAGTTTGCGTGAAATTCATCCAAAGCCGTAATCCACACACGGCTTCACGCCGCGCGCCGGTGCAGTGCCGGCCGCAGTTGAAGCGCGCTTAGCACGTCTGTTATGGCCCGCAAAGCCGCCCAAGGTTCTTCGAAGTCGGCATCATGGCAGAATGATGACAGGCCTCACAGCATCGCCATCCCGCCGTTCACGTGCACCGTGGTTCCCGTCACCCACCCGGCCTCGTCGGAAGCCAGATACACCACGGCAGCCGCCACATCGTCTGGCCGGCCCATGCGCCCCAGCGGTATGGCCTCCACCAGCCGGCTCTTCTGCGCCTCCTGCAAACCCGCCGTCATCGCGGTCTCCACAAACCCCGGCGCCACCAGGTTCACCGTCACCTTGCGGCTGCCCACCTCCTGCGCCAGCGCGCGGCTCATCCCGGCCAGCCCCGCCTTCGCCGCCGCATAGTTCACCTGCCCAGGGTTGCCGGTATGGCCAACCACGCTCGATATCTGCACGATCCGCCCGGCCCGCCGCTTCAGCATCCCCCGCAGCGCCGCCCGGCACAGCCGGAACGGCGCCCCCAGATCCACATCGAGCACCGACGCCCAGTCCTCGTCCTTCATGCGCAACGCCAGCATGTCCTTGGTGAAGCCGGCATTGTTCACCAGGATCCCCACCGGACCCGCCGCCGCTTCAGCCGCCGCAATCAACCCATCCGCCGCTCCCGCTTCGCGCAAATCGGCAGCACACACATGCGCGCGCGCGCCAAGCTCGGTTGCCAGCTCCTCCAGCGCCGCCACCCGCGTGCCGGACAGAACCACCGTGGCCCCTTGCCTATGCAGCGCCCGCGCAATTGCCGCGCCAATGCCGCCGGAGGCGCCCGTCACCAGGGCTACGCGTTCAGTCAGGTCGAACATCGAACATCCTAAAACGAAAAGCAGGCCTTCAAGAAGAACTAATACCAACCAGTCTTGAGGCTGATGCAGTAAAAGCAAGCAGTCCTTTTTTGAAAAAGAGGACCAAAAAACTTTTGCTTCCCGTCGCATTTGCAGCAGTCGGGCATCTCCGGATTGATCGAGGCAGTCGAGCCGGCGCAGGAAGCAAAAGTTTTTTGCTTCTTTTTTTCAAAAAAGAAGGCCTTGCTTGCTTGCCCAAGCG
>CAXUOA010000005.1:6222-32285 GCA_964252625.1 uncultured Acetobacteraceae bacterium | reverse complement strand
TGCCAGACGTTTTGGGAATCCCAAGGCGAGTCATGTCGATGGGAAAGTGCTCTAGAGCATCATCCGATCAACCGGGGTCACCTGTCGGATAAAGATGCTCGCAACATCAGATGGCCAGAGCATTTTCCGTGAGCCCTTGCGATCGGAAAATGCTCTAGCACGAAATCGCCAGCAGGCTGATTGCCCGTGGATAAATTCAACGAGGCGCCGGGTTTGCAGGTCGAACGTAACGGCAACTTGCTGCCGCGAGCTGCAGCAACATCGAGATTCGCCTGACCCGCTCAAGCTTCAGGCCCAGCCGGGCGCCCGGAAATCCTCAACCGGAAGTGTTCGGTGATAAGCCTTTTGAAAAAAGATAAGCGGCCGCGTGGCCCGAACCACCCGCAGCTCGCGTGGTTGCGCAAGCACGATCGTGTGGTCGCCAGCCTCGACTTCGCGCTCGAAGCGGCAGTCGGCCCAGGCAAGGCAGCCGCTGATGATGCCCGACTTGTCGTCGGCGAACGCCACGTTGCGGAACTTGTCCGGTGACCAGCCGGCGAGTGTCTGGCTGAGGCCCCTCTGGTCGGCCGCCAGTATGTTTGCGGTGAAGCAGCCATGGGCCTTGACCGCCAGCCAGGAGCGCGAATTGCTGGTGACCATGAAGCTGACGAGCGGCGGGTTGAGTGACACGGAGGAGAAGGTGCCGACGATGAGGCCCACTGGCCCCTCGGCCGACCGGGCGACGATGGCCGTGACCCCGGTGGGCAACTGCCCGAAGAAGTCGCGGTATTGCTGAGGGTCCATGCGTGCTACCGCCCGCCTGTCGGAGCGCATGCCTGATCCAGGGCAGGAGGCGGCGTGCCGGTCTCGATCAGATGCTGTGCGTAGGACGCCAGCGCGCCGTCATCGACCATCGCGTGCATGGACGCGACCCCCATGTCCCGCAGCAGTTTTTCCAGCACGTTCGGCCGGTTCAGGCCGGCCAGTCCCGAACGGTGGAAGGCGGTCTGGGTGCATCGCAGTGCCAGCTGCGTCGCCCACACCGCAAGCGCCCTTGGGAGATGACGGTCCGAAGGCGACCAGTGTGGCGTATGTCCGGCCATGGCGTCATCGACGCGCGTGTAGAGGCAGAACGCCAGCGCCTCGACGGCTTGCAACTCGACGACGGCCTGGCCGAGCTGGGACTGCACGACCTCGCGGTCCGCCACGCTGCGGCCGATCGCGGGATTGGCCAGGGCTGACCGCTGCTCACGCAAGGCCCGGCGGGCGACCCCGATCGCGAAGGCGAGATGCTCGTAGCTTTCGACCTGGTCGAGCTCTACGAGGTCGTAGCGAAGGTCGCCACGAACCTGGCCGTACGGGTTGTCCACACGCCCGGTAAGCTCGGCGGGCAGAAAATACCCGGTGAGCCTGAAATCGTTCGACCCCGTTCCGGCCAGCCCGACGACGTTCCAGGTGTCGAGCAGTTCCACATCGCGTGCGGGGATGGCGAGCGGCAACAACCGCGACGGATCGCGATCCACGAAGGCCGCCGCGTGTACCCATTCGGCATGGTGGATCGCGCTTGCCAGCCGCCAGATGCCGGTCAGTTCGTAACCACCCTGGACCGGCGTGGCCACGCCGCCGGGGGCAGCCACGATGGAGCACGCGGGCACGCCGCCCGCGAACACCCTGGTGATCGTTGCATCCGGCATCGTCGCCCCGATCATCGCCACGCCGTTATTGGCGATCATCGTGCACCAGGCGCTGGACGCGTCTTCGGCGGCGAGCGCCGCGATGACGCGGATCTGCGCCACGATGGGCAGCTCCAACCCGCCCACCGCGCGGCAGAGCCGCATGCGCCAGAATCCATTCGCGCGCAGCGCCTCGACGGACGCGTCCGGGAGGCGGCCCTCGCGGTCGGACTGCTCTGCGCCCGACTGCAACGTTCCGGCGATCGCGCCGACGACCGCCACCAGGTCATCCACGCGATTTGCGGGCGCCGGCTGATGGGTCGACATGCGTGAAGGTGCGGACACGGCGTATTCACCACGCTCCAATATGTCTTGTGCAGCAACGCCCATGATTCCGGTCTCCCTGATCAGGTCGGGGCGCCTGCGAGTTCCACCTCGTAATTATGCACGAAATCATGCGGTGCGGACGGTCCCCAACTCGCCAGGCTGTCCTCCAGCCCATAATTCGTGGGCGTCCACAGCGCATAATCGTCGATGTGGTCCATGTCGGAATAATATTCGAACCAGGAGCCCCAGGGATCCTGGATGTAGTGGAAAAAATTGGAGCCGATGGTGTGGCGGCCGAAACCCCAGTCGCCCTTGCCGGTCTTGGCGAGCAGGGCGCGGCCACCCCGGCCCACCTCGTCCGGATCGGACACCTGAAAGCTGGCATGGTGGAAACCCACACCGGGCGATTTGGCAAAGGCCACCACGTGGTGGTCGCTGTTGCGCCGGGCGCAGCAGAAGGCAATGACGTCCTGCGCGTGGTCGGCGACACCCATGCCGAGCGCCCCCGTGACGAATGCGACGCTCCTCATGACGTCGGGGCTGAACACGAGAATATGCCCGAGCCTGAGGGGTTTGGCGGACGCATAGGACGATTGCGGCAGGACCGCCGAGCGGCGTTTGCGGAGGATGCGGCCGGGTCCGTTGACTTCGAACGGCGTGCCGGCCGTAAGCTCCGGATCGGCCTCCCGCTCGGCCAGGTGGATCCGCATCCCATGCGGGTCTTCGACCCACAATCCATTATCCTTGAAGCCCTGCGGTGCCGCGATTACCGTGCCGCCGAACGACGGCACGCGGTCAGCGATGCCGTCGAGGTCGTCCGCGCGGAGCGAGATGTGGTGCAGCCGCTTGCGGGCCGCGCCACCGAGCAGCACGACCGAGTCACGCTCCTGTCCCTCGCAGCGGAACCGCGCAACGCCGTCGCCGATGTCGGCCACCAATCCGGCATCGGTGTAGAATTTCACGCCCGGTTCCAGATCCGGCACTTCCATCGTCAGCGACAATGCACCCAGCACGGCCATGATCGGCTCCTAATCCTGTCTCGAAACACGAACCCTGTTCTCGATCGCGCCGATGCCGTCGATCTCGCAGCGAACGACATCGCCTGGCTGGAGGAATGTCGGCGGGTCCATGCCGATACCCACGCCTTCGGGCGTGCCGGTGGCAATCAGGTCGCCGGTCTCCAGCGTGAACGCGGTTGAAAGATAGGCGATCTGCGCCCAGAGATTGTTGATCATGGCGCCTGTGCTGCTCTGCTGGCGCAGCACGCCGTTCACCGTGCATCGCAGTTCCAGCGCGTGCGGATCGGCTATCTCGTCGGCGGTCACGATCCACGGGCCTATCGGCCCATGCGTGTCGAACGACTTGCCCATGGTGAAGGTGGGCGTGTGGAACTGCCAGTCGCGCGCGGACACATCGTTGGCGACGCAGTAGCCGAAGACGTGGTTCGGCGCCTCGCTCTCGCTGACGCGCTTTGCCGGGCGGCCGATCACCGCCGCCAGTTCGACCTCGTAATCAAGCTTCTCCGGGACGCCGGGGGCGATGGCGTCGTAAGGCCCGCTGACGCATGTCGTCTGCTTGTTGAACCAGGTCTGGTGCTTGGCGCGCGCCACGCCGAGCTTGTCGGCCTCCTCCAGGTGCTTGGCGTAGTTCATGCCGATTGCCAGGTATTTGCCAGGCCGTTCGATGGGCGCGAGCAGGTTCAGCGTGCCGAGGGCGCGCCTGTCGGCAGTCCGCTCGACCAGCGCACCAAGTTCCGCCAATGCCGGTTGTCCTGCACGGGCGATGTCCTGCACCGTCAGCCAGCGCGCGCCCGCTTTGGTGAGGTCGACGACCTCGTTGCCCACCACCGCGCCGATGCGCACGCCGCCGTCGTTGAAGCGGATCAGTCTCATGTCCGGTCCAGCGCCGGGCGCGCGGGCCACCCGTGGACCTGGCCCCTGGTGGGGCATCCGGCACGGGTCACCGCTATCTGTGATTCGCGTTCGTCCATTTCCCCTCGTGCCGCCACGTTTTTTTTGGCGATCATCTTAACCGTACTGAATGGTATGCTTATGATCCAGGCCAGGCTCGAGTCAAGCTAAAACGCGGCGGCTACGGCGCGCGCAGGGCAAGGCTGTGCCGGCCCAGGGCGAAGGCAGACACTGCACCAAGCAGCGGTACTGCCGCTATCGCCACGAACACGCCTTCGCCCAGGCTGCCGGTCCTGTTCAGCAACAGGCCCACCAGCAGGGGCAGCACCACCTCGCCCAGCCGCCCGATACCCATGGCCCAGCCGATGCCGGTCGACCGCATGGCGATTGGATAGATGCTTGCACCCAGCGCCAACATTCCGGACACGCTGATGCCGGCAATCAGCGTCACGTTCGCGATTATGACGGCGGACAGCCAGAGAGGCGAACCCGCTACGAAGCCAAGGGCGGCGGTGCCCAGCGTTGCCAGCAGAAGGGTCAGGCTCAGGACCACGCCCGCACCGAATCGTTCCATCATGCGGCCGGCACCGGCTGCACCCAGCAGGGACCCGAGCCCGCCGCCCACGCCGACGATCAGGGACGCTGAGCGCAGCGAGACGCCGTGGTCATGCATCAGGATAGGCGACCAGTAGAACGTGACGGCCGTCATGCCGAACGCCGCCAGGTAGGCCACCCAGACCAGCAGCGTCTCGACTGTCCTGCCGCCGGTGAACAGACGGCCGACCGGCGTGCGCGCGGCCTCCGCCTCTTCCTCCAGGGCGATATGGGTGCCGTGCGGCAGCCCGGGCACGATCTTCGATACCAGCCGCCGCGTCTGCACGGCCTGTGGCTTCCTGAGGAGCAGGAAGCGCAGCGACTCCGGTAGCAGGATCATGACGATGAGGCAGAGGGTCAGCGGCAGCGCGCCCCCGATGAAGAAGATCAGGCGCCAGTTCTGCTGCGCGAGCAGGTAGGCGTTGAGGACGGCCCCGAGGATGACGCCGAGCGGGAAGGCGGACCAGATCAGCGTGATCACCATCGCCCGGCGTGACCGCGGCGCGTATTCCGACGCCAGGCTGATGAAGCAGGGCACCGCCCCGCCCAGGCCGATGCCGGCCAGGAAGCGTGCCAGAAGCAGGGCCGGGAGCGCGCCGGCGAGTGCCGTGGCGGGCGTGAACACACCGAAGACGAGCATCGCCAGGACCAGCGCCCGCTTGCGCCCGAAGCGATCCGCAAGCGGGCCGAAGCCAAGCGCGCCCACCATCATGCCGGCGGTGGCGGCCGAGAAGATCGGGCCGAGATAGGCGCGCGACAGATGCAGATCGTGCACGATCAAGGGAGCCGCGACTCCGATGGAGGTCGTGTCGCTTCCGTCCAGCAACGCGACCGCCGCGCAGAGCAGGCCCACGCGGACCGTCAGGCGGCTGATCGGAGCGTCGTCGATGATCCTGGTGATGTTCACCACGTCGTCAGTATCCTTTTTATCGAGCATCGGTCGTTCTCCCTTGGTGTGCGTGCCTTATGATTTGGCTTGACAAGCCCGGTCGGCTCATCAGAAAGATACCGTACTGTACGGTCTTCAGGTCTGGCCAGCAAAAAACCGGCGAAGCCGGAAGCGAACGGAGAGGAACATGCCGGCAGCGCGCACCACGCGACCAGCCCATCTGCACGAGGCACGCGGCACCTGGATGCCTGCGGGAGCAATCGTTGCACAGGCACCGCAGGCTTCAACCAGGCAGACCGGCGTGCCGGCGCCGTCTCCAACCGCCATGTTTCCAGCCACCCCGGACGCGCGCCAGAGACGTCTCTGGCGTCTCCGATCCGCACCCTGACCGCGAACGAATTGCCCTGACACAAAAGGAGCCTCAGCGATGAACAGCATCAGTCCGATAAAGATGGACACGTCCCGGGAAGCGCTCGTCGACCGCGCGCGCGGGATCGGCGAACTCGCCTGGTCGCTCCGGACGGAAACGGAACGCGACAGGCGGATGCCCGACAAGCTGATCGATGTGCTGCGGTCGAGCCAGCTGATGAAGCTGTGCAGGCATCGCAAGTGGGGCGGGGCCGAGGCCGACCCGATGACGTTTCTCGATGTCGGCCGCGAGCTCGCGCGCGGCTCCGCCTCGCTGGGCTGGATCTACACCGTGCTCGGCTTCCACGACTGGTACATGGCGTTCGCGTCCGAGCAGTTGCAGCAGGATGTATGGGGCAACGAGCCTGACGCTTTTGTCTGCGATTCCTTCGCTCCGGTGGGCCAGGTGGAGCGCGTCGAGGGTGGCTACGTCATGACCGGCCGCTGGCGGTTCGCAAGCGGGATCGAATGGGCGTCCTGGATCGGCCTGGGCGGCGTCACCGTCGCCCCCGATGGCGAGCATCCGGAACACATCCTGTTCTTCGTGCCCAAGGCCGATGGGCAGGTCCATGACGACTGGAACACGCTCGGCTTGCGGGGAACCGCCAGCCGGTCCTTCTCGATCGAGCGGGTGTTCGTGCCCGATCACCGTGCCTTCCCGCTCGGCCGGGTCGCGACCCAGCGCGGCGAGGTGGTCAATGACGGCCCGCTTTGGCGTATGCCGCTGATGACCATGCAGGGGCTGGCCATCCTCACGCCCTCCATCGGCGTAGCCCAGCGCATGGTCGATGAATTCCACGGCTGGACCAAGCAGCGGGTCCGTCCCTACGAGGGCATTGCTGCCAAGGAGATGCCGGCCGCGCAGCTGATCCTGGCCAGCACCGCCACGCAGTGGGATGCGGTCTGGGCGCTCGCGCAGAAATACGCGCAATACGGCTGGGACCGGGGCGTCGGCGGCGACACGTTCGTGCTGACGGACGAGGAGCGCGCGCAGCTGTTTTCCTGGCGCGGCTTCATCGGCCGGACCTCTGTCGAGCTGAGCGACGAACTCTACACGAGTGCCGGAGCGATGGCGCTGTTCGACACGCACCCGCTGCAGCAACTCTTCCGCGACATCCATTCGACGGGCGTCCACGTCGGCGTCGATCGCGCCGATGCCTATACGAGCCGGGGCCGCGTGGCCATGGGCCTGCCCGGCAATCCGAACCACTGAACGCAAGCAGAGGAGAGTAACGTGCATCAATCTGTAATAAGGCTCAAGGAGCCGACCTCGCCCACGGTGGATCAGGTGCTGGAAAGCGTCCGTGCCCTGCTGCCGGCGATCCGCGAGCGTGCCAAGGACGCGGAGGATAACCGTTCCATTCCGCAGGTGTCGGCGCAGGAATTTCTCGATGCCGGGCTTGCGCGCATGCTGCTGCCGAAACGCTACGGCGGCACGGAGCTGGGAATGCAGGCCTGGGTGGATGTCTGCGTCGAGATCGGCAAGGCGGACGCGGCACACGCCTGGTGTGCCAGCCTGATGATCCACCACCCGCATTATTTGGCGCAGTTCCCCGATGCGGCACAGGCCGATGTCTGGGGCGACGGCCCGGACGTGTCGGTTGCACTGACCTTCACGCCGACGAGCAAGGTCGAGCAGGTCGCCGGCGGCTACCGCCTGTCCTGCGCGATCCCTTATTTGAGCGGAATCAACCACAGTTCTCGCGTGGTGATCGGCGGTATGGTGCCGACCGGAAAAGGCCCGCCCGACTGGACGTTGTTCCTGATCCCGGGCCAGGCTTTTTCGATCAAGGACACCTGGCATACGGTCGGGATGCGCGGCACCGGCAGCAACACGGTGGTCGTGGACGACATCTTCGTGCCGTTCGAGCATACGTTGCGCGTGGACGACATGCGTGAGTCGACCACGCCGGGCGCCAAGCTCAACACGGCGGCGATGTTTCGCGCCCCCTGGATATACTACGCGAACCTGACCTTCCTGGCGCCGATGCTCGGCGCGGCGCTCGGCGCTCTCGAGGACTACAGGGCCTGGACGGCCGAGCGCATGAGCCTGTTCGGCTCCCCGGTGGCGCACTACACCAGCGTTCAGGTCCACCTCGCGCGCGCGGCCGCCAATCTCGATGCCGCCGACCTCCTCATGCGTCGCTGCGTGGAGGACGCCGAGCGGCCCGACGCCGTGCGTGCCGATTTGCGCACGCGCGCCTATCGCGACCAGTCGCGCGCCAGCGAACTGATCGTGGATGCCATGGAGATGATCATGAAGATCTCGGGCGCCGCCGGGTTCGCGACGTCGAGCAGCATCCAGCGCGCGTGGCGTGACGTCCATTTCGCGGCGAGCCATGTCGGGCTGAACCCGGAGGTGAGCTTCGCCGCCTGGGGCCGCGAGCAGTTCGGCATCGAACGTGATCCGAAGCAGGGCATGTTCTAGCAGGCAAGTTCGCAACCCGACGATCTCCAGGCGCCGGAAGGAGGAAAGACATGTTCATCGACGTACACGCTCACCATCTTCCGGCGTCCTACATGGACATGTTGCGCCAGGGTGGCGGCCCCATTTTCGGCGCCGCCCATGACGAGAGCACGCTCGGCAGGATGGTCGAAGGCCAGGACGAGGTCGGGATCGCGTGCCAGATCCTCAGCACGGGCCCGAACAGCCCCTATCTGCGCGATCCGGCACAGGCCGCCTCGGCAGCCCGCGCGGTGAACGACATCTACCGGCAAGTCGTCGACCGCCACGACGGGCGGTTCGCGGCTTTCGGCAGTGCCCCTCTGCCGCACGCGGCGGCCGCCACGGCCGAAGCCGTGCGCTGCCTCGACGAGCTTGCGTTCGTGGGCATGCATTTCGGATGCTCGGCTCTGGGTCACGCACTCGACGATCCGGCCTTTGCGGAGATGTGGGTGGAGCTCGATCAGCGTGAGGCGATCATCTACGTCCATCCCGGCGGCATCCTGTGCGGCACCGAGCCGGGCCTCGCCGGCATGGACGATCCCGGCATCGCCGTCACCATCGGCAGCGCCGCCGAGCTGGCGACGGCCGCCCTGCGGCTTGCATCGCTCTGCCGGACGCACCGGCGGCTGCGCGTCATCATAGGCCTGCTCGGCGGTGCGCTGCCGTTCCTGCTGCAGCGGGTCGTTTGGCTGGGAGAGCGGTTCAGGGGCCGCTCGCTGCTGTCAGCCGAAAGCCCTGATGGGTCCCTGATCGCCGAGTTGCGCCGTTTCAGCTACGACACGAATCTGCTTCCCGACCCTGCCGGAATCACGCTGGCAAGACGGGTCTACGGCGTGGACCGGCTTCTGTTTGGCAGTGACGCGCCAGGCGCGGCACCGCACGTCACCGCCCGCTTCATGCGCGAGGGCGGCCTGGCCGATGAGGACTTCCTGCAAGTCACCACCACCAACGCGAGCCGCGTCTTCGGCGATAGCCTGGGCCGCCGGCTCACCCATCAAAACGCCCATTGAGCCCTCAGGAGACATCCCATGGCTGTGACCTCGACGATAACTCAGTTCGCGGACCGCAAGGACGGCGTCGACAGGATGGTCGCGTCGATCGAGGCGGCACTCCCCAAACTGCAAGCCTGCGCGCTGGCGGAGGAAAAGGCCGGTCGCCTGAGTGCTGAGACCATACGGACGCTGGATGACCTCGGGGTCTTCCGGGTCAGCGTGCCGCTCGAGTATGGCGGCCTGGGCTATTCGACGGAAGATCAACGGCGCATCTTCACGGCGATCGGCAAGATTGCAGGCTCCACCGGATGGGTGAGCTGGGTGACCACGACGCATGGCCGCTGGGTTGCCATGTTCCCCAAGCAGGCTCAGGACGAGGTCTATGGCACCGAATGGGTGGGGCCGCTGCTTTCGGGCGTGCTGTCGCCGAACGGCCCCGGGCAGGCGCGTCGGGTGAAGGGAGGCTACATGCTGAGCGGCCGCTGGCCGTTCTGCAGCGGCTGCCGGCACAGCGCCTGGGCAATTCTGGGCTCGATGGTCGATGGCCTGGACGGCGAGCCCGAAATGATCCTGCCGATCGTCCGCCTCTCCGACGTCGAGATCCTCGACGACTGGGCGGTGAGCGGGATGAAGGCGAGCGGAAGCAACTCGGTGCAGCTTGTGCAGGAGTTGTTCGTTCCCGAGCACCGCGTGATGCGCATGAAGGACGCCGTAGCTGGCGACTGGGCCTCCCAGCCGCCGGCCGGCCAGGTGCTGTATCGCAACAACTTCCTCGATTACACCACCATCCTGTCCGGCTCCACGCCGCTCGGCATGGCGAAGGGTGCGCTCGACTACTATCTGGAGCGGCTCGACAAGCGGGGCATCGTGGGCACTGATTACAAGATCCAGGGCGACGCAGCGGTGGCGCATCTGCAGCTCGCCGAGGCCATCTCGCGCATAGACGCGGCCGAACGGCTGCTCTCGGCCGATTGCAAGGATCTGGACAGCCGTGCAGCGTCCGGCGAGGCGACCAACGACCTGTTCCAGGCGAAGCTCAAGTTCGACGTGGCGGTTTCGGTCCGTGCCTGTTGCGAGGCGATCGAGATACTGCATCGCGGCAGTGGCGCCTCCACGATCCACGAGGCGAACCCGATGCAACGTTACGCGCGCGACGCGCGTGTCGCCACAGTTCATGCGCATTTCAACTACGAAACCTGTGCTGAGAATTACGGCCGGGCGCTCGCCGGACGGCCGCTGTTCGGGCATTTTTCCAGGCTTGAGAAGAAAGTCGCCGCCTGACGCGTAATGCGGCCGCGCCACGCCCGATGATGCCGGAGTCGAAAGCCATGAGTCGTGCTGTGCGAACCTGTAAGGACGAGCCCGCCGGGTTTCGTCGCGTGGCGGGCACAGCATTGCCCGGGACTAAACGGCGCGGGTGGCCGGCCAAGACCTGGCGCGCGCCTGTCGCCTATCGCCATGACATGCCGGAGCACAACGTCCCGGCACCGGGATGGCCCGGCATCAACGATTGTCCCGCCGTGTCGCCGCATCCGGGGCATCCCTAGTGGCGGTCTCGCAGGGGCGCCGGATCGCCCTGGTGACAGGTGCCAATCGCGGCATAGGGTTTGAGGTGGCGCGCGCGCTTGCGGCTCAGGACTGTGCTGTCTGGCTCGGCGCGCGCGATCTGGCGAGCGGGAGCAAGGCGGCCGCACGGTTGTCGGAGCACGGCCTTGCGGTAGGCGTGCTGCAACTCGACGTCGCCGATGATGCCAGCGTGCAGGCCGCCGCTTCCCAGATAGGCGCCGAAGCCGGACGGCTCGACATCCTTGTCAATAACGCCGGCATCGCCCAGGGCACCGGAACGCCCCCGAGTGCGCAGGACATCCGGACCATCCGGGCCATGTTCGAGACCAACGTGTTCGGCTGCATCCGCATGACGCAAGCCTTTCTCCCGTTGCTGCACCGCTCTGCCGCGGGCCGGGTGGTCATGGTCAGCAGCGACATGGGCTCCCACGGCCGCCAGACGAACGCGGCGTTTCCCTACTACGCCATCAATCCCATGGGCTACGGCGCATCGAAGGCGGCCCTGAACGCGGTGACGATCGCCTTCGCCAAGGAACTCCGCGGCTCGCCGATAAAGGTCAATGCCGCAAACCCCGGTTTCACGGCAACCGACCTCAACGGTCATCGCGGCGTGCAGACCGTGCAGCAAGGTGCCGCGCCGATCGTCGCCCTGGCTTTGCTTCCCGACGATGGTCCGTCGGGAAGTTTCCTGGGCCCGGACGGTCCGGAACCTTGGTAGGCCGTCCAGTCCTGCCAACCGGCTGATACAGGTGTAAGGAAGCAAGGCCTTCTTTTTTGAAAAAAAGAAGCAAAAAACTTCTGCTTCCTGCGCAGGCTCAAATGTCTCGATGAATCCGGAACAACCGGGCTGTTGCAAATGCGACAGGAAGTAAAAGTTTTTTGGTCCTTTTTTTCAAAAAAGGACTGCTTGCTTGCTCTGCGTCAGCCGCAAGAGCGGTTCGATATCATGTGCCGGAGGATAAAATGGAAGCCCGCGATCTGACAGTATATGAGCACAAAGAATCGGTTTGCTGTCACAAGGTGGCAATTACCTTGGCCGAAAAGCGGATCGAGGCGAAAATCGTCAACGTGTCGCTCGAACGGCAGGAACAGCGCCAGCCTTGGTATCTGGCGATCAACCCGCTGGGCATGGTCCCCGCGCTCGTGCATGACGGACGCGTCATCGTCCACTCGACAATCATGACCGAGTATTTGGACGACGCCTTTCCGCAAACGCCGTTGATGCCGGCTGACCCGTATTGGCGGGCGCGTCGCCGCCATTGGGCCCGTCGCATCGATGACGGCCTGCATGTTCCACACATAGCGGCAATCAGCTTCATCGTCGCGTTTGGCCGCCAGTTCCGCGCACGCATGGACAGCCCGGAGAAGCTCCAGGCCTATTTCGACAACATCAAGGACGTCCGCTACCGCGACACCATACGCTCCTGGTACGAGAGCGATCTCTCCTCCGACGTCCTGCGGCAGTCGCTCCTGGCCTATCATGAATTCCTGCATGAGATGGAGAGCGCATTGCGGGAAACGCCCTGGCTCGCAGGGGAGAGCTACTCGCTCGCCGACATCGACGTGATCCCGTATATCTGGCGGCTTTCCAACCTGCAGCTTGACTTTCTCTGGGAAAAGCTACCCCGTGTCTCGGCCTGGTTTGCGCGTGTCACGAGCCGGCCGGCTTTCCAGACCGCCGTCATCGACTGTGCGTTGCCAGAGTGGGTTGGCGGAATGCGGGCTTCCGGGTTGGAAGCCAGGCCTCAGCTGATTGCAGTCGTGGAGCGTCTTCCCGCGCTGGTGTAGGTTCCAAGCGCGGAACCCACACTTCGCCGGCGATCCTGATCAGAGTTTCAGCAGCCGCTCCGCATTGCCGTGCGCGATCATCGCCTTTTCGGCTTCGCTGATAGGCAGGGTTTCGAGGAAGGTCTTGGCGCCGCTCAAGGTCAGATACGGGTAATCGACCGAGAACAGGATGCGTTCGGCGCCGAGCACCTCGTGGATGAATTTGAAGTGCGGCATGGTCAGCATCCCGCTCGGCGTGACGAAAACCTGGTCTTTATACGTCTGGCTTATCGTCCGCGACAGTCCTGTGGCGCCTTGCGGCATGGCATCATCCATGCGTTGCAGGTAGAACGGCACCATCTCTCCCCAGTGACCGCTGATGATCTGCAGCTTGGGATGCTTGTCGAGCACGCCCGCCAGGATCATGCGGATGACCTGGATGCCTGCCTCGTTATGCCAGCCCCAGCCGAACAGCGAGAAGCGCGCAGAGAGGTCCTTTGACAAGCCGCCGTAATAGGGCATCTGCACCTGCCGCAGCGGGTTGCCCGGATGTACGTAGAGGGGCACTCCCAACTCGGCGAGTTTGGCCAGCACGCCATCGTAGCGTTCGTCGTCAAGGAACGTGTCACCGGGGTGGCCGACCAGCAGGGTTCCCTTAAAACCGAGCTGCTTCACGGTGCGTTCCGCTTCGGCCACCGCGGCATCGGGGTCTTGCCAGGGAAGCGTGCTGAACGCGCCGAAGCGGCCGGGATTGGCTGCCACCGCCTCTGCCAGCCGGTCGTTTGCCGCGCGCGCCAGGTCGGCTGCCTGATCGACAGAAACATATTGCGTGACGTTGCTGTACGAGAGCACCTGCATGTCGATCCCGCCAGCATCCATGTCGGGCAGCCGATCGGCGATCGGCTTATCGACGCTCTCCATCACCTGTCGCGACCCTAACATGCGGGGCCGCATGTCGGCGGCGCTACCGGATTCGTCCTGAAAGCCGCTGCCGAGGGCGGACATGTAGGGTGCCTGCTCGGCCAGCGCCGCTCGGCTCGCTTTGGCGATCGCCGCATCCATCGTGTGTTCTTCGACGCAGATGATCCTCACCGTGATCTCCCTTTGGTTTATGAACGTTTCTTAGTGTCTGCACGTATTCAGGCTGGTGCGCTCATCCAGGACCGGTGCGCGTTTAGCTTCCGTTTGCAGGATCACCAACCGGCCTTGAAACGGACGCGCAGAAAGCAAGCAGTCCTTTTTTGAAAACAGGACCAACTTTTGCTCCCGCCGCATCTGCCTCAGCCCGCTGCACTCGCATGGAGTGAGGCAGCTGACATTGCGCAGGAAGTTTTTTGCTTCCTCTTTTAAAAGGAAGGTCTTTCCTGTCTGCACAAGTGTCAACCCAAAGCAGGTTGGTATACAACGTTCAAGAGGCGATGCGCTTCGTCGCTTTCACGCCGCCTTCTCGTGGTGCCCTCGCGGGCGACCGACCGACCGAACTCTCCGGCTGCGCCGGTAGCGTGGGCTCTGACGCGTAGGCGCGCAGAAAAGCATCGACCGCCGCTTTGGCCGCCTCCTGTCGTTTTAGGCGAAATCTGGTGCCGTAGAGGGCTTCTTCGAGGAAGCCCGACTCAATCAGGCTTTTGAAGTGAAGCGACAATATAACCGGCCTGCCCGCGCGAAGCCGCCCGCGCTTGATCTGCTCTTCAAAAAATTTCAGGAACAGCGTGATGGCTCGGCCGGGGCCCTGATCGAACAGATGGGTGCCAAGTGGCAGCCCCGCACCGTCGGCAACCGCCGTGCGCGTGATCGACAGCACTTCTTCACCCAGGATGAAATCCAGGTAGGCACGCGCAAAGGTTGTCAGCACCTTGCGCAGATCGTCGATTTCCGGATCGAGCAGACCCATGATCTGGTCGCCGGGACCTTCGACCGCGGTCCTCATTGCTGCCTCGAACAACTCTTCCTTGGATTCGAAGTAGCCGTAAAGAGTGCCTTTTGAGCCTCCCAGTCGCCGCGAAATCAGCGCCATGCTGGCGCGCTCGTAACCGACCTCCCGAAACAGCTCCATCGCGACCTCGATGATCGCCTGCCTACGGTCCTCCGTCTTCACCCGCACACGGGATTCCTCGTCTAAGATTGGTGTCTGCCCGGACGACCCACCGTCCAGGCACTGAAAGATGCAAGTTCTGCCGAGCGCTGGCGCCGCTATACCTACGGGGTCACAGCCATATTGCAACCGTTCAGCGCCTTGCTCACCCACGTAGCCCTCGGCTTCCATGAGGGGGTGCCACCCGGAGGAACACCAATCGCAGCGCAATCCTGCAGGCCGCTCGCTGGCCGTCGGCAGCGCGTGTCGAGACCATCAACCATGATGGTCTGACCGGCCGTGCTCCGTTCTGTTCTAGGCTAATAATTTATCATCCGCGCAGGGGTTGACACCAGCAGTGACACGGCTAGCCTACCGTCCAGTACGGTTATAAAAATATCCGGTCGGGCAAACCGCCGGTTGAGGATTGTCCGCGTTTTTCATCGTTGCGAGTGGAGGCGTGACTTGCGTGACACGCAGGCCCTGCCTTCGCTTTCCAAGCCTTCCCACGATTGGGGAGATGAAGAACAAGGTCTGTAGTTTCCTTAAGGGGGGGGAGTTATGGCACGAGTAAAAACGAAATCGGGATCGGCGGGACCAGGACGGCCAAATCTTCTGCTGGTGACGCTCATTGCATCGGCGGCAGGCTGTCTCCCTCGTCACGTGGCATTTGCCTTCGACATTCCGACGGGCGACAACTGGCAAGTCAGGCTGGATACCACGGTCTCCTACAGCGACATTTTCCGGGTCGCACCGGTGTACGGACCGTCGGAGACGACCAACGCGAACACCGACGATGGAGACCGCAACCTCCACTCTGGTCTGGTGTCGAACCGCATCGACGTGCTGAGCGAGTTTGATGCCGTCTACCGGTCTTCGACCGGACAGAACCTGTTCGGCATGCGGGTGAGCGCGGCGGGATGGTACGATGCGGTCTACAACCAGGATAACGGCAACAACTCGCCGGGCACCATCAACCATTACTCGAATGGCAACAACGAATTCTCCAACCAGACCCGGAATATAGAGGGCCGCAACCTTGATCTTCTCGATGCCTTCATTTTTGCAAATCCAACAATCGGCGACGACTCGGCCTCCATTCGTGTCGGCAGACACACGGTGCTGTATGGAGAGACGCTGTTCTTCGGTGCGAATGGCATCGCTTTCGCCCAATCGCCGGTCGATGTGATCAAGGCGCTTTCGTTGCCAGACGCGCAGTTCAAGGAGATCATCCTGCCCGTCGGTCAGACCTCCGGAACCATACAGTTGGCGGACAATCTTTCTTTGGGCGCGTACTGGCAATTCGAGTACCGGCCCAACCGCCTGCCCGGCGCGGGCAGCTACTTCTCGACGGCCGAGGTTTTTGGCGACGGCAATGAAAGCCTGGTTTTGTCGCCGGGCGAAGGCAGGCGCCCGGAAATCGTGCTGCAACGCGATGCGGCGATCGCGCCGTCGTCTGGCATCGACCAGGGCGGGCTCGAGGTGAAATGGACACCGAAGGGCACAACCCTCGAGTTCGGGCTTTACGCCGCTATCTATGACGACAAGAACCCACAAGCCTATCTTTCGATCGCGGGGGTGAGGCCGGGCGTGATACCGCATCCGCTGCCCGACGACCAGTTCGCGGACGGCGACTTCCAGGAAGTCTATGCCCGTCACATCCAGACGTACGGCGTCAGCCTCTCGACCAACATCGGCGACTGGAACGTTGCAGGCGAGTTGTCGGCGCGCGTTAACACGCCGCTGGTGAGCGACCTCCAGGTTGTCCCCGGCATTCCCGGCCTCATGCCGGACAATGACGGACATCCCTTATACGGCGTCGGCAACACGTTCCATTGGAACTTCTCCACGGTGTATGTCGCGCCAGAAAGCCGCCTCTGGGACTCGGCGGCGGTCACCGCCGAGCTGGCCGGCAACTCGGTCCTGCAGGTCACGCAAAACCCGCGGGCGGTCGACCCGAACTCGTCGAGGACCGCAGTCGGGATGCGTGCCGTGCTGACGCCCACGTATTTTCAGGTCAGGCCCTCGCTGGATCTCAATTTCCCGATCGGCGTCGGCTTCAACCCTGCCGGCAATTCCCGTGCGGTTCCAGCCTTCAACGGCGACAGCGTGCGTCTCGGCGGCGACGTGAGCGTCGGGGCGCAACTCGTCTATCGGCAGGTCTGGCGCGCCGGCATCAACTACACGCGGTATTACGGGTCGCCCGGATCCTTTCTGACAACGGAAAACACCTTGTCGTTCAAGCAGGCCCTGGCCGACAGGGACTTTGTTTCCATCAGCCTGTCGCGCTCTTTCTGAGCGGCAGTCTCAATCGTACCGGAGAAAGTCATGAAGAACTGGAAGAGCGGCCTGGCTTGCGTCGTCAGCCTGGGCGCGAGTGTCCTGAGCTGTGCGCAGGCTGCGGTGAGTTCGCAGGAAGCCGCAACGCTGAAGACGACTCTGACGCCTTTCGGGGCAGAAAAGGCCGGCTCGCAAGACGGACTGATCCCTGCATGGACGGGCGGCTACACGCAGCTATCGCCTGGTTACCAATCGGGGCAGCCGAGGCCGGACCCGTTCGCGGGCGAAAAGCCGCTCTATTCCGTTACCGGCGCGAACCTGGCGAAATACGCTGCCATGGTGTCGGATGGACAGAAGGCACTCCTGCAGCGCTATCCCGACTACCGGCTCGATGTGTATCCGACACATCGGACAGCGACGGCGCCGCAATCGGTCTATGACGCGACGTTGCGTAACGCCACGACAGCCACCGAGACGAATGACGGCAACACCATGGGCAACGCGTCCGGCGGCATTCCCTTTCCGATACCCAAGACCGGTACGCAGGCCATGTGGAACCACCTCAATCGCTGGAAGGGCGAGGCCAATCTGGGTCCCAACAAGGACCTGCTCGTCGACTCCAACGGACGGGTCACGCTGTCTGCCGAAACCACCCATTATTTCGCCTGGCCGTACTACTACCCGGAAGATAAAAATCCCGTCTGGTCGAACGAGAATTATCAGGTCACCACCGCGCCCGCCTACAAGGCTGGCGAGGCTATTCTGGCGAAGGAACCGAATGACAACGTGGGTGTCGGGTTGCAGGCATGGCAGTACCTCGTCGGGCAGCGGCGTGTAAGACGGGCGCCAAACCTCGCCTACGATACGCCGAACACGGTGAGCTCGGGTGTCAGCTTTTTCGACGAGCCTTTTGGCTTCCTCGGACCGTTCGACCGGTACGACTGGAAGATACTGGGGAAGAAAGAGATGATCATCCCTTACAACGACAACGCGATGTTCCTCGTTCCGGCAGCTAGCCTGCTGAAGGCGGGCCGCCTCTCGCCGGACGGGGTGCGCTGGGAAGTGCACCGCGTCTGGGTCGTGGAAGCAACGCTGGCGCCCGGCAAGCGGCACGTCCTGCCAAGGCGCAAGTTCTACCTCGACGAAGACACATGGCAGGTGGTGCTTGCCGATGGCTGGGACGCTCAGGGCCAGCTCTGGCACACAAGCGAGAGCTTTCCTTCCGTCTATGCCGATTATCCCGGCACCTTCGCGGTCAACTTCCTGACGATGGATATGCTGAAGAACAGTTACGACTTCACGACCGATGCGGACAGCCGCCCGAAATACCAGAAGGTGCCGCACTGGCCGTCGCAAATGTTCACGCCGGAATACGTCGCCTCCAAGGGTGTACGTTGAAGCGGTTAGCCGCACTCTGCACCATCTGCACGGCGCTTGCGGGCGCCGTGCAGTCGGCCCAGGCCGCACCCTTGAACGGTGCGGACCCGATGAACACGCCGGCGATCATCAGCCCCAACGCCCTGCATTCCCTGCTGCTCGATATCACCACGGCGCCTGGAGGACTGATCGTGGCCGTGGGCGAGCGAGGCAACATTCTCACCTCGCGTGACGCCGGCGCCAATTGGCAGCAGCAGCAATGTCCGGTCAGCGTGACTTTGACGGCGGTTCGCTTCGCCTCTGCCAGCCAGGGCTGGGTGGTAGGCCACAGCGGCATGATCCTGCACACGGAAGATGGGGGCACCACCTGGATACGCCAGCTTGATGGCGCCGGCGCGGCGGCACAGGCTGTGGACGACGCGAAGTCCGCGCCTGAGGGCGGTGCCGTCCGGCATGACGCAGCGCTGCTGGTCAAGGACGGGCCGGACAAGCCGTTCCTGGCACTCGCGGTCGTCGATGCGCAACATGTCTACGCCGCGGGCGCCTATGGCCTGCTGTTCGCCACGCGGGATGGTGGGACGCATTGGCGATCCCTGATGCCGGGTCTGCCCAACCCAGAAGGAAAGAACCTGTACGGCATCGGTGTTGCCGGCCCGGCCACGCTCATCGTCGGGGAACAGGGCTCCCTGTTCCTCTCCGACGATGCTGGAGAGCATTTTGCCGCGCTGGGCAGCCCCTACCAGGGCAGTTATTTCGGCATTCTGACGGACCGCTCCGGCGCCTTTTTGACCTTCGGGTTGCGGGGCCATGCCTACCGCTCCGAGGATCATGGCAGGAGCTGGTCCGCCATCCCCACCGGTATCGGCGACTCGATCACCGGCGCCACGCGGCTCCCGGACGGCAGTATCGTCATGGTCGGAACCGGGGGTGAACTGATCTGTGAAACGCGCGGCGCCGGGGCGTTCGCCCGGATACCGCTTGCCCGGGCGTTTCCATTCACGGCAACAACCATGGCCGCGGACGGCACGCTCATCCTCACCGGCGTGCAAGGCGCATTGCGGATACCCGGTTTCTCCTGCGCGAGGGTGACGCCGTGAGACTGCACGGCGCCCCCGACAACGCGCAGTTCTCTTCCGCCGATTTCGATCGCAACTCCGGTTCGCTGGTCGAGCGGCTGTTGTTCAACAACCGCGTGCTGATCGTTGCCCTGTGCGCCTTGATGACGGTTGCGCTCGGAATACAGGCGACGCGTCTGCAGATGCGCGCGAATTTCGAACGCATGATCCCCGTCCAGCATCCGTTCGTGGTGAACTACTTCAAACATGCGCCGGATTTGCGGGGACTGGGCAACGTCGTGCGAATTGCGGTCTCGACGGACCAGGCGACGATTTTCAGCCGCGACTACCTTGAGACGTTGAAGCAGATCAACGACGCGGTGTTCCTGATCCCCGGAGTGGACCGCTCGTATATGAAGTCGCTGTGGACTTCCACCATGCGTTGGCTGGCGGTCACGGAGGATGGGCTGGACGGCGGGCCGATCATTCCGCCCGGCTACGACGGCTCGGCCGCGGCAATAGAACAGCTGCGCCTCAACGTGGAACGGTCGGGCGAGATCGGCACGCTGGTCGCCAATAACTGGAAATCCTCCATCATCCAGGTGCCGCTTGAAACGACATACCCGGACGGTTCACCCATCAATTACGGCAAGCTGTCGCGTGCGCTCGAGGCTGTAAGGCAGCGTTTCGAGTCAGGGCCAATACATCTGCACATCACGGGGTTCGCCAAGGTGGTGGGCGACCTCATCGCCGGCATGCGGCAGATACTTGCCTTCTTCGCCGGCGCGGTCGCCATTGCAGCACTCGTGCTCTACTGGTTCACACGCTGCGTTCGCAGCACGCTGCTTGTGGTGGCCTGCTCGGCCGTGGCCGTCATCTGGCTGCTCGGTATCCTGACCACGACAGGCTATGACCTGGATCCTTACTCTGTCCTCGTGCCATTCCTGGTGTTCGCCATCGGGATGAGTCACGGCGCGCAGAAGATGAACGGCATCATGCAAGACATCGGCAGGGGCACGCCCAAGCTGATTGCAGCCCGCTTCACCTTTCGACGGTTGTTCCTGGCCGGCCTGACCGCCTTGCTGGCGGACGCCGTGGGTTTTGCGGCGCTCATGGTCATCAATATCGAGGTCATACGTGATCTTGCGGTCACCGCCTCGATAGGTGTTTTCATCCTGATCTTCACCAACCTCGCTTTGCTGCCGATCCTGCTCTCGTTTACCGGGGTCAGTCTGGCGGCGGCGAGACGAAGTTTGGCCAGCGAGACCGGTGAGTCCGGAAAGAATGCATTCTGGCATTTTCTCGACCTGTTTACGGAGAGCCGCTGGTCGCGCGTTGCGGCCCTTGGCGCGCTGGCACTCGGCGCGGTGGGTTTCCTGATCAGCCTGAAGCTGCAGGTGGGTGACCTCGACCCTGGCGCGCCGGAACTGCGCGCCGAGTCACGCTACAACACGGACAACACTTTCATCCGGGACAATTACACCGTCAGCAGCGACGTACTCGTCATCATGGTGACGACTCCCGACGGGCAGTGTGCCGGGTATCGCACGCTGTCGGACATGGACAGGCTCGAATATCAGCTGCAACGTTTGCAAGGGGTGGAGTCCACGTCGTCTTTTGCCGGCCTGTCCAAGCAGATGGCCGTCGGCCTGACCGAAGGCAACCCGAAATGGTACGAGCTCGTCCGTAACCAGGGCAGCTTGAATGAAGTCCTGACCCGCGCGCCACGCGAGTTGTACAACCAGGACTGCAACCTTCTGCCGGTCTATGTCTATCTGGCCGACCATCGCGCCAGCACGATCGGACGAGTTGTCGATGCTGTGGAGAGTTTTGCGGCGCGCAACGACACCGGAGATGCCAGGTTTCTCCTCGCGGCCGGCAATGCCGGTATCGAGGCCGCCACCAACGCAGTGGTCGAGAAGGCGAATTTGGAGATGCTGGCGTTGGTCTACGCGGCCGTAACGTTGCTGTGCTTCCTGACCTTCCGCTCGTGGCGCGCCGTCGTCTGCGCGGTATTGCCGCTGATGCTGACCTCCGTGCTGTGCGAGGCGCTGATGGTCGGGCTGGGCATCGGGGTCAAGGTGGCGACGTTGCCGGTCATCGCGCTCGGTGTCGGCATCGGTGTCGATTATGCGCTCTACATCCTGACGGTGACGCTGGCGCGAATGCGCGCCGGAGAGTCGCTGTCCGATGCCTACTACAGTGCATTGCTTTTCACCGGACGCGTCGTTGTCCTGACCGGGATCACGCTGGCCCTCGGCGTCGCGACATGGGCGTTCTCGCCCATCAAGTTCCAGGCTGACATGGGTATCCTGCTCGCGTTCATGTTCATCTGGAACATGCTGGGGGCGCTGATCCTTCTGCCTGCCTTGCTGCGCCTGTTTGGGTCGGGTGCGTCGCAGAAGATCGCCATGCCACAGGCATCCGCGCCCGGCATGATCGGCTGAGTCAACAGAAGGAGAAAACTGCGATGACACGATTTGTTTGTCGGTATGCCTGTGCGCTGGCGCTGATCTGGAGTGCCGCCGGGGCGCAGACGCCGCAGAACACCAAGCGGCCACCCCAGCCGCCGCCGAAGGTGACGGTATCGGAAGGCGACAAGATACGAACCGGCGAATCGCCGAAATCGGGTAAGCAGGATGCCGGTGAGGGGACTTTCGGGGAAAGCAGAACGCAGGGGTCGCTTGCCCCTCGTCCTACCGAACCCACACCCACAGGACAACCCCCGAGCTGAGGGGGCTTGCTGACTGCCCCGCTTGCCTGGCGCTGTCGGGTATCACCTCAACATCGCTGAGGCGCGCAGCACAGGATGTTTCGAACGCCATCAAAGAGGATGGGACGAGAGGACAAGATGACTGGCAAAACCTACAAAGTAATAGAAATCGTCGGGTCGTCGGAGGACTCGATCGAGGACGCGATACGGGGAGCCGTCACCAGGGCAAGCCAGACAATTCGCGAGATCGGCTGGTTCGAGGTCATCCAGACGCGTGGTCATGTCGAGAACGGCGATGTGAAGCATTTCCAGGTGACACTGAAACTGGGCTTTACGCTGACAAGCTAGACCGCTTTGCAAGTTTACCATTGTGAGCGGTGGCATGCGTGTGGCTGGCCTGTTCGCCATATGCGAAGGTTAAGCCGGACCGACTAGCGCCGTAGGCGACGGCGAAGGCCGGCCATAATTGAGGTAGCAAATGAACACAGACGAGGCGGTGCTTGAACGGCTTTTCAAAAGCGCTCGGTCACAAAACGGCTGGCGCGCGGAGCCGGTCAGCGACGACCAACTGCGCGAGGCGTATGAGATCGCCAAATGGGGACCGACCTCGATGAACACGCAGCCGATGCGGCTTGTGTTCCTGCGCTCGCCAGAGGCGAAAGACAGGTTGAAGCCTGCGCTGGCACCGACCAACGTCGACAAGGTGATGCCCGCGCCGGTCGTGGCGCTCATCGCCTTCGACAGCGAGTTCTACACCCGGCTACCCACTGTTTTCCCGCACAATCCCAACGCGCAAAAATACTTCCTGGGCAACCAGCCCCTTATCGACTCGACGGCTTTCCGGAACGGATCGTTGCAAGCTGCCTACTACTTGCTGGCTTTGCGGGCAGTCGGACTCGATGTGGGTCCCATGTCCGGTTTCGACCAGGCGAAGGTCAACACGGAGTTCTTCGGCGGCTCGACATGGCGGGTCAACATGCTTTGTGCAATCGGCCGTGGCGATCCCGCCAAGGTATTCGACCGATCTCCCCGACTGGAATATGACGAGGTCTCGCGCGTGTTGTAGCGCGCTGTAAGGGTCATGTAGCGGGGAGCGCGGCTCAGCCAGTGGCGCTTGAGCAGCGCATTGCAGGCCGAGCCGATCCTGCGCAGCCTGTCGATGCCAGACTACTGGAGTTCCAGCATGCGCTGGATCGTGGGCCAGGCCTTGCGGCCATTGTCCCGCATCGAGCCGACCCATTCAGGCAGCGCCGTTTCGATGATCGTCTCGACGAAACTCGGCCTCGCCGAAACGCGGTCGAGCCAATCCTGGACGCGGGGCAGCGTGTCCCACATACCGGACAGGTTCAAGTTCCGCAAACGCCAGACGTAGGGCACGACGTCCACGTCGGCGAGAGAAAACGCGGGTCCCGCAAGCCAGGAGTTGTCCCCGAGCACGTCATCCATTTCGCGGATGAACCGCTGGTAAGCCTTCAACGAAGCAAGCATCTCCGGCGAGTCCAAGCCGACGAACATGAAAGGCGGCGGGGCGCCGCGCGGCCCTTCGGCGTGCTTGTCTTTCCGGTATTTCAGCAGGTCTTTGAACGAAATGGCGAAACTGATGGTGGAGATATGGGGGATGTGCATCCCGTCATCGATCGACCTTGCCCACAGCCGGCGCCGGGCGCGCCAGTAGGGGTCTTTCGGCATCAGGGCTGGGCCGGGAAAAGCATCGTCCAGGTATTCTATGATGATCGTGGATTCGGTGATGACGCGACCGTTATGCACGATGACCGGCACCTTGCCCTTCGGATTGAGCAGCTCGAACTCCGGCGTGTGCTGCTGCCGCGTTTCGAAATCGATGTTGACCACCTCATGCGCGATGTTCTTTTCAGCAAGCACGATACGGACTTTTTGGCAGCAAACTGATTCGTTATGCTCGTAAACGGTTAGCATCTTGGGCGCCTTTCCTTTGCTCCCGGCTTTTCCGTGCCGGTTGTATCCGTGACGTTCTCCACAAACCCGTCGCGCCAGACCGGCTGCGACTTGGCGATTTGGGGAACCGATCACACGCACGGATCTATATCGTGGCCGCGCGTGGACGGAAAGGTTGCGACAGTCCATAATTTCGCGCAAACAGTCCAAATGGATAGTGTGTCGCAGCTTCTGCAAGCGACGCGGGCGCGATCTCCGCTCGTCGCGGACTTCCGCTTAGGTGCCGATGTGTCGATCGGTCTTCCCGCGCTTGGCGGGCTGCCGTTCCATTACGTTGTAAGCGGTCATTGTTGCCTGGACACCGGAGGGGAGCGCATCGCGTTGCAGGCGGGCGACTTCGTCATGCTTGCCCGTCTGTCGCACTACCACATGGAGACGGGCACGGGGGCGCGGCGGATGGAAATCATGGAGTTCGCCGAGCGGGACAATTTCTCGATCGACGATTTTCGTGCGGGCCGGAACCGCCTCTTGACGCGCGACTTCGGAGACGCGCCGATGCAGACCCGCATATTTTCGGCCATCATGATGTCTGGTGGATTCGCGGCAAGCCCGCTTACGCGCGACCTGCCAGACGTCACGTTACTGCGCGAAGCCCGGTCGTTTCTCGAACCATGGCTCGTCGCCGCCATCGAGTTCATGTCCGCCGAGGTGAGCGAACCGCAATCGGGCCTTGGCGCAATCGCCGAACGATTGATCGAAGTCATATTTCTCGCGGTACTGCGGAAATGGCTGCTTGCAACTTCCCATGAATGCGGCTGGATGCGTGGCCTGACGGATCCGGTGATCTCACGTGCGCTCGACGCCATACATGCTGACCCGGGAAGGCGCTGGACGCTGACCGGCCTCGCGGCTGCCTCTGGTTGCTCACGATCTGGCCTGGCCAGGCATTTCGCCGATGTTACGGGTGAGACGCCGTTCGCCTATCTCACGCGTTGGCGCATGCACCTGGCCGCCTCGGCAATACTGGCGGGGAGTCGATCGGTCGCGGACATAGGAGCAAGTCTCGGCTACAGCGGCGCTTCGGCGTTCACCCGGGTATTTTCTGCGACCTTCGGCCAGACGCCGGCGAAGTTCAGGCGAAGCAGACCGACCTAAGTCTCTCGGCGTGAACGGACGCCCGATACTCCCGTATCGATATTCGGCAATGTCGGCCGCCAGCTTGTTTGACGCAAAGAAAGCAAGCAGTCCTTTTTTGAAAAAAAGGACAAAAACTCTGCGTTCCTTCGCATTTGCAGCAGCCAGCCGCCTCAGGATCAACCGAGGCAGCTGAGTCTGCGCAGGAAGTAAAAGTTTTTTGCTTCTTTTTTTCAAAAAAGAAGGCCTTGCTTCCTTGCGCAAGCGCCAACCAGATATCAATCCGCCGTCCAGCCGCCGTCGATGACGAGCGAGCTGCCCGTCATGAGCGCAGCGGCGTCGGACGCAAGAAAGACGATCGCTCCCATCACGTCCTCCAACGTCCCCAGCCGGCCGAGCTTGATGCGCTGCAAGATGTCGGTCTTGAACGCGGCGTCGGAAAAGAAGTCGCGCGTCAACGGCGTTTCGATAAAGGTGGGGCATAGCGAGTTGACGCGTATGCGAGCGGGTGCCAGGTCGATCGCCATGGCTTTCGTCAGGCCTTCGAGCGCGTGCTTCGAGGCGCAATAGACGCTGCGCCGTGCGCCACCGACATGGCCCATCTGCGAGGAAACGTTGACGATGGAGCCGGCCACGGCCGCTGCTATCTGCTTCCTGGCCACGGCTTGCGCGACAAAGAAGGCGGCGCGCAGGTTCAGGCCCATCACGGCGTCAAAGTCCGCCACCGACACGTCGGTAAACGAGGCGGGACGGTTGGTGCCCGCGTTGTTGATCAGGATGTCGAACGGCGCGGCGTGCGCGATGGCGTGCGCGACGGCTTGCAGGTCCGTCACGTCCAGCGCGAGCGTGTCGGCTTGGCCGCCTGCGGCCCTGATGGCCGCTGCGACCTGCGTCAGGGCGTCCGGGTCACGCGCCGCCAGCGTCAGATGCGCGCCGCTGGTGGAGGACAGCTCGAGTTGCGTCTTGGC
>CAXUOA010000005.1:0-6212 GCA_964252625.1 uncultured Acetobacteraceae bacterium | reverse complement strand
GGCCAGAGCGGCCGCCGCGGCCAGGCCCAGCCCCCGGCTTGCCCCAGTAACCAGCGCCCTGCGACCATCCAGCCTGAACGAGGGTACTCGCGGCAGGTCCATGATGCGGCTTCGCCCTCGTGCCAGATCGGGTCAGGCGGCGGCCGCGCCGTAAGGCACGTTGTCGCCGCCGTAACGGCGCACGCGCAGGTTGGCCTGTTCGCCGTGGCCCACAAAGCCCTCCATTGCGCAAAGCCGCGAGGCATACCGGCCGATCGAGGCGGAGGCGGCGTCCGTCGTTATCCGCTGGTACGTGCATGTCTTGAGGAACTTGCCGACCCACAGCCCACCGGTGTAGCGCGCCGCACCCTTGGTCGGCAGCGTGTGGTTCGTGCCGATCACCTTGTCGCCATAGGCGACGTTGGTCCGGGGACCCAGGAACAGGGCGCCGTAATTCGTCATGTTCTGCAGGAAGTAGTCGGGATTGTGCGTCATGACCTGGACGTGCTCGGAGGCGATGCGGTCGGCGACACGTACCATTTCGGCCTCGTCCTCCACGAGGATGACGGCGCCGTGATGGTGCCAGGCCTGTGCGGCGATGCCAGCAGTCGGCAGGATTTGCAAGATACGCTCGACCTGCAGAAGCGTGTCCCTGGCCAGGCGCTCGGACGTGGTCAGCAGGATGGCGGGGGAGTCCGGGCCGTGCTCGGCCTGCCCGAGAAGGTCGGTCGCCACCATTTCGCCGTCGACGCTGTCATCGGCAATCACCAGGGTCTCCGTGGGCCCGGCAAACAGGTCGATGCCGACACGTCCAAAGAGCTGCCGCTTGGCTTCCGCGACATAGGCGTTGCCGGGGCCCACGAGCATGTCGACCGGGGCGATGCTCGCCGTGCCGAGCGCCATCGCACCGACCGCCTGAACACCGCCCAGGCAATAGATCTCGTCAGCCCCGGCAAGGTGCTGGGCGGCGACGATGGGCGCAGAGGGCGCACCGTTGAACGGCGGCGCGCAAGTTGCGATCCGCTTCACGCCGGCGACTTTGGCCGTGATCACCGACATGTGGGCGGAGGCGAGAAGGGGATACTTGCCGCCCGGCACGTAGCACCCGGCCGAGGCGACGGGGATGTTGCGGTGGCCCAGGACGATGCCGGGCAGGGTCTCTATCTCCAGGTCCTGCAAGGCTGCGCGCTGATGGGTGGCGAAGTTGCGCACCTGCTGCTGAGCAAAACCGATGTCACTGCGTTCCTGTTCGGTCAACGCTTCGACGCAGCGCTGAATTTCGGCCTGCGTCAGCCGATAGTCATCGCGGTCCAGCCCGTCGAAACGGACCGTGAATTCGCGCACGGCCGCGTCGCCACGCCCGGCTATGGCGTCCAGGATGCGGCTGACCGCCTCGCTGACCTGCCTGTCGTTCTGCGGCGAGTGAGAGTCGCTGCCCTTCTTGAGCCAGTGTTCCACGCGCCGCCCACCTCAGGTCGCCTATGAATACGTATTCACCACGCTGCGAGGTTCAGGTCAATGCTGTTTTTGGTGGGGCGCCGACATGCGTATTACCAGCTTTCCTGGTACTACCAGCTGGGCTGGCTGGCTGGAGTCATCCCTCAGCAGCCGCAGGGTCTCCTGCACCAGGCAGTCCGCCATCGGGCCAACGGGCTGCGAGTAGGTCGTCAGGCTGAAGCCCGGCCAGGACGCCAGCGTCACGTCGTCGAACCCGACGATGGAGAGGTCCCGCCCGGCATGCAGGCCGAATTCGGACCGGGCGGTTTCGATGGCAGCCAGGGCCATGTGATCGTTCGCGCAAAACAGCGCGTCCGGCCGGCGGGCAGCGCTCAGCAAAAGACGCGTCGCGGCGCAGGCAGCCGCGAAATCATAGTGCCCCACGGCCCTGGCTGGCTCCTGGTATCCGCCGTCACGCAAGGCGCCCATGAAGCCGCGCTCGCGTTCGCGGCTGGTCGATGAGTCCTCCAGGCCCGCCATGAACGCAATGTGGTGCGGGCGAATGGACATGAAGAACTGCGCAATTACCCGGCCGCCATGCTCGTTCTGTCCGGTAACGCTGGAGCAGGTCGCCGCGTCGGTTCTCCTGTTCAGGAGCACGACGGGAATGCCGGCCCTGGTGCATTCCGCCGCAAACGACGAGGTGAGCCGTGCCGAAGCCAGCACCACCGCATCGAGACGGTGCCGCATCACCTCCTCCAGCACCAGGTCCGCATTGCCACCGCTGCCTGGAGTCAGCAACACGACACGATAGCCGTGCGCCGCGAACCCGATCGATATCAGTTCGAGAATGGACGGGTAGAACTGGTTTTCCATGTAGCCGACCGAGATGCCGATCAGCCTGGATTTTTGCGTCGTCAGCGAACGCGCGATCTGGTTGGGGCGGTAGCCGAGTTGCGTGCCCGCCGCGATGATACGCTCCCGCATTTCTGGAGAAATGCTTGCCCCCGACGTGTAGGCCCGCGAGACCGCCGCCTGCGACACGCCGGCCAAACGCGCTACGTCGTGAGAGGTCGGCCGCCGGGTGGGTGCCTGGCGCCGCGTGACATCCAATACGATGATAGTACGCCCTTCGACCGAAGCATTGCGGGAAGTTCAAGGTATAACCGAATATAACGGCGTCATGGTCGCCATTGATGCGATCGGTCCAGGCCTGAGCGGGTCCAGGCTTTAGCGGGTTCAGGGCTGAGCGGGTTCAGGGCACGTCGCGCAAAAGCGCGTTGCGCCCGGCGCCCGGCCTAACCTGCCACTACGGCCGAGATGAGCCGTGCACGTCCGGCCTGTTTTGCGGTGTAGAGGGCCGTGTCGGCCGTCTGGAGCAAATCGGCCGCGGTGAAACCGGCGCTGGGCCGGGCGCATGCCAGGCCCAGGCTGACGGTCACGTTGCGAGAGACCGGGCTGGCGCTATGGGCTATGTTCAGCCGTTCGACAGCCAGGCGCAGACGTTCAGCCATCGACTGGGCGGCGTCCGCGCTGGTGCCTTGCAGGATGACGATGAACTCCTCGCCGCCGTAGCGGCCGGCGAGATCGCTCGTGTGCCGCACCTGTTCGCGTATGACACCGCCGATCGCCCGCAGGCAGGCGTCCCCCGCCGGATGGCCGTACGTGTCGTTGAAACGTTTGAACCAGTCCACGTCCAGCATGATGAGCGCGATCGGCTCGCACCGGGCGGCACACATGGCCCAGGCGTTCTGGAGGTGGCGGTTGATCCGGCGGCGGTTCGCCAGGCCGGTGAGCTCGTCCCGCTCGGACAGTTCCGTCAGCAGAGCATTGCTTCGCTGCAGTTCCGCCTTGCGGTGCCGGTCTTGTTCGTTAAGCAGAAAGGATCGCCGGGACTGCCATTCCAGCCGATGCGCGACCATCAGCGTGAGAACGACGATCGCCATGAGCAGCAGCGTTTGGAACAGCTGGATTCCCAGCGCCACGTGACTGGTGCAAAGCCCGGTGACCACGATGACCAGGATGGGGACAGTGCTGCCGGCTGCCCACTTGAAGGGTTGTTGCAGACAGATGTTGGCGAAGGTCACGCAGACCATTATGCCGTTGAGGTAAGCCACCCTGTCCGGCGCCCGGCTTACCGAGAACAGTGCTGCTATGGTGGCGATGCTGGGCAAACTGAACGCGGCCGCCAGCGCATTGGTCAGCCAGTCAGGGGTGTCCGATCGCAACAGGGCAAGCGCCGCAAGCATCATCGCAGCGCAAGCGCCTCGCAGGATGACGCTGAGCCAGAGGACGTCGGGCACCACCGCGGCGTCCGAGATCAGGAACACCAAAAACAGGAGCGTTCCAACCAGGCCGACCCGCCGCTGGTAGCGCAAGCGGTCAGCCTTTTTGTCGGCGCGATAGCGCGCTTCCAGGGCACGCGGAAACGCCAGAACGTGCCAAGGCTCGGCGAGCGCTCCGTCGACCAGACCTGTAAGGGCTGCTACGGACACCCCTGGACAGGGTTTCATCGACTTAGCGCCGCCTCCCGATAGTCGTCCGCAGGTCTACGCCCAGTTTCTTAAGATCATGTGCAGCCAGGAGTGAGAAAGTTCGTTCCTGGTGACCAAGATTGGCAGGGCTTCGTCGGAGACCATCCTCTACGGCATGCCGCCGGGAGAACCGGCGCAGAGTGACGGCTGATCGCGGAAGATGGTGTGATGCCGGTGCGCCCCAGTTCACACACGCACGTCGCTGATCAGGCTATCCGGGCAGCAGAGCCGTTACAGCATCGGCATGCCACCGGTGACCGGCACCAGGGCGCCCGACATGTAGCTGCCTTCCCGGGCGGCCAGCAGGACGTAGGCGCCTGCCAGTTCGCCTGGCTGACCGGCACGACCGAGCGGAGTCTTCTTGCCCAACGCTTCCAGCTCCTCCGCCGATTTCGCGATCGGCTGGATCGGCGTCCACACCGGTCCGGGGGCCACGCAGTTCACCCGGATGCCCTGGGGTGCCAGAAGGTTCGACAGCCCGATGGTGAGGCTCGCGACCGCGCCCTTGGTTGCCGAGTAGACGATCATGCCCTTGCCCGCGACCTTCGCCTGCACGCTCGCCGTGTTGATGATGGACGCGCCGGGTTTCATGTGCCTGACCGCGGCCTGGGCCAGCCAGATGG
Organism: uncultured Acetobacteraceae bacterium; assembly: GCA_964252625.1. Classification (GTDB taxonomy): domain Bacteria; phylum Pseudomonadota; class Alphaproteobacteria; order Acetobacterales; family Acetobacteraceae; genus BOG-908. Next base: position 1,639 of record CAXUOA010000005.1, on the reverse strand, counting down.
GCGCGAAGACATTGGCCCGGAACGCACCCTCCAGGTCGGTGACGGCAATGTCGGCGAGGTCCTCATTCGTGGTCTGCGCCGCGGCGTTGTTGACCAGGACGTCGATACGGCCGAACGCCGCTACGGTCCTGTCGATCAGGGCCTGGCACCAGGCCGGGTCACGGATGTCGCCCGGCAACATCAGGCATCGCCGCCCCGCCTTTTCCACCCAGCGCTGCGTCTCGTCCGCGTCCACCTGCTCGTCCGGCAGAAAGGATATTGCCACGTCCGCGCCCTCGCGGGCGTAAGCGATGGCCACGGCGCGGCCGATGCCGCTGTCGCCGCCGGTTATCAGCGCCGCCAGCCCGGTCAGCAGGCCTTTGCCGATGTAACTCTCCTCGCCGTGATCGGGCTTGGTCCGCATGTCGGCTTCCAGGCCCGGCCGTGGCTGATGCGGCTCGTCCGGGAAGCTTGTGGGTGCGCTCGTCCTGGGATCTTGGGTCATGCGGGAGGGACGCACGGCCAGGAGAAGCGTTCCTTCCGCTACGGGGTGACGTTTGTGCAAGCAAGGAAGGCCTTCTTTTTTGAAAAAAAGAAGCAAAAAACTTTTGCTTCCTGCGCAGGCTGGAATGCCTCGATTGATCCCAAGGCAGCTGGCTGCTGCAGATGCGACAGGAAGCAAAAGTTTTTTGGTCCTTTTTTTCAAAAAAGGACTGCTTGCTTCACTGCGTGAGTTTCAAGACTGATCAGTACAAGTCATACGTCGGCCGAAGTCACGACCACGAAATCCAGGCTGACATGCTCATAAAGGCCTAAAGTTCGCGCTTATGCGACGCTGCCCGAACCAGGCCGTGGCCTCGCGGCTCCAGCCCCCATCTGTCAGGGCCGCCGACCGTTCTTTACAGGTCAACAACAATCGCGGCTGTCATTTCGCCGCCGCCAGCGCCGTCATGTTGACGATACCGCGTGCAGTCACGCTCGGAACAAGCACGTGGGCAGGTTTCGACATGCCAAGCAGCAGCGGGCCCACCGGCAAGCCGTCGGCGGCGGCCTTCACCAGGTTGAAAGCGATGTTCGCGGAATCCAGGTTCGGGAAGATCAGCAGGTTCGCCACACCCGTCAGGCGGCTGTTCGTGGTCTGACGGTCGCGTATGGCTTCGGACAAAGCCGCATCGGCATGCATCTCGCCATCCACCTCCAGATCCGGATCCTGCGCCCGGATCAGTCCGAGCGCGTTGCGCATCTTGCGCGCACTTGGGGAGTTGCTGGCGCCGAAACTCGAATGGCTGACGAGCGCGACCTTCGGGGTGAGGCCAAAATCCAGCACGGAAGCGGCGGCAAGATGCGTCAGTTCGGCAATCTGCTCTGCTGTCGGGTCGACGTTCATGTGCGTGTCGGCGAGGAAGATCGCGCCGGATTGCAGGATGATCGCCGAAAGCGCGAAGACACGGGTGACGTGGGAGGATTTCGGGATGATCGGAAGCAGATACTCCATGTGCTTGTACCAGGCTGACGTGCCGCCGCACAGCGCGGCATCCACCCGGCCGGCCTGCAACAGCATGGCGCCGGCGACGATGGGGCGCGAGCGCAGACGGCGCGCGGCGGCGGCCGGCGGCACGCCGCGGCGCGCGACGAGGTGCTGATAGGTCGATACCAGGGG
>CAXUOA010000004.1:36424-39330 GCA_964252625.1 uncultured Acetobacteraceae bacterium | reverse complement strand
GAACAGCACGGCCTGAAAAAGCAATTCTTCCTGCCCGAACCAGGCGACGTCCTGATCTGGCACGCCCAGCTCCTGCACGGCGGCAGCCCCATCCTCAACCGCAACGAACGCCGCCGCTCCCTGGTCACCCATTACTGGACAGAAACAGATTACCCAGACCCCGCCCAGCGTATAGACCTCGGCCACAACCGCTGGATCCTCCGCCGCCCCCCGCAATACGTGGTGGACGAGGACGTCTTCGCCGAAGTGGACGCGTTCCTCGCCACGCTGCAAGTCCCGGACAACCTGCGCGCCGCCGCACCCGAAGCCTTCGACCCCCGCCGCTACCTCGCCCGCAACCAGGACGTCCTGCGCGCCGGCGAAAGCCCCTGGGCGCACTACGTCAACCACGGCCGCGCCGAGGGCCGCGTGTGGTAACCCTCCGTCCCCCGGCCAAACTCGCCTTCCTGCACGTGCCCAAAACCGCCGGCTCCAGCCTCATCGCCGCCATCGTGGGCGCGCTGCAGCCGGACACCGTGGTCTCCGGCTTCGACCGCGTATTGTTCGGCACCTTTGCGGACTTCGCCTCCCTGGACGCCAACCTGCAGCAGGCCGTGTTCCGCGATCCCGCGCAGATACCGAACGCCACCCTGCTGGCCGGCCACCTGGCCCTCTCGTCGCTGCGCCACCACGGCGCATCGCGCCCGGTGATGACCGTGCTGCGCGAACCCGTCTCCCGCCTGCTGTCGCACTGGCTGTTCTGGCGCGGCCACACCGACGAGCGGCTCGCACCCTGGGGCGCCTGGGCAGACCAGGTCCGGTTGTCCCGCCTAAACCTGGAAGCGTTCCTCTCGGCCGACACGCTCGCCTGCCAGAACGACAACCTCGTCGTCCGCATGCTGCTATGGCCCCACCCGGACATCCCCGATGGCGGCTTCATTCACCCGCGCCATGACAGGCGCCTCCTCGCCCAGGCCAGACGCGCCTGCCGCAGCCTGGCCTTCGCAGACCTGGTCGAAAACCCGGACCTCGCCGGCAACATCGGCCGTTTCCTCGGCCGCACCGTCACCGTCGCACGCTCCAACGAAACAAGCCCGCTACCCGAAACCCTGCGCCGCCCCCTCGAGGAAGCCCTCCCCCCCGCCGCCTTCGCCGCCCTGTCCAGCCTGACAAGGCTGGACAGGGCGATCTGGCAAGACGTGCTCCGCCAGCGCCTACCGAAGACCGATGACCACGCCTTCCGCGAGCACGTGCTGATGCGCAACGTCGCCCGCTTCGCCCGCCTGATGGCCGGCTAGGAACCGTCCATGTCTTCACCACCCCGGACCAACCGGAAAAACGCCCGCTCAACCGTCCTCCGCACGAACCCCCAAAGCCAAAACGGCCAGCACGCCGGCCGCCACCGCCGCAGGCCACAGATCCGCCAGCCCGAAACGCGCATACGCCGCCGCCCCACACAGGACGCCCGCCAGAAAACCGGCCCACAGGATCGCATACGGCACCCAGCCGAACCGGTCGGTGCCAAGCAGCGAGGCCGCAACCAGCTCGCCGAACTTGACCAGGCTGCCGGTCATGTAGGTGAGCGGTATGCTGACCTGTCCGCCGCGCTCGAAGACATTGTTCATCGCACCCATGACGGCCGCCAGGATGGCTGCCGCCACGCCCGCATGGCCGCTGGCGCCGAGTGCGCCGCCGGCGGCAAGCCCTGCAGCCACGATGCCCAGGATGACAGCCGGCCGCCGTCCCGCCGCCCGATGCGCAACCAGCGAGCCGCCAGTCACCCCGGCCACGAAGCAGGCGATCAGCCCGGCGGCCTCTGCGGCGTCGTGGCCACCCTGCGCCAGGCCCACGCCCAACCGCGTCGAATTGCCGCTCATGAAAGAGACGAAGAAGCCGCCCGTGGCATCGAAACCGGACGCGTCCACATAGCCTGCCAGGCCGGCGAGCACGCCCGCGATCGCGTGTATCCGCCTGTCATACCGCATCACGCCATCGGCGGCCTGCGCCGGTCGCTTCGCCTCATGCCTGGCCCAGATAGCGCGCCGTCAGATGCCGCTCGAACGCGCCGGCATCCAGCGGGCGCCCAGTGGCCGCAGTAAGCAGGTCCGAGAACCCCAGCCGGCTTGCCTGGGCGTGCACATGCCGCCCCAGCCAGCCGACAAGCGGCGAGAGGTCGCCCTGGGCCAGCGCGTGATCCAGCTCCGGCAGCGCGTCGCGGGCGGCCGCCATCAGCTGGGCGGCGGCCATCGCACCCAGCGTGTAGGAAGGGAAATAGCCGAACAGACCGTCATACCAGTGGATGTCCTGCAGGCAGCCCAGTCGGTCGTCGGGCGGGCGTATACCCAGCAAAGCGTGCAGCGCTTCGTCCCACGCGCCGGGCAGGTCCCGCACCGCCAGGTCGCCGGCGATCATCGCGCGTTCCAGCCGGTATCGCATGATCACGTGGGCCGGGTAGGTCAGCTCGTCGGCCTCCACGCGTATGAACCCACGCGAGACGCGCCGCCACAGCCGCGCAAGGTTGGCGGGCGTGGTGGCCGGGCCCGCGCCGCCGAACGCCGAGACGAGCTCGCCGGACAGCCAGCCGAGATAGGCGTCCGACCGCGCGGCCTGCATCTCGATGATCAGCGACTGGCTCTCATGCGCCGCCATGCCGGCTGCCGCCCCCACGGGCTGGCGCGCCCAGGCCGGCGGCAGGCCGCGTTCGTACAGCCCGTGCCCCGTCTCGTGCAGCACGCCCATGATCGCCTGCGCCGGATCGGTCTCGTCGTAGCGCGTGGTGATGCGCACGTCGGCCGGCGTGCCGCCGCAGAACGGGTGCAGCGAGCGGTCCAGCCGCGCATGGGCAAAGTCCAGTCCGGCGCGCGCCGCCAGGTTGCGGCAGAGCGCCTCCTGGGCACGGACCGGGAAATCCCCCTCCAGCCGCATCG
>CAXUOA010000004.1:33991-36414 GCA_964252625.1 uncultured Acetobacteraceae bacterium | reverse complement strand
GTTCGGCCGTCGTGATGCCGCGCTGGTAGCCGTCCATCAACGCGTCATAGGGTGCCAGGCCAAGCGGGCCGGACAGGGCGGAGGCGCGCGCCTGGGCCAGGCGGACCACCTCCTCCAGGAACGGCGCCACGGCGGCAAAATCGGCCTTGGCCCGTGCGGCCCGCCATACCGTCTCGCACGCCAGGCTGGCACGGGTCTCGGCTTCCACCAGGTCGGCCGGCACGGCGGTGGCGCGCAGATGGGCCTGGCGCATCAGCGAAAGGTTGGCGGCCTCCCACCCGCCCGCGGGCGCGCTGGCCTCGGCCAGGTCATGGCCGACGCGCGGCTCGGTCAGCATCTCGTGCGCTACGCCGGCCAGCACGGCCAGCTGGTCGCCGCGGCTGGCGGCGCCCCCGGCAGGCATCATCGTACTGGCGTCCCATCCGAGCATCTCGCCGGCTTCGGACAGGGTAGCGATGCGGGCAAAGCGGTCGGTGAGGCGCTGGTATGCTGACATAAAAGGAAACTGGGCATTCTTCTCAAAAAAAGAACCAGCTCGTACACCCCCCACCGGGGAACCGGCTGGCGAGACAAATCGCCATGCGCGTGACGTGCGCCCGGACGTTACGACGCTTGAGGCGGCGAATGTCGGTCATCGCGCGCAAAAAAAGACGCTGGTGCTTAAATTTATATCGCTATCGTCAACAAATCTGTCTATGATCGTATTGTTCCGGATACGGCTTGAATGTGCGATGGATGTCCACACGCAGGCTACTCGTTTCAAGGTGGAGCTCTCAGTGCACAACAGACACCTGCTTTCTATCATCAAGGCCGGCCATCCCGCTGCCAGGGCCGGCGGACGACTCGCACTCGCCGCGGGTGCTGCCGCAATCGCATTGCTGCCGCTGGCGGCCGCCGCGCAGTCCGGCGTCCAGGCCGGTGCAAGCTGGACGACAGCCGCCGGCACCGTACAGGGCACGCGCTTCAGCGGCCTGGCCGAAATCACCAACAGCAATGCAAGCTCCATAGTGGAGGAATTCAACTTTCCCACCAACAACACCGCAACCCACCAGGGCAATCCGCTGGTCGTGGGCAGCGTGATGTACGTCGTCACACCCTTCCCCAACAAGCTGATGGCGATGGATCTCGCCCATCCCGGCACCACGCTGTGGACGTTCGACCCCGGCGCCAGCACGCTGGCGGAAGGCGTCGCCTGCTGTGACGTCGTCAACCGTGGCGCCGCCTACGCGAACGGCCTGGTGATATACGGCGTGCTGGACGGCAACGTCGTGGCCGTGAACGCCACCACCGGCGCGCTCGCGTGGAAGACGCTGGTGGCCAACCCGTCCATCGGCGAGACGCTCACCGCGGCGCCCATCGTCGTCGGCAACAACGTGATCATCGGCAACGCCGGCGGCGAACTGGGCGTGCGCGGCTGGGTGCAGGCGCTGAACGTCACCACCGGCAAGCAGGTGTGGAAGGCATACTCCACTGGCCCTGACAGCGACGTTCTGATCGGCCCGACCTTCAAGCCGTACTACGCAAAGGATCAGGGCAAGAACCTGGGCCAGACCACCTGGCAGAACAGCCTGTGGCAGCAGGGCGGCTCCACCTCCTGGGGCTGGATGACCTACGACCCCGAGCTGAACCTGGTGTTCTACGGCACTGGCAACCCCGGCGTCTGGAACCCGGACATGCGCCCCGGCGACAACAAGTGGAGCAGCACGATCTTCGCCCGCAATCCGCAGACCGGCCAGGCCGTGTGGGCGTACCAGCTGACCCCGCATGACAACTGGGACTTCGACGCGGTGAACGAGGACACCGTGGTCGACATCCCGATCAACGGGGTCACGCGCAAAGTCATAGTGCACTTCAACAAGAACGGCTTCGCCTACACGCTCGACCGCGCCACCGGCCAGCTGATCAGCGCGCAACCCTTCGGCCCCAACGTCACCTGGGCCACCGGGGTGAACCTGACCACCGGGCTCGAACAGATACCGACCGCCTCCTACATCCACACCGGCCAGACGCTGACGAACAATTGCCCGTCAGCACTCGGCCTGAAGGACTGGGAACCCTCCGCCTACTCGCCCACCACCGGCCTGTTCTATTTGCCGCTGCTCAATTTGTGCTCGTCCTACGAGCCACTGCTGACGGAGTACATCGCTGGCACGCCGTTCCAGGGCATCGATCTCGGCATCTCGCCTGGCCCAGGCGGCTACCTCGGCGAGATGGTTGCCTGGAACCCGGTCACCAACCAGCGCGCCTGGAGCGTGCAGGAGCCGCTGCCGCTCTATGCGGGAACGCTGGCCACCGCCGGCAACGTGGTGTTCTACGGCACGCTGAGCGGCCTGTTCAAGGCGGTGGACGCCACCAACGGCAACGTGCTGTTCCAGACCCAGCTGGAATGCGGCGTGGTCTCAAACCCGATGACCTTCACCGGT
>CAXUOA010000004.1:5989-33969 GCA_964252625.1 uncultured Acetobacteraceae bacterium | reverse complement strand
CGTGGGCTGGCGCGCCGGCGGGCTCGGCGGCGGCGAGTGCCCCGGCGAGACCAACCTGCCGAATCCCGCGGTCGCGGGCAGCGGCTCCGGCCTGGGCACCCTGCCGTTCGCCGCAAACACGGAAGCGTCACTCTCGGCGCACGGCCCTGGCTATGCATCGGCGGTCTCCGCTTACGCGAAGGCGAGTGGCGCGGCGGCCGCGGACAAGCCGGCGCTGCGGGTCTGCGCCGATCCGGCGAACCTGCCCTACTCGGACGAGAAGCAGGAAGGCTTCGAAAACAAGATAGCCAGCCTGCTCGCGGCCGACCTGCACGAAGAGCTGCGCTATACCTGGGACCCGCAACGCAAGACCTTCTTCCGGCGCACCCTGCTGGCGGGCAAGTGCGACGTCGTGATCAGCGTGCCGGCGATCCTGCCGGTGGTTGCCACGACGAAGGCATACTTCACGTCGAGCTACGTGATAGTTCAGCGCAGCGACGATGGGCACCGTGTCACCGCGCTCGACGATCCTTCTCTGCACGACGCGAAGATCGGCATACAGTCCGTGGGGCTGGAAGGCATCAACACGCCGCCGGCCATGGCGCTGGGACGCCGCAACCTGGTGCAGCACCTGACCGCCTACCCGATGTGGGCAGAGGACAGCGTGCAAAATCCCCAGGGCAAGATCATCGATGCGGTGGCCAGCGGCAAGATCGACGTGGCCCTCGTTTGGGGTCCGTTCGCCGGCTACTTCGCAAAATCTTACGGCAGCAAACTGCACCTGCAGGCGCTGACCGGGGACAGCAAGGTACCCGACATCGCGTTTTCCTACGCGATGGCGGTCGGCGTGCGGAAAGCCGACGTGGCGCTGCGTGACAGGCTGCAGGAGGCAATGGACCGGCACGCACCCGAGATCGCCGCCATCCTCAAGGATTACAACGTTCCGCTTGCGCCCGTCTCTGCGCAGGGCGCCGCCACGCAAACGCAAACGCACTGACCAAAGGATTCGCCCGATGCGCCTCTCAAAACTTCTCGCTCCGTCTTTGGCGTTCACCGCCGCAATCGCCGTCGCTACGTCGGCTCTTGCCGCTCCAGCCACATCAACCACCACGACGGTCACCGTTCCGGCACCGACCTGCATCCCGACAGCGGCCTTGCTGCTTCCGTCTTTGGGCGCGGCCGGAGATGGACGCCGCGTCTACCTCGCCAGCAACTGCGCTGGTTGCCATGGCGGCAATGGCGCCGGCGGCATGGGCCCGAACGTGCAACATGCCAGCGCCACGCTGATCAACACCTTCATCACAAACGGCTCGCCTTACGGAATGGTCAGCTACGCCCACTGCCTCTTTCAAAGTGACGCCAACAACCTGGCGGCCTATTTCGCCACCGTCGGCACGCCTTCCGAGCCGACTTGGAGTGATTGGTGGAACGCCGCGCCCTGACCGGGCATTGACCTGTTGCAAGACGACCAGGCCCGCCTGTTTGCAGAGCGGGCTTCGGTTGTGTCCCCGTCCCGAAACAGCAGTCGGCGGCAAGCCGGCCCCATTCGTCTGCCTGTACCAACCCGCTTTAGGTTGACGCTTGGTGTAGATGCGGTGAGCACCGCGGCGCTATTAGGAAGCCTTGCGTGTCATGGCGTCGTGCAATCGCTGCCGCACCACAAGTATACCGCGATCGTGCAGGCCGCCTTTGCACCCATCCTGTCGCGTCTGTCGCCGGCAGCAGTCCAGAACCCTGTCCGGTTGCCAAAGCTGATGCCGACGGGATGAGTCCGCCTCGCGAACACGCAAAGGCCGCATCAGTGGCTTCTCAGAGCCTGTTAAGCCTCCAAAGGCGCCTGCACCTCAGACTGCGCCGCCGGATCAGCCACGCGCTGCCCAGCCTCACGCGCCCGCAGCAACGCCAGCCCCGCGGCCGCATTTGCCTCCAGCCCAGCCCCGCCTGCATCCAGATGCGCGTAGGCCGCATCGCGCATGCGCCGCTCCCAGAAACGCTCCACATGCGCCGCCACCTCCACCGCCGCCTCGCCTGCCGGCCGGCGCCGGTAGAAGGCGGCAATCTGGTTGGCCATCGTCGCAAGCCTGTCAGCATCCACGGTCCACTCTCCTCACCCACAATTTGGCGCAGCGCGGCACGGATGCCATAACGCGCGCCCATGCGTATTCTTTACCATCTTCCGCTCTCCCCGTTCGCTCGCAAGGTGCGCCTGGTGCTCTCCGAGCGCCGGCTGCCGTTCGAGCTGAAGGTGGAGCGCGTCTGGGAGCGCCGGCCCGAGTTCCTGGCGATGAACGCCGCCGGCACCGTGCCCGTGCTGGTGGAAGACAACGGCCTGGTGATCCCGGACAGCAGCGTCATCTGCGAGTATCTGGAGGAGGCCTATCCGGACACCCCCATGCTCGGCCGCACCCTAGGCGAAGGCGTGGAGATACGCCGCCTGGTCGCCTGGTTCGACGGCAAGTTCGCCACCGAAGTCACCCGCAACCTGCTGGGCGAGAAGCAGATGAAGCGCCTGTTCGGCCGCGGCAATCCTGACGTGAACCTGATACGCGCCGGCTACACCAATTTGCGCGGCCACCTGGAATACATCGGCTGGCTCGCCGAACAGCGCCGCTGGCTGGCCGGCAACGAGCTGAGCCTGGCCGATTTCGCCGCCGCCGGGCACCTGTCCGCGCTGGATTTCACCGGCGAGGTGGACTGGTCCATCAGCGCGGCGGCGCGGGACTGGTACTCCCGGGTGAAGTCGCGGCCCAGCTTCCGGCCTTTGCTGGCGGACCGGGTCGCGGGTGTGGACCCCCCGGTTCACTATGCGGATCTGGACTTCTAGGCAGCAAGGAAGGCCTTCTTTTTCGAGAAAAGAAGCAAAAAGCTTTTATCCGGCTGTCGCGGACCATTCCACACGGCCCGGCAGCCGTAGCAAAAGTTTTTGGTTCTTTTTTTTCAAAAAAACTGCCTGCCTTTCTTCCTTGCCCCTAAGCCACACCCGCCTTTTTTTGTCCATTCTTTGAGGGTATCGGAGCCGAACCATGTCGGACACAATTTCCGGCCTCTCCTTCGAGGACGCACTCGCCGAACTGGAGCGTATCGTGCGTGGCCTGGAGGGCGGGCAGCAGAAACTGGAGGACGCCATAACCTGCTACGAACGCGGCACCGCCCTGCGCCGCCACTGCGAGGCCAAGCTGGCCGAGGCAGAGGCGCGCGTGCAGGCGATCGTGGAGAAATCCGACGGCTCGCTGGCCCTCAAGACAGTGGAGGAGCGCGCATGACCACGGACAGCATGGAAGTTGGCCTGCAAGGCACGCCGGAGGCTGCCCTCATGGAGGCGCTGCGCGACCGCGCCGCCGAAATGGAGACCGCGTTGGACAGCCTGCTCCCCCTGGAAGCCGGACTGGAGGCGCGGCTGATCGAGGCGATGCGCTACGCGGCCCTGGGCGGCGGCAAGCGCCTGCGCGGCTTCCTCGTCATGGAGGTCGCCGGCCTGTTCAAGGTCGCACCCGCCTGCGCCGCCCGAGTCGCCGCCTCTGTTGAGATGCTGCACGCCTACTCCCTCATCCATGATGACCTCCCGGCGATGGATGACGACGATTTACGCCGCGGCAAGCCCAGCACCCACCGCGCCTTCGACGAGGCCACCGCCATTCTGGCCGGCGACGCGCTGCAGGCCCGCGCCTTCGAAGTGCTGACCGAGGAAGACACCCATTCGGACCCCGCGGCCCGCTGCGAGTTGGTTTGCGCGCTCGGCCTGGCGGCCGGCGCCCGCGGCATGGCGGGCGGCCAGATGATCGACATGCAAGCAGAGGGCCGCCAGCTCACCATCGGCGAGGTCAGCCGCCTGCACGCGCTGAAGACCGGCCGGCTGATACAATATTCAGCCGAAGCTGGTGCGATCCTCGGCCGCGCCCCCTGGCAGACCCGCACCCAGATCGCCGCCTACGGGCGCGACATCGGCGCCGCCTTCCAGATCGCCGACGACGTGCTGGACACGGTCGGCACCGCCGAGCAGATCGGCAAGACAGCGGGCAAGGACCAGGCTGCCGGAAAAGCCACAGTTGTATCAATTTTAGGGGTCGAACGCGCCGAAGCGCAGGCTCGGATGTTGTGTGAGCAGTCGAAAGCCCATCTTGATCAGTTCGGGCCGGAGGCAGACCGGCTTCGCGCGCTCGCCTCCTGGGTTGTGTCGCGACGGAACTGAGCGTCTCGAGGGAGTTGTAACGTCAATCATGACCGCTGACCCACGAATCACCCCGCCTTCGTTCAAGTCGGGCGGCCGCCCTGCCACGCCGTTGCTGGACCGCGTGAACACGCCGGCGGACCTGCGGAACCTGTCCGACGAGCAACTGCATCAGGTGGCTGACGAGCTGCGGGCGGAGACGGTAGACGCGGTGAGCACCACGGGCGGCCATCTGGGCGCGTCATTGGGCGTGGTTGAGTTGACCGTGGCGCTGCACGCGGTGTTCGACGCGCCGACCGACAAGATCATTTGGGACGTGGGCCACCAGGCATACCCACACAAGATACTCACCGGCCGCCGGGACCGCATACGCACGCTGCGGCAGGCTCGCGGGTTGTCCGGCTTCACCCGTCGCAGCGAGAGCGACTACGACCCGTTCGGCGCGGCCCATAGCTCCACCTCTATCTCGGCCGGCCTGGGCTTCGCTGTCGCCAACGAGCTGCAGGGTCATCCGGAGCGCCACGTGGTTGCCGTGATCGGTGACGGGGCGATGAGCGCCGGGATGGCCTACGAGGCGATGAACAACGCCGGCGCCCGAAAAAGTCGGCTGATTGTCGTGCTGAACGACAACGAGATGTCGATCGCCGCCCCCGTCGGTGCGATGAGCGCCTACCTCTCCCGGCTGATGAGTTCGCGCAGCTTCCTCAACCTGCGCGACGTGGCCGCCCGCATGGCCAAGCACTTCCCGTTCGGCCTGGAGAAGACGGTCAAGCGCGCCGAGGAATACGCTCGTGCCCTGCTCACCGGCGGCACGCTGTTCGAAGAGCTGGGCTTCTACTACATCGGCCCGATCGATGGCCATAACATGGACCACCTGCTGCCGGTGCTGCGCAATTTGCGCGACGCCGAGGCGCACGGCCCGATCCTGCTGCACGTGATCACCCAGAAGGGGTATGGCTACGCGCCGGCGGAAGCCACCGCGGACAAGCTGCATGCGGTGGCCAAGTTCAACGTGGTCACCGGCGAGCAGGTGCGCGCGCCTGCCGGCCCGCCCACCTACACGAAAGTGTTCTCCGACGCCCTGATGGCCGAGGCAGACGCCAATCCCGCCGTTGTCGCTATTACCGCCGCCATGCCGTCCGGCACCGGCCTTGACAAGTTTGCCAAGAAATATCCGGACCGCTTCTTCGACGTGGGCATTGCCGAGCAGCACGCCGTCACCTTCGCCGCCGCCATGGCCGCCGAGGGCATGGTGCCGTTTGCCGCCATCTACTCCACCTTCCTGCAGCGCGCCTATGATCAGGTGGTGCACGACGTGGTGCTGCAGAACCTGCCGGTCCGCTTCGCCATCGACCGGGCAGGCCTGGTCGGCAATGATGGCGCCACCCATGCCGGCAGTTTCGACCTGTCCTACCTGTGCTGCCTGCCCGGCATCGTGGTCATGGCGCCGGCCGACGAGGCCGAGTTGATGCATATGGTGGCGACCTCCGCCTCCATAGGGGACAGGGCATCGGCCTTCCGCTATCCGCGTGGCGAGGGCACCGGCCTGGCGCTGCCGGCCCGTGGCACGGTGTTGCAGGTCGGTCGCGGGCGCGTTTTGCGGGAGGGTGGCCGGGTTGCCATCCTCAGCCTCGGAACACGTCTGGGCGAGGCCCTGCGTGCCGCCGACGAGCTTGCGGCGCGCGGCTTGCCAGCCACCGTGGCGGACGCCCGCTTCGCGAAACCTATCGACACAATGCTGCTTGAACAGCTGGCCCGTCACCATGAGGTGTTGGTCACCATCGAGGAGGCCGCAATCGGTGGCTTCTCGGCCCAGGTCGGCCATCACCTTGCAACCTGCGGCTTGCTGGACAACGGATTGAGATACAGGCCCATGGTGCTGCCCGACCGTTTCATAGACCACGCAAGCCCGGCGGCGCAGTTGATCGAGGCCGGCTTGGATGCAAAGGCGATCGTCGCCACCGTGCTGAGGGCCCTGGGCCGGGACGTTCGCGAAGCGGTAAACCTGTGAGGGCGATGCTCGCCGCCGGCGCGCTGGCCCTGTCCGCCACCTGCGCACTGGCGCAGGGGAGCGACCCGTCTGCACCCATCAAGACGCTCGATGCAGCGCTGGAAACCGCGTTGAAGACTGGCTCGCAGCCTTTCCCTTCCCGCTACGCCGCGCTGGCGCCCGCCGTCGACCAGGCGTTCAACCTGCCGCAGATACTGCAGACGGTTGTCGGGCTACGCTGGGCGAGCATACCGGCCGATCAGCAAAAGAGCCTTCTGGCCACCTTCCGCGCCTACACGATCAGCAATTACGCCAGTAACTTCAAAAGCGACTCGGGTGACCAGATCAAGCTGCTGCCAGAGACGCGCACGATCAGAGCCGACCGCGTGGTCGAGACCGAAATCGTGCCCAAGACTGGCGAGGCCACCCGTCTCGACTACGTCATGCGCCAGGGCACCAGCGGCTGGCAGGCGGTGGATGTACTGGAAGAGGGCACGATCAGCCAGGTGGCCGTGCAACGCTCCGATTTCCGCAGCCTGCTGTCCGCGGGCGGCGCGCAGAAGCTGACCGCCAGCTTGCAGGCCAAGATCGACTCCATGTCTGGCGGCAGCATAAAGCCGTGAGCCTGGCTGTGCCTTGCATGCCTGTCCTGGTCTCCGCCGTGGTGACGCTGGCGGGCTTCGTGCAGGCCGCGACCGGATGGGAGGCGGTTCGCCGGTTCCGCGGAAAGTCGCCAGCGTCCGGCGCGCGGCCGCCGATAACAGTCTTGAAGCCGCTGCATGGCGACGAGCCCCTGCTGGAGCAAGCGCTCGCGAGTTTCTGCGCGCAGGACTATCCGCTTTTCCAGATCGTGTTTGGCGTGCAGTCGGTGAACGACACCGCCCTTGCCGTGGTGGAGCGCCTGCGCCTGCGTTTTCCGCAACTGGATATGGAGCTGGTGGTCGACCCGACACAGCACGGCACCAACCGCAAGATCGCCAACCTCATCAACATGTTCCCGTTTGTCCGCCACAATCTGCTGGTGGTCTCCGACAGCGACATGCACGCGGCGCCCGGCTACCTCGCGAGCGTAGCCGACGCGCTTTCCGCACCCGGGACCGGTCTTGTCACGACACTCTATACCGGCCTGCCCGCCAAAGCCGGACTGACCGGCCAGCTTGGTGCGGCCTATATCACGCAGAACTTTGCCGCAGGTGCGCTCATGGCGCGCGGTCTTGGGCGGCAGGATTGCATGGGCGCCACCATGGCGCTCACACGCGAGACGCTGATGCGCGTGGGCGGCTTCCCGGCGCTTTCGCCCTTCGTGGCGGACGACGCCGTGCTCGGCGCAAAAGTCCGGGCGCTCGGCAAGACGGTGGCGCTCGCGCACAGCGTACCGGCAACGACGGTCGGCGAGCTGACACTGACTGCCCTGTTCCGTCATGAGCTTCGTTGGGCCCGCACCATCCGCGCCGTGGAACCCGCCGGCTTTGCCCTGTCGGCCATACAGTTTCCGGCTTTTTGGGCGTTGCTGACGTTCGTGATGTCCGGAGGTGCAGCATGGGCGGCCTGGCTTTGGCTGGCGGCAGTGTTCTGCCGCGGCACGTTCGGCCACAGCATCGAACGCAGCATGGGCGGGGCTCGCACGCCGTTTTGGCTGCCCGCTCTGCGCGACGTGTTTTCGGTCGCCGTTTTGCTGACCGCCTATATGGGTGCAGAGGTCGCATGGCGCGGTCACAGACTGCGCACCGACCAGGACGTGCGTTTCACCACCGGCCGGGTGCTTCTGGCATCGCGGCGAGGATAGACCACCATGATGAAGACCCTGTTCCTGCAGCCGCCTTCCTTCGACGGTTTCGATGGCGGTGCCGGCTCGCGCTATCAGGCAAAGCGCGAGATCAAAAGTTTTTGGTATCCCACCTGGCTGGCGCAACCCGCCGCCCTAGTGCCGGGCAGCAAGCTGATCGACAGCCCGCCGGCGCGTATCTCGCTGGAGACGGTCACCCAGGCCGCGCGTGAGCACGATCTGGTGGTGATGCACACGAGCACGCCGTCTTTCGCTTCGGACGTAAAGGTTGCGGCCGCGCTGAAGGCCGCCAAGCCGTCACTGAAGATCGGCATGGTGGGCGCCAAGGTGGCCGTGCAGCCGAAGGAGAGCCTGGAGGCCAGTGCCGGAATCATCGACTTCGTCGCGCGCAACGAATTTGATTTCACCATCAAGGAACTGGCTGAAGACCGCCCATGGGCGGACATAGACGGCATCACCTGGCGTGACCCGGCCGGCACGGTCGTTCATAACCGTGAGCGCGCCGTGCTGGAGGACATGGACAGCCTGCCTTTCGTCACCGAGGTGTACAAGCAGAATCTGCGCATCGAAGATTATTTCATCGGCTATCTGCTTCACCCTTATATCAGCTTTTACACGGGGCGCGGCTGCAAATCGCACTGCACCTTCTGCCTGTGGCCGCAGACTGTGGGTGGACACCGCTACCGTGTGCGCACCCCGCAGAACGTGGCCGCCGAGATCGCGCAATGCATGAAGATGTTCCCGCAGGTGCGCGAGTATTTCTTCGACGACGACACCTTCACGGACGACTTGCCCCGCGCTGAAGCGATCGCGCGCGAACTGGGCAAGCTTGGCGTCACCTGGTCGTGCAATGCCAAGGCCAACGTGCCGCGCGCTACGCTGAAGGTGTTGAAGGACAACGGCCTGCGCCTGCTTCTCGTCGGTTATGAAAGCGGCAACCAGCAAATACTCTACAACATAAAGAAAGGCATGCGGATCGACGTGGCGCGCCAGTTCACCCGCGACTGCCATGAGCTCGGGATAAAGATACACGGCACGTTCATCCTGGGTCTGCCGGGCGAAAGCCAGGAGACGATCCAAGAGACAATACGGTTCGCTACAGATATTAACCCGCACACGATACAGGTGTCATTGGCGGCACCGTATCCCGGTACGTTCCTGTACAAGCAGGCGATGGAAAATGGCTGGCTGGACATCAAGAATGCCGAGCTGATCGACGACCACGGCATTCAAATCGCGCCGTTGACCTACCCGCATCTAGCGCACACGGAGATTTTCGACAACGTCGAGACTTTTTACAAAAAGTTCTATTTCCGGGCACCGAAGATCGCCTCGATCGTGGGCGAGATGCTTGGCAGCAGGCAGATGATGGTGCGCCGTTTGCGCGAGGGGGTAGAGTTTTTTCAGTTCCTGCGAGAACGGCATAAGGAAGCTGCGTGAAACGCGCATCCTATGGATGGAAGGTTTGATTTCAGCAACCACGTGGTTTGGCTAAAATAGCCGTTCGTCGCCGCGAACCAAGCCGGCAAATTCAGTCCCCCTTTGTGTGAACGCTTACAAGAGGTTTTAAGGACTTGTCCTTAGCGGGGTCCAGGGGCAGAGCCCTTGGCCTTCCTTTACAGGCCCTGATACCGTGCCAAGTTTTTGTCCAAAAAGACCTCCAATGCGCGCATTGATCGTGACGGCCGACGATTTCGGCCTTACGCACGGCGTAAACGAAGCCGTCTCCAGAGCGGCCACAAGCGGGATCCTGACTACGGCGAGCCTGATGGTGTCTGGACCCGCGGCTGCCGATGCTGTCGAACGAGCCCGTAAACTACCGTCTCTTGCAGTCGGGCTGCACCTCGTTGTCATCGAAGGTGCACCGACGCTGCCTCCAGAGACCATACCCGACCTTGTCAACGCGAGCGGGCGTTTCCCATCCAATCAGTTTCGTCTCGGCATGAACTACTTCTTCCGTCCAAGTGTCAGACGGCAACTCGCGGCTGAGATACGCGCACAGTTCGAAGCCTTTCGGGCTACCGGCCTGGTCCTGGATCATGCGAACGCGCACAAGCACATGCACCTGCATCCCACGGTTGGCCGGCTGCTTATTGGCATTGGCCGTGAGTATGGCCTGAACGCCCTGCGCGTGCCTTCAGAAACGCCTTTCGATGGCGGTCCGGTGGGCGGATTAGACGATATCCTCGTGCGCCGCTGGACAAAGCTTCTGCGCTGCCAGGCAAGTCAGGCCGGTCTGTTGTGCAACGATCACATTGTGGGCCTGGGCTGGAGCGGTCATATGACGACACCCCGTGTGAACACAGCTTTGCCGCACCTGCACAACGGTTTGACTGAAATGTATTTTCACCCGGCAACACGGGCGGATGCCGTATTGACCAGTTTAATGCCGGGTTACGAGCACGTCGCGGAGTTTGAAGCCCTGATGACCGCACGCGTTCCGCCAGACGCCGAGTTGACGACTTTTGGTGCCCGCCTCAAACAGGCGTGGTGCTGAACATGGTAGAGCGAAAAGGCCCTCTTGAAAGGTGCGCGTTCAACTTGTTGCGAGACATGTTCGGACTTCAGTTATAAAATGCCTGGCTGCTCAATCTATCGTGCGGATGATGTTTAAAAGTCTCCGCCCGCTACCATGTTGTCGCCGACGGATGAAGCAGAACTGCTCCGTTGAAGAATGAGGAAAACGGTCGCATGCCAGACAGTGGCGTTGAGTCGGGAAACTTTGGGCGACAGCTCGGCGTACTGGTCGTAGGCCTGGGCGGCGCTGTCGCCAGCACAGCTGCGGCCGGTATCGAAATGCTTCGCGCTGGTTCCAATGACCTGGCTGGGCTTCCGCTTGCCAATGTTGGCGTGTCCGGTCTTGCCCCTTACCGCAACTTGCAGTTTGCCGGGTGGGATGTGCGCGCTGACGACCTCGCTGCTGCCGTGCGCGAACATCGCGTTCTCGATCGCGAGCAGTCCGACATGGTAGACCAACGCCTGTCGCAGATGAAACCCTGGCCGGCGGCGGGGAGAGGCGACTTCTGTGCCAACATCCACGGCAGCAACATGATCAACGGTGGCCACCGCGCATCGGTCGAACAAATACGCGCCGACATACGCCAATTTGGCGAGAATTCGGGCATTGCCGACTTGGTCATGATCAACCTCGCGTCCGTCGAGCGCTGGCCGGACACATCTCTCGCCGTCCTGCAGACGCCCAAGGCGTTTGAGCACGGCCTGGATACCGACGACGCGGCAATCAGCCCGGCAATGCTCTATGCTTACGCCGCAATCGTTGAAGGCGTTCCCTACGGCAACTTCACGCCAAGTCTCGCCGCAGACATACCGGCACTGACCCAGTTCGCAAGCGAGCGCTGCGTCCCGATTGCCGGCAAGGATGGCAAGACCGGTCAGACGTTCATCAAGACCGTGCTGGCGCCGGCCTTCCGGGCACGGTCTCTCTATGTTGAAGGCTGGTTTTCCACAAACATCCTCGGTAACCGGGATGGTCTTGCGTTGGACAACGCCGACAGCCTGCAGTCAAAGCTGAAGACGAAAGGTTCTGTTCTTGATGACATTCTTGGTTATCACGTGGACGATCATCTGGTAAACATCCAGTATTACAAGCCGCGCGGCGACAACAAGGAAGCTTGGGACAACATCGACCTCATCGGTTTTCTTGGTCAGAAAATGCAGATGAAAGTCAATTTCCTCTGTCGTGACAGCATATTGGCAGCACCACTGGTCATAGAAATCGCCCGAGTGCTCGATTTGGCGAAGCAGCGCGGCTGTGGCGGTATACAGGAGCAACTGGGAGTTTTCTTCAAGGCGCCGATGACACCGGCGGGGAAACGTGAGGAGCATGCGTTTGGCGTGCAGGAACGCAACCTTCTCGAATGGCTTGCTGCTTGATGGATGGTGGCTCGTCGGAGCAGAATCGCGGTAATCTTAGAAGTCTCACGGCACTTGCTGAAGCGTTGGGTGATCTCAAGCGCATACGCGACGCTCGTAGCGCCGACAGTCTAGCAACACGTGCCTTCCGTGCTGCGTGGCAAGCGTTATGTGCGAGCACGCCCACCAAAGAGGTGGCCGACAGCATCACCGCCGATGCGCTTGTCGCCACCCGTCTAGGGGCAATCGACCGCGCGACTCTTCAATTCTCGGAGGTGGATGGACCGCAGGCTGTTATGCAATGCGGCTACGACGACGCTGCGGCAAGTTTGCCCGCGAGAACACGTGCGCGGTTACGGTTGCATGTTGCGCACTTGACTGGCGATGGCTGGCCTACAAAACCGGTATTCGGTTCGCCACCGTTTGTTGAAAAATTGGCTGCCCAACCCAGGGCAGGAGCCACTTGCCCCGGCAAGCCCCGCATCATTCTCGAACCAGCGGAGAGCCATGCCGACCATTGTCTTGCTGTTGCGGTCATCGGCGTGACACTTTCAGAGTTCTTTGGCGCGGACCCGGCAATTGTCTTTCTTGCCGGCCTTTCCCACCACTTGCACAATGCAATTCTGCCAGATAGCGGGTTTGCCGGTGAAGTGCTTCTTGGAGACAAGCTGGCGCCGCTCCTGCAAAACCTGTTCGCACGCGAGATAAAAAGTCTGCCGGCCCATCTCGTCCGCCCAGTCCGCGACGGACTGGCCACAATAGCCGACGCAAGCACACCGGAAGGTCAGGCGTTTCACGCTGCGGACGTCATCGATCGCGTGCTTCAGATGCGTTATTACGAGCGTGTTGCTATCTTCCGCGCGAGCTACGCACTCGACGACTTAAATCTGGTTCATGAGGGACCTGTGCAGGCGTTTCACTATACTGTTCTGACCGACGCAGGACTTTGGTGATACTTCGTAGCCCTGTTACTGGAGCGATCCTCTGGAGAGAGTCGCAACATGCGCTTGCAGCAAATGGCGAGCGGTGGCCGGTGATAGACAACATAGCCTTTCTTCGAACAGATCGACGCACATTGTCTGACCAAGCCTTACAACACCTTGATGCCGGCGATGTTGAAAGCGCGTGCGTCTGTCTTCTTGCAGATCAGGACGGCTGGGCCACGACGCCGCCACCATCCCGACAGGCGTGCCGCGAAGCAGTCCGGCGGCGTGACGAGTTAAGTTTTAGGGAAGCCATGGCGTTGCTGGCGTTCGGGCCTGTGGCGACGTATTTCACCCATCGTTGGTCAGACCCGACCTATCTTAGCGGCTTGGCGTTGGCGCAGGCGTTCTGGGCGCCGTCAGCCGGTACTTCCAACAAAATCACTCTCGAGGTTGCCTGCGGCGTCGGTCATTATTTGCGTGAATTCGGCCCGCAGGCGGTAGGCGGAGATCTCGTATTCGCGAAATTGTGGCTGGCGCGACATTTCGTCGCGCCGGACGCGCAACTCGTATGCTTCGATGCTGCGCATGCCTGGCCGTTTCACGACAAGATTGCCCATACCGTCTTCTGCCACGATGCCTTTTATTTTCTGCCCGACAAAATGTTTGTTGCAACTGAAATGCAGCGTGTCGGACATCGTGTGCTGGTCGGACACCTGCATAACAGGCTGGTGGACAATCTGTCCGCAGGTGCGCCATTGGACCCTGGCGGATATGCTGAACTGTTCCCGGGTTGCACCATGTTTGATGACACGGAGATGACGGCGGCACTTATCGACAGGCGAATACCCGGAGCGGTTGCGGCGTCGGCGCTGGTGAACTCTGCTGCCGTCGCACTCGCCTGGGGTGCGGATCCTCCAGCCTGGGCCGACGGTGTTTTGACCCGTCCTGCTGCCGGTTGCTTGCTCCGCAGAAACCCTCTCTACGTTAACGGCAGGGTTCAATGGCCGTCTGAGCGTTACGCGCGGGAATACGCCGCCCTGGTAACCTATCCTGAGATAAGCGATGCACCTGCGACCGCACGCGCCGGCGATAACGCTGAAATTGACGAATTTGCCAGCCGTCGTGTCCTCCTTGACCTGCCGGCTCGCTGGTGAAACCGCTTCGGTGGGGCATTGCCGGCTTCGGCTGGGTGGCACAGGATTTTGCAGCGCCGGCCATCGCTGCATCCAGCAACGGCGTTTTGGCCGCCATATACGACAAATCATCGGCAGCGTTGCAGCGCGCCAAGTTTTGTTTTCAACACGCTTCTATGCATGACGATGTTACCAGCTTTCTGAGCGCTATTGATGCTGTGTATGTTGCCACTCCCAATCACGTGCATCGCGATGTTGTAGAGGCAGCCGCCCTGGCTGGTGTCGCGATACTTTGCGAGAAACCGATGGCAGTGACGTTGGACGATGCCGATGCGATGGTCTCCGCCTGCGCGCGGGCCGGCGTGCTGTACGCTACAGCTTTCGATCAGCGTTTTCATCCCGCACATCTGCATATTGTCAGGTTACTGCAGAACGGCGCGCTCGGCCGTGTGTTCAGCATCAGAATTGTGTATTGCTGTTGGCTCGATAAGCAATTCCAGGATGACAACTGGCGTATCGATCCGGCACGGGCTGGTGGCGGCGCGTTGATGGATCTGGCACCGCACGGCCTTGACCTCGCGTCCTACCTGCTTGGTGAGAAGCTGACCGACATCGCCGCTCTCGCGCAGTCTCGTGTGCAGGACTACGCTGTGGAAGACGGCTCCGTGATCATTGCGCGCAGTGCGTCCGGCGTGCTGATCCAGATGCACGTGTCCTACAACTGCCCGGAGACGTTCCCCCGCCGCCGGCTGGAAGTGCTTGGTACGCGTGCACAACTTGTCGCCATGGACACGATGGGCCAGACAGCTGGCGGGACGCTGACACTGACCGACGCCGCTACGGGCGACACTACGGAGCTACCGGTACCGGACGCGGGCCGATCACCGTTTCTAAACCAGATGGAGGTCTTTGCCGATGCCTGGTTGACAGGCCGCCCCTTCCCGCACATTCCGTCACAGGATTTGCACATCATGAGTTTGGTCGCTGAAGCGCAACGGCAGGCCGAGGCAACGCTACACCATGCCGCTTGAACCTTACGCCTGTAGTAACTGCGGACACTGGCAACGGTATTTCTCTGAGCCTCCGAACTGCCCGGTATGCTCGGATGTCCGCAACGATTTACCGGAGGAGGGCTGGGATTTCGTGACACCTGCCCAGCTTGCTTCGCGGCTGAACTTTCATTGGCGGGAGGCCATTCCAGGCGTCTGGGAGTTTTGGTCCACGCCGCGTTTCGGCCTGGATAGTCACGGTTGGCTTTTGGCCTATCCGGACGGCAACGTCGCTTTCGAGTGTGCGCCCTTTTATGACATGGCGCAGTTGAAGCAGATCGAGCGGCTTGGCGGCATCGCCACCCTCGCCGCCTCTCATCCGCACGGCTATGGCGCTCTATGGCAACTGCAGGATCACTTCAAGCCTGAGGTAATGATCCAGAAGGACGACTTGCAGTGGACCAAGGCCATGCGTGTCACGCTGCCCTATGATGCGCAAATACAAATACGGCCGGGTTTAACCCTCTATCATACCGGCGGACATTACGAGGGTCACGCGATCCTTTATGACATCGAGCGTCGCGCCGTGTTCGCTGGTGACGCGCTCAAGATCGACATGGACAATTGTGGAACGGCGGACGGCCTGTCCTGTCACAAGGCCTATCACAAGAAGATACCGCTGACGCCAGATGAAGCCACGCGATATCGCCGAATTTTTGAAAAACTCGATTTTGATGTCGTATTCACCCCGTTTGAATACGCGAGGGGCGTGAACACTGCGCAGGCACTCGCCTTGCTCGACTCGGTCATCAGGCACCCGAGCACACGGCCAGTTCGCCTTTGACCATGAACGCCCATGTCCTACCAGACAATTTGCCGGAACCGGCAGTCGCCTACATCGACTCTATGCCGCCGGGCCATGTGGAAATGTTTTCTCTCACGTCGTTGGATGTGACGAATATCGCGTGCTGGAACACGATCTTTCTCAATGACGATGGGCGTCCCTTCAGCGGCGAGACACCACACGGCGTAGGCTACGGATCGACCGACCAGGATGCGATGATTGGCGCTACCGGTGAACTGGCCGAGGCGGTGCACTCTGCCGCCGGGTTCAGCCGTATGAAACTTACAGCTGCGTCCTACAACATGCTGTTTGCGAAAGTCGGTCAGCGGGGTGTAGCCGATCCCCTCACGCTCTGCCTGCCGGCGGGCAGTCCCGTAGATCATGAGACGCTGCTGGATTGGGTGGGAGCAAAGAGATGGCCGTCCGGTGACACGGTTTTTGTACCCGCGGAACTGGCGGCCTGCGCGCCAGGAGATCTGCGCCCCGGCTATACGCCGTTCACCACGCCTATCACCAACGGCCTGGGCGCCGGACCCACACTGGAATTCGCCATCGCCCATGGCATAGGCGAGTTGCTGCAGCGAGACGGCAACGGCCTTGGCTTTCGCGCGATGGATCGCGGCATCACGCTCGACCTCGGTGACGGGCCCGCAGACCCACGCACGCGTGCGCTTCTGCAGCAATTTGCCACGGCCGGCATCGAAGTAATGCCCAAATTCGCGTCGGACGAGTTCGGCGTGGCCAATTTGTACGTGGTGGGCCGGCAGATTTTCGGCCAGCCGGCGTTTCCCATCATGGTAACCGCGTGCGGCGAAGCCGCATCTCTTGATCGTGAACACGCGTTGCGCAAAGCGCTGTTGGAATTTGCCTCCAGCCGCATGCGCAAGGCGTTCAGCCACGCGCCACTCGACCGAATCGCACACGTCGCCCCGCCCGGCTACTTGCAACGTTTCCGCATATATCACACGCTGGCCGAAGAGGAGAGCCGCGCGCTGGCTGCGATGAAAAAATGGTGTCAGTCAGACATTCAAACGCTCACAACTCTGTTGGACGACAATGTGTTTTCCAGTAAGGCAAGCGTGCCCTTCGAAACGCTTCCGTGTTGGACCGGCGATACCGATGGCTTGTCGCAGCTCACCAAGCTGACAAACCGTCTTGGTGATGCCGGCATGGAAGTTTTGTTTTTGGACTTCTCACCGCCTGGTTTCAGCAGCGTGCATGTCGTTAAGGCGATAGTGCCAGGCCTTGAGGTCGAGACCATGAGTTATCATCGCATAGGCGAACGTGGCGTGCGCAAGTTGCTTGACCGCGCCTCGCATCTTGTAGGCTTCAGTGAAGCGCCGGTGGGTGCGAAACGGGTGTGCTTGCCTTCGGGCGCAGCTGCCCGGTTGGGCGGTGAGCCGTGGTTGGATGTGGTCGAGATCGACCGCATCGTAGGCGAACTCTACCCTCTCTACCGCGAACCGCTCGTGCACAGCACCCCTATCGCGATGGAAACCAAGGCATGAGCCTGCGGTTTGCCTACAACACGAACGGCACGGCAAATCATCGTCTGGATGATGCGCTGGGTCTTATTGCTGACAGCGGATATGATGGTGTCGCACTGACACTCGACATCCATCATCTTGATCCGTTTGCTTCCGATTTCCGTTCGAACCTTCGGGCTGTTGCCCAACGCCTGCGCAGCCTGGGTCTTGGCTGCGTGGTTGAGACGGGTGCCCGGTTCCTACTGGATCCCAGGGCCAAGCATGAGCCCACCCTTGTCACATCGGACGCTGACGGACGTGCGCGCCGTGTCGCCTTCCTCGAACAGGCTCTGCAGGTCGCCGCCGAGACTGGCGGGGAAGCGATGAGTTTTTGGGCAGGTGTTCCGAAACCAGGTGTGGGTGTGCCGCAAGCCCGGGATTGGCTGTGTCAGGGAATCGAGCAGGTCGTACGCGCGGCAGAGCGGCTCGGCGTGGCCGCCGCCCTGGAGCCGGAACCCGGCATGCTTATCGAGACGCCCGATGAATACCGCAATCTTGGCAAATCCGGCCTGAGACTTGCGCTCGATACCGGCCACTGCATCGTCACCGGCGAACGTGACCCGGCGGACAGTGTCACCCTGTTCGCTGATGATCTCGGTACGGTCGCTATCGAGGACATGAAGCGCGGCGTGCACGTCCACCTCCCTTTTGGGGAAGGTGACATGGACGTCGCGGCGGTCCTGAAGGCCTTGCAGAACATCGGCTACAAGAAGCTTGTCTGTGTCGAGCTCTCACGCGACAGCCATCGCGCGGACAGCATGGTACCGGCTGCGCTCGCCTATCTGCGTCAGGCCATGGCCGCTATAACAAACTGACATGCGTGTCTGCTTCATATCGCGCCGGTTCTTTCCGGCCATTTCCGGCATGAGCGTCTACGCACTGAACCTGCTTCGCGAACTCGTGCAAGCCGGCCACGATGTCACGATGATCAGCCAGTATCGCGGAGATGCGCTCGGCATGCGCGTCTATGGTGGCGGCCCACCTCCGGAGGTTCCGGGCGTGCGGGTGATCGGAATTGAACAGGTCGGTGAGCAGACCGGTGGCGATTTTGAAACCGACGTGCAGAATCTACAAAACGCGATCATCGCCGAGCATGATCGCGTGCCGTTTGACATCCTGCATGCACAATACGGCTATCCCTGCGGCTGGGCAACGTTGCTTGCTTCGCGCAAGACGGGCGTCCCGAACATCGTCTCCATTCAGGGGGGTGACGGCCACTGGGTTGGCTCCTGTTGCGAGACGCACCGTGCGGCCATGGTTCGCGTCTTGAACCATGCCGGCGCGGTCCTGATCGGCTGTAACAGTTTTGCCAAGGAGGTGACACAGCGACTCGGCACGGATCGAGGCCGCTTCACAATCGTTCCGGGCGCCGTGGATGTGGGCCGGTTCACGTCCGGCCGCCGAACGGCCGGCGAACCGGTCCTGCTCTATCATGGTCGCGTGGACGCCAGAAAAGGCGTGTTGGACATGCTGGCCGCGCTGGCGCCTCTCGTGCGCGAACGCCTTGGTTTCCGGCTGGTGATCTCAGGTATCGGCCCAAGCTTCGACGACGCTGCGGCGGCGATCCGTGACCTCGATCTTGCGAAGCACGTGGAAATGACAGGGTACGTTCGCTACGAAGACGTGCCTTCCGTCTACGCGCTGGCGGACATCTTCGTCTCACCCACATACGCGGAGGGTTTCTCCAATACCATACTCGAAGCCATGGCCAGCGGACTTGCAATCGTCTCCTGCCGTGCGGTCGGGGTCATGGACTGCATCACCGACGAGGTCACGGGACTGCTCACCGAGCCCGGCGACGTCGCTGCTCTGACGCAAGCCTTGCGCCGCGTGCTCACAGACGAGGCGCTGCGCCGGAGACTGGCGGGGGCCGGTCTCGCCGAATGCCGGGAGAAGTATTCCTGGCAGACTGTCGGCCAACAGATTGCCAGCCTCTATCAAGCCAAACTCGGGACGCAACCCGACCTTGACTGGCCGGAAACATTGACTGTAACGCCGTGCCGCTTCCGCGCGGAGCCACATCTGCTTTGACGCAACGGACCGCGCTGTTCATCTCTCCGCATTTAGACGACGTCGCGTTCTCCTGCGGCGGATTGGCTGCTCTCCTGTCGGATGCGGGCTGGCACACCGTTCTTGCCACCGTGTTCACCCGCAGCGTCCTGCCGGCCGTGGGCTTCGCCCTGGCTTGTCAGTTGGACAAGGGCCTGGCTGCGAATGTGGATTACATGGCTTTGCGGCGACAGGAGGATTTGCAGGCTGCCGCGTCGCTCGGCTTCACCGCCCTGCATTGGCTGGACTTCCCCGAGGCGCCACACCGCGGCTACAACACGGCGCCTGCCTTGTTCGGCACTGTCCACCAAAACGACAGCGTCACCGACGCCCTTGCGGCAGCCTTCGGCATAATCGATGCAGCGAAACAACCAAGCCTTGTTGTCTCACCACAGGGACTAGGCGCGCACGTGGATCACCAAGTTGTCTTGAGAGCTTGCATGCAAGTCTTTACGCCCGATCGCTTGGCTTTCTATCGCGACACTCCGTACGCCATACGCAACCCGGACGCTCGCCCGATGGCAGGTGTGCCGGCGGACGCTGAAACCGTCATTCCAATAGCCGGTGTTCTGGAGCGGAAGATCTCTGCTTCTGCTGCTTATGCCTCGCAGATTGGCTTTCAGTTCGGCGGCGAGGCCGCGCTGGCACAAGCGATCCGTGCCTTTGCGTTGCAGGAAGACGCCGGCGTGGCTGGCGAGCGATTTACCGGATGCACGATCACACCAGTTATCGCGTAACCGCTCATGGTATAGACCAGGGTCGTCAGGCCGATTTTAGCACGCGCGCGATCCCCGATCGTCCGCACGAGCGTGCCGCCCATTGCCGTCGTCAGGTCGCCAAACACATGCTCCACCCACGAGCGCGTTGGTGTTGGCGTCCTGGTCGACATGGCGTGAGCGCATGGCCCGCTGCAATCACCGCGTTCTCCGCGCGCATGTTATGCGGGCGAGGTATGGCCACGATGGTGATATCCACGATCTGCCTGTTGCCGTGTAGCCCCGTGCGCGCAGATGTTCGTCGAACATCGCGAGCAGCCTCTCGATCAACTCGGCCTGTACTCAGGCCTGCCGAAGCAGCCACAACGTGGTGGTGCCCGGCACGCGGTCCTCCAATTCAAAACCGCGAAGCGCGTGAACGAAAGCCGGTCGCGTATCTGATACTCCGCGTGCCCGTCGGAGAGGGTGTAGAGCGCCTGCAAGATCAGTGCTTTAAAATCACCAACTCGTCCCATGGCTTGCGTCCAACAGCGCTCTTGCGTGTGCTGAGCAAGCCGCAGCGCCGCTCGTCAAAACCACGGGCGGTCAGGATGAAAAACAAGCCGGGAATGTCTCCATTCCCGGCCCGCATCGTCAGGTCGTCAAAGCCAGCGTGGATTTAGAAATCCATGCCGCCCATGCCGCCCATGCCACCCATGCCGCCGCCGCCGCCGCCGCCGCCCATCGGCGCCGCCGCCTTCTCGGGGCGCTCGGCCACCATCGCCTCGGTGGTGATCATCAGGGACGCGATGGAAGCCGCGTGCTGCAGCGCGCTGCGCACGACCTTCGTCGGGTCTATGATGCCGGCGGAGACCAGGTCCTTGTACTCGCCGGTCTGCGCGTCGAAGCCGAAATTGTATTCGCCGTTTTCCAGCACCTTGCCAGAAATCACGGCGCCGTCTTCACCGGCGTTCTCGGCAATCTGGCGCATGGACGCGGTCAGCGCCTTGCGCACTACTTCGATGCCGAAGCGCTGGTCATCGTTGACGCCCTTCAGCTCCTTCAGAACCAGGCTGGCGCGGGCCAAAGCGACACCGCCGCCTGGAACAATGCCTTCCTCGACGGCCGCACGGGTCGCGTGCATCGCGTCGTCCACGCGATCCTTGCGCTCCTTCACCTCAACCTCGGTCGCCCCGCCTACGCGGATCACGGCAACACCGCCGGCCAGCTTGGCCAGACGTTCCTGCAGCTTCTCGCGATCGTAGTCGCTCGTGGTCTCTTCCACCTGCGCGCGGATCTGCGCGCAACGGCCCTTGATGTCCTCGGTCTTGCCCACGCCTTCGACGATCGTGGTGTTTTCCTTCTCGATGAGGACCTTCTTGGCACGGCCGAGCATGTCCAGCGTGACAGTCTCCAGCTTGATGCCGAGATCTTCGCTGATCACGGTGCCGCCGGTCAGGATCGCCAGGTCTTCCAGCATCGCCTTGCGACGGTCGCCGAAGCCGGGCGCCTTCACGGCCGCAACCTTCAGGCCGCCGCGCAGCTTGTTCACCACGAGCGTGGCAAGCGCCTCACCTTCCACGTCTTCCGCGATGATCAGCAGCGGACGTGCGGACTGCACGACGGCCTCGAGCAGCGGCAGGATCGTCTGCAGGCTGGAAAGCTTCTTTTCGTGAATGAGGATGTACGGATCGTCGAGCTGCGCCGTCATCTTCTCGGGGTTGGTGATGAAATACGGGCTCATGTAGCCACGATCGAACTGCATGCCTTCGACAACATCCAGCTCTGTCTCGATGCCCTTGGCTTCCTCGACGGTGATGACACCCTCGTTGCCGACCTTCTGCATCGCTTCTGCGATCATGCGGCCGATCTCGGCCTCGCCGTTCGCGCTGATCGTGCCAACCTGCGCCGTCTCGGCCTCGGTGGTGATCTTCTTGGTGCGCTTGGCAAGCTCGGCAACAACGGCCGAAACAGCCTGGTCAATGCCGCGCTTGAGGTCCATCGGGTTCATGCCGGCAGAGACGGCCTTGCCGCCCTCGCGGACGATGGCGGCCGCGAGCACGATCGCCGTCGTGGTGCCGTCACCGGCCACGTCGTTGGTCTTGCTGGCAACTTCACGCACCATCTGCGCGCCCATGTTCTCGAACTTGTCGGCAAGCTCAATTTCCTTGGCGACGCTGACACCGTCCTTGGTGATGCGCGGCGCGCCGTAGCTCTTGTCCATCACCACGTTGCGGCCCTTGGGGCCGAGGGTGACCTTGACTGCATCGGCGAGGATGTCGACGCCGCGTAGCATGCGGCTGCGGGCATCGGCGCCGAAGCGTACGTCTTTACTGGCCATGTTCTCTGTCTTTCAAAAAGGCCAGGGGCTCTGCCCCTGGACCCCGCTGGGGCCAGTCGGCCCCAGACCCCATTACGGGCCTTGCGGGAGTTAACGTATACGCAGTGAAATCTGGAAACGCGGCCTGGTGAGTCAGCTGGCGTGCTTTTTCGAGCACCAGAGCGGAATGGCCTGGAGGCCATGAGCACCGGAGCGCAGAAAAAGCGCGTCAGATGGCCGCCAAAGCGTGTTTCCAGATTTTCACGGCTCAGGCGGCCTTCTGTGCACTTTCCGAGCCCTGCTCAACCACGCCCATGATGTCGCTCTCCTTCATGATAAGCAGCTCCTGCCCATCGAGCTTCACTTCCGTGCCAGACCACTTGCCGAACAGGATGCGGTCGCCGGCCTTCACGTCGAGTGCCACGATCACACCCTGCTCATTGCGGGCGCCGGCACCCGCGGCGATCACTTCGCCTTCCATCGGCTTCTCTTGGGCAGTGTCGGGGATGATGATGCCGCCGCGGGTCTTCTCTTCGGCCGTGATGCGCCGAACGACCACACGGTCGTGCAGGGGACGGAATTTCATGTTCTTGTTTCCTGAACGGTTAGCGAACGGGCGGGCGAGGCCCTAAGGCAGCGCACCGGCCGGCGTTCTGCGCGGTGTGTTAGCACTCTCAATCGAGGAGTGCCAGATGTTTTGAAACTATGCTGGCTCGAAGGGTTTCGGCTTGAAAGCAAGCCAAGGGCTCTGCCCCTCGCTGCGCGCGATCGCGTCCGCCCCAAGCACCACCGGAGCGGCCGGTCAATCCGTGAAGATGCGGTGCCGCTAAAGCTTCACACGACCCGGGCCAATGTCGCGAAAGCAAGCAGGCCCTCTTTGAAAAAGCAGCAAAAATTTTGCCCCCCGCGCATTTGCAGCGTGCGTGTTTTTCCGAAAGCATCCGCATGCCGCAACCGTGCGGAAACCATTTTTTTGAAAAGGGCTGCGTGCTCCCCGCGGCTGCATCAATATCCGGCCGTCTGGCACTAGAGTTGAACCAGGCGGAACGATCCCCACTATCACGCTCCGATGAGCGAGCAAGGGCCGGCAACACGAATGACCGATGAAAAGCCGGACGAAGACCGCATTTCCACCGGCAACACGGGCCTGGACGACATACTCGGCGGCGGCCTCGATCCCGACCGGGTCTATCTCTACGAAGGCCGCCCTGGCACGGGCAAGACCACGCTGGCGATGCAGTTCCTCATGCAGGGCGCGCGACGTGGCGAGGGCTCGCTCTACATCACGCTATCGGAAAGCCGGCGGGAGCTGGAGCTGGTCGCCCGGCGTCACGGCTGGTTGCTGGACGGGATCGACATACTCGAGCTCGTCTCACCGGAGACCACGCTGGACCCCTCGCGCGAGCTGACAGTGCTGCACCCGGCCGAGATGGAGCTGAACGAGACCAGCCAGATGGTCTTCGACCACGTGCGCGCCACGAACCCGGCGCGCGTCGTCTTCGACAGCCTGTCCGAGATGCGCCTGCTCGCGCAAAGTCCGCTCCGCTACCGCCGCCAGATACTCGCGGTGAAGCACTTCTTCGCCGGCAGACGCTGCACGGTGGTCCTGCTGGACGATCTGTCCTCCGCACAGACCGATCTCCAGCTCCATTCGATCTCCCACGGCGTGGTCCTGCTCGAACAGCTCGCCATCGAATACGGTGCGGAACGCCGCCGCCTGCGCGTGGTGAAGATGCGCGGCATGCGCTTCCGCGGCGGCTTCCACGATTTCACCATCGAGCCGGGCGGCCTGGCGATCTATCCGCGCCTGATCGCCGCCGAGCACCACAAGGCGTTCGTCGGCAGCGTCACCTCCAGCGGCGTCAGCGCGCTGGACCACATGCTGGGTGGCGGCCTGGAGCGCGGCACCAACGCCTTGCTGATTGGCGCCGCCGGCGTGGGCAAATCCTCCATCGCGCTCACCTACGCCCTGGCCGCGGCGGCGCGTGGCGAACACGCGGCCGTCTTCGCCTTCGATGAAGGGGAAGGCACGATCTACGCGCGGGCGCAGGCGATCGGCCTGAAGCTGGACCAGGCCGTGGAGAGCGGCCTGGTCAAGATACAGCAGATCGACCCAGCAGAAGTCTCACCCGGGGGCTTCGCTCATCTGGTGCGGCAGGCGGTAGAGCTGGACCACGCCCGGATCGTGGTGATCGACAGCCTGAACGGCTACCTCAACGCCATGCCGGAAGGGCGCTTCCTCATCCTGCAGATGCATGAATTGCTGAGCTATCTCAGCCAGCTCGGCGTGCTCACCATCCTGGTACTCGCGCAGCACGGCCTGGTCGGGCCGATGGATACGCCGCTGGACATCAGCTATCTCAGCGACTCGGTCATCATGCTTCGGTATTTCGAGGCGGAGGGCACCGTCCGCCGCGCCATGTCCGTGGTGAAGAAACGCAGCGGCAACCACGAACACACCATCCGCGAGTTCCGGCTGTCACGGAACGGCCTCGTCGTGGGACCGCCGCTCACCGCGTTCTCCGGCATCTTTTCAGGCACACCGCATTACACCGGGGAGAAGACTCCGCTTCTCATCGAGGGGAGCGATGACCAGCCTGACTGACGCCGGCGCCCGCATCCTCATCCTGGCCCCGATCGGCCGGGACGGCACGGCGATCGCCGACCTGCTCGGCCGCGTGAACCAGCCCAGTCACATCTGCCGCTCGATCGACGGCCTCATGACAGGGCTCGATGAAGGGGCCAGCGGGGCCATGATCGCGGAGGAAGCGCTGTTCGGCGCCCCGGCCGGGCGGCTGACGGCCTGGGCCGAGCACCAGCCGCCCTGGTCGGACATGACCTTCATCATCCTGACCAGCCGTAGCGCGCGGCCCGCGGTGATGCGGTGGCGGCAGGACCTCCTGGCCGGGCTGCGTGGCGCCTCGCTCCTGGAACGCCCGCTGGATGCTCTGACACTGACCAGCGCCGCCCGCGCCGCAGCCCGCAGCCGGCAACGCCAGTACGAGCTGCGCGCCTACGTGACGGCCGCCGCCGCCGCCGCCGAGACGCTGGAACAGCAGGTCACGCTGCGCACTGCCGAGCTGGAAGCGGTCAACGTCGCCTTGCGCGCGGAGATGGCCGAGCGCGAGCGTGTGGAGGACGCGCTACGCCAGTCCCAGAAGATGGAGGCGGTAGGCCAGCTTACCGGCGGCCTGGCCCATGATTTCAACAACATGCTGACCGGCATCGCCGGCAGCCTGGAGCTGATGCAGACGCGCATCAAGCAGGGCCGCACCGCGGAAATCGGCCGCTACGTCACCACCGCCGCGGCGTCCGCTGCGCGCGCGGCCGCCCTGACGCACCGGCTGCTCGCCTTCTCGCGCCGCCAGACGCTCAACCCCAAGCCCACCGATGTCGGCGTGCTGATGGACGGCATGGCCGAATTGATACACGGCACCGTCGGCCCGGCCATACGCGTGGAGCGGCACCACGAGCTGGATCTGTGGACCATGCTGTGCGATCCGCACCAGCTCGAAAGCGCCCTGCTGAACCTCGTCATCAACGCACGCGACGCCATGCCGGACGGCGGCCGCCTGACCGTGCTTGCCGCCAACGGCACCGACGACGAGGCCTACGCGCGCGACCTGGCCGGCGCCGACCCTTGCCGGTTCGGGGTCCTGAGCGTGACGGACACCGGCAGCGGCATGGCCGCGGACGTGGTCGCCCGCGTGTTCGACCCGTTCTTCACCACCAAGCCCATAGGCGAGGGCACCGGCCTCGGTCTCTCGATGGTGTACGGCTTCGTCAAGCAATCGGCCGGCCACGTGCGCATCGCCAGCACGCCTGGCCAGGGTACCACCGTCCGCCTCTATCTGCCGCGCAGCAACGCCGCAGCGCTGGCCGCCCAGGCCGGCGGCCAGCCAGACCCCCTGCCCCGCGCCGGCTCGGGCGAGAGGGTGCTGGTCGTCGATGACGAGCCGGCGATACGCATGCTGATAGGCGAGGTGCTCGACGAACTCGGCTACGGCTTCACCGAGGCCGCCGACGCCAACGAGGGCCTAAGCGTGCTGCACTCCGCCCAGCCGGTCGACCTGCTTATCACCGATGTGGGCCTGCCGAACGGCATGAACGGCCGTCAACTCGCCGACGCGGCACGGCGTGAACGTCCCGGCCTGCGCGTGCTGTTCATTACGGGCTATGCGGAGAACGCGGCGCTCGAGCCGGGTAATCTGGCGGCAGGCATGGAGGTGATGACCAAGCCGTTCGGATTGCATGTGCTGGCCTGCAAGATACGCGAGATGATGCCGGTTTGCGCCAGGCAATCCTGAGGTGAAGCAAGCAGTCCTTTTTTGAAAAAAAAGGACCAAAAAACTTTTACTTCCCCCCCCCACATTTGCACCAGCCAGGTATCTTCGAATTGATCGAGGCATCTGAGACTGCGCAGGGACCAAAAGTTTTTTGTTTCTTTTTTTCAAAAAAGAAAGCCTTGCTTGCTTGCACAAGCATCAACCTCAAAGCGCATTGGTAATTAGAAAGCAGGCAATCCTTTTGTAAAAGGACCAAACTGCTTCTCCCCCCCGCATTTGCGGCAGCCCGGGGCTTTGAATAACCAGGGTAGCTGAACCCACGCGCAAGCGCGCTGCGCAAGACACCCCTGGCCTTCCTAAACCAGCCGACTCTGCAGCACGCTGGCCGCGATGAACCCCGCAAACAAAGGATGCGGCGCGAACGGCTTGCTCTTCAGTTCCGGGTGATACTGCACCCCGATGAACCACGGGTGATCAGGATACTCAACGATCTCCGGTAGCACGCCATCGGGCGACATGCCGGAAAACCGCAGTCCGGCCTGCTCCAGGCGCTCCCGGTAATGCACGTTGACTTCGTAGCGGTGACGGTGCCGCTCATGGATGCCGGGCGCGCCGGCATACATGTCGCGCACCAGCGACCCGGCCGACAGCGTGGCGGGGTAGGCGCCCAGCCGCATGGTGCCGCCAAGATTGCCGCCCTGGGCGCGCCGTTCGATCTCGTTGCCGCGCGCCCACTCGGTGAGCAGGCCCACGACAGGGTCCTCGCAGGGGCCGAACTCGGTCGTGCTGGCATCCGGCAGGCCGGCCAGGTTGCGCGCGCATTCGATGACGGCCATCTGCATGCCGAAGCAGATGCCGAAGAACGGGATGCGGCGTTCGCGGGCGAAGCGCACGGCGGCGATCTTGCCCTCGGTGCCGCGCTCGCCGAAGCCGCCCGGCACGAGTATGCCGTGCACCTCCTCCAGCCGCGCCACCGCGTCGGGCGTCTCGAAGATCTGGCTGTCCACCCAATCGAGTTTCACCCGCACCCGGTTGGCGATGCCGCCATGCGCCAGCGCTTCGGCCAGGCTCTTGTAGCTGTCGAGCAGGTTTATGTATTTGCCGACGATCGCGATGCGCACCTCGCCTTCCGGCGCCCGCACGATGTTGACGATGCGTTGCCAGCGCTCGATGTTCGGCGCCTCTTCGAACGGCAATGCGAAGTGGCGCAGCACTTCGCGGTCCATGCCCTGCTCGTGATAGCTGATCGGCACGGCGTAGATCGTGTCCGCGTCCAGTGCGGGGACCACGGCGGAGACACGCACGTTGCAGAAGCTGGCGATCTTGCGCCGTTCGTTCTCGGGTATCGGCCGGTCGCAGCGGCACAGCAGCATCTGCGGCTGGATGCCCACGTTGAGCAGCTCCTTCACGCTGTGC
>CAXUOA010000004.1:0-5979 GCA_964252625.1 uncultured Acetobacteraceae bacterium | reverse complement strand
GGCTTGGTCTTCAGCTCGCCCGCCGTCGGGATCCACGGCACCAGCGTCAGGTGGACGAACATCGTCCGCTCCGGCCCGAGGTCGTTGTGCAGCTGGCGGATCGCCTCCAGGAACGGCAGGCTCTCGATGTCGCCGACGGTGCCGCCGATCTCGATGAGGCAGAAATCGAGGTCGCCGGTCTCACGGGTGATCGCCTCCTTGATGGCGTCGGTGATGTGGGGGATCACCTGCACGGTGGCGCCCAGGTAATCGCCGCGCCGTTCGCGCGCGATCACCTCGGAATAGATCCGCCCCGTGGTCGCATTGTCGGCCTTCGTGGCGGCCACTCCGGTGAAACGCTCGTAATGGCCGAGGTCGAGGTCGGTCTCCGCGCCGTCGTCGGTCACGAACACCTCGCCATGCTGGTACGGGCTCATGGTACCCGGATCGACGTTCAGGTACGGATCCAGCTTGCGCAGCCGCACGCGGTAGCCGCGGGCCTGCAGGAGGGCGGCCAGGGCCGCGCTTGCGATGCCTTTGCCGAGGGAGGACACCACGCCGCCGGTGATGAATACGAACCGCGTCATGGGAGGGTGTTGTAGACCGAAGGCGACGCCGGCGGGAACCCTGGGCAGGACGCAGTCCGCCGGGAAAAACGACCGCAGGACCGGAACCTGCCGCCGGCATTGCAGCGCGCGCGGGCACAACGCACGCGCGTACCGGCGGCATAAGGGCGCGCGGTGTGGCAGGCGGGAAACCGGAGCGTTCCCCTGGTCCGCCTCAAGCGAAAAGGCCTTCCACCCGCCCGGCCGCTTCGATGCCCGCACGGTACGCACCGGCGAGCGTGCCGCACAGCCCGTCCGGCGCGGTCGCCTCCCCGGCATAATGGAGCCGCTCCCACAAAGGCTGCGCCAGCGCCGCGCGGGCGCCGACATGGCCGGGGCGGGCAAACGCGTAGGCGCCGAGATGCAGCCTGTCGACACCCCACGCCGTCATCAGCGTATCCGCGGTGAAGGCGCCCGCCACACGGCGGTTCAGCGTCGCTTCCAGCTCCGCGCGCATGAACGCGCCGGCGTCCGCAGGGCTGCGGGCGAAGGCCCAGGCGGCAGCACCGCCCAGATAGCCGATGGCGAACGGCGCCCCGTCCGGCCAGAAGATGGTCGAGAGGAACGGCGCGCCGCGCCTGATCAGGCGCCGGAACAGGC
The DNA here is from genome assembly GCA_964252625.1 of uncultured Acetobacteraceae bacterium. Classification (GTDB taxonomy): domain Bacteria; phylum Pseudomonadota; class Alphaproteobacteria; order Acetobacterales; family Acetobacteraceae; genus BOG-908. Next base: position 4,795 of record CAXUOA010000004.1, on the reverse strand, counting down.
CGGCGTCCAGCGCCAGCCCGAGGCGGTCCGGGCTTGCGGCCTGCAGGACGATCTTGGTCAGCAGGCCCATGGGAAGCCCGTCGAGTGCTGCGACCGTCTCGGGCGGAAGCGCGGGCGTGAAGGCGATCTGCCCGTCCCGCAGCACGCCAGTACTGACCGTGAGGATGGCGGCCACAGCGCTGAGGCTGCCCGCCTCGGTGTGCAGGCGAACGCGGCCCGGCTCGGCCGTGATGGCGGTGACGCGCGTGTTCAGGCGCACGGGCGTGGGAAACAGGCAAGCGAGGAGGCCGCCCAGGCCGAGCGGAGAGACGTAGTTTTCGCCGTCCAGCGCGTTGGCCTGCCAGTCGGCAAGGCTGAGCTCGGTCGAGTCGGCGGCGGCGATGATCGCCCCCTCCCAGGACTCGATGGTCGCGGTCCAGGGATCGCCGGCGACGGGCCCGGCCGCTTCGGCCAGGCTGCAATCGGCACCGTGGCCCAGGCGGTCGGTTACGGCCTGCCGCCAGGACCGTTCGGCAGCCTCGTAGCCGGCGAGGTCGGCCTGCCCGCCGGCCGGGTCGGCCACGTGCACGCGTTCGTCCCAGGGCCGGTCCGGATGGACGTCCTGGCCGGCGGCGCGTGCAAGTGCGATGAGCGGGTTGCGGTGCGCGGCGTGCAGCCAGTGCGCGCCGTGATCGAACGCGTGGCCGGCGATGCTGGTGGTGTGGGCGCGGCCGCCCCTGTGCAATGCTGCTTCCAGAAGCTCCACGCGCAGGCCGGCAGCGCGAAGCCTAGTTGCGGCGGCCAGGCCGGCGATCCCGGCCCCCACGATTGCCACGTCCGTATCAGCAGGCGTGCTGGCCGAAGCCAGCGCCGTCACTTCTGCGGAACCTTGGGCGCGGGCAGTGGGGCAGGCTTGACGGGCGTGTGCAGCGCGGGCGCAGAGGCGGAAGGCGGCGGCGCCAATATGTCCCGCCCGGCGCCGTTGGTGCCTTTGTTCAGAAGGGCCAGGCTCAAGGAGATGACGAAGAACAGCCCCGCGAGTATGGCGGTGGTACGGGTGAGCAGGTTGGCGGTGCCCCGGCCGCTCATGAAGGCGCCCATCCCCTGCGTCGAGCCGATTCCGAGGCCGCCGCCTTCGCTGCGCTGGATCAGCACGACGCCGATCATGGCCAGCGTGACGAAGAGGTGCAGGACGCGAAGCACCGGGGTAAGGGTCGCTAGGGCTGTCATGGTGGTGCAGGGTGGCCTTGGGTGCGAAGGCGGCGTTCTACAGCGGTGAGGAAGTAAGGCAAGGCAAGCGATCCTTTTTTGCGAAAAAGGAACGGCAAACTCCTGCGTTCCCCCATACCCCAGCCGGCTCCCCTGGCCGCACACCAGAACCGCCGGCAAGCGCGGCAGGTTACGCCCGTGCCGCCCGGGCAATCGCCATGAAGCTGTCCGCCTTCAGCGCGGCACCCCCGACCAGCGCCCCGCCCACGTCCGGCACGGCCAGCAGCTCGGCCGCGTTATCGGCCTTGACCGAGCCGCCATACAGGATGCGCAGCGTGCGCCCCGTCTCGCCCAGGCTTGCCACGAGCGCCTCGCGTATGTGGCGGTGAACCGCCGCCACCTCGTCCAGCGTGGGCGTGCGGCCGGTGCCGATGGCCCAGATCGGTTCGTATGCGACGATGCCGGTGAAGCCGTCCGGCAGGCTCTCGACGATCTGGCGGCCCACGACGGCGATCTCCCGGCCCGCGTCGCGCTCGGCCTCCGTCTCGCCCACGCAGACGATCGGTATCAGCCCGGCACGCGCGGCGGCGCCGGCCTTGGCAAGAACCTGCGCGTTGGCCTCGTGGTGGTTCTGTCGGCGTTCCGAGTGGCCCAGGATGACGGCCAGGCAGCCGGCATCGGCCAGCATCTCGGCGGAGATGTCGCCGGTATGGGCGCCGCCCGGCTCGGGCGCGCAGTCCTGGCCGCCCACCGCCACGGCGGTCTCGCCCAGGAGGTCGGCCACCAGGCCGATCTGGGTGAAGGGGGGGCAGACGAGCAGGTCGCAGGCAAGGTCGGCGGCGCGGTCGCGTATGCCGGCGGCCAGGCTGGCCGCCTCCGCCATCAGGCCGTTCATCTTCCAGTTGCCGGCGATCAGTTGACGCATGGGATCCGTCTCGTTCGGGGTTGTGGTGCGTAGAGCCAAGCCGGGCAAAAAGGAAGAAAGGCCTCCCGTGCCGCCTGCTTTGCTTGCCCCGCGCCGCCGACCTATGATGCCGGCAAACAGCCCGGACGAACCATGCTTTCCGCCTTCCGCAAGTTTGCCGGCACCTGGCCCGCCCGGGTGTTCTTCCTCGTGCTGGTGGCCTCCTTCGCCACCTGGGGCATTGCCGACGTGGTGCGCAACCTGGGCGCGGGCAGCGGCGCGGTGGCCACCGTGCAGGGCCGCGAGATAACGCCGCAGCAATTCATGGCGGAATACCAGGCCAGCCTGCGCCATCTGGCCGAACGCCTGCCGGACCCCAGCCAGGTGCCGCCGCAGATGCGCACGCAGGTGGCCCGCCAGGCCATACAGAAGCTGGTGACGCAGGAGGCGCTGGCCAGCCAGGTGCAGCGCATGGGCCTGGTGGTGCCGGACGAGGCGGTGCGCGAGGCGGTGTATGCGATGCCGGATTTCCAGGGCCCGGACGGCAAGTTCAGCGAACCCGCGCTGAACGCGGCACTCGCCAGCAACACCATGACGCGGCCGCATTTCCTCGACCTGGTGCGGGCGGACATCGCGCAGAACCAGCTGCTGCAAAGTGTCGCGGCCTCCGCCGGCCCGTCCCAGGTGCTCACCGGGCTGGTGTTCCGCTACCTCAACGAGAAACGCCGCGCCGACGTGGTGACGCTGCCGTTCGCCGGCCGGGCGCTGCCGCCCGCGCCGCCGGAGGCGGTGCTGCGCCGCTATTACGACAACAACCTGGCGCGCTACACGGCACCGGAATACCGCCACATCAAGGCGGTGATCCTGTCGCCGGACAGCATAGGGCGCGGCCTGACGGTGAGCAGCGCCGACCTGCGCGCGTATTTCGACGCGCATAAATCCGAGTACGTGTCGCCCGAGAAGCGCTCCCTGCAGGTGATCACCACGGGCACCGCGCCGGTCGCCGCGAGCCTGGCCGCGCAGTGGCGCGCAGGCGCCAGCTGGGACGCGGTGCAGGCCGCTTCCAAGGCGGACCGTGCCTCCGCCGTGTCCCTGGACGACGCCACGGTGCAGGAAGTGCCCTCGCCCGAGCTGGCGAAAGCGGCCTTTTCGGCCACCGCCGGCGCCGTGCTCGGGCCGATCACCGAGCCGCTGGGGAGTTACGTGCTGCGCGTGACAGCAATCACGCCGGCGAAGAATCCCAGCTTCGAGTCGCTGCAGGACACCATCCGTGGCAAGGTCGCCGGGGAACGGGCGCTCGACGTCATCGATGCCCGGGCACAGAAGCTGCAGGACGTGTTCGCCGGCGGTGCCAAGATAGACGAGGTGCCGGCCGATTTGGGGGCCGCCGGCGCCGAGGGCACGCTGGATGCGCAGGGCCGCACGCAGGAAGGCGAGCCGGCGCCCATCCCGGCCGCCGGCGAGGCCCGCCAGCAGATCATCGACACGGCGTTCAAGACGAACAAGGGCGATCCCATCCAGCCGACCGAAGGGCCGGGCCACATCTGGTACGCGGTCAGCGTGGACAGCATCACGCCCCCTGCCCGCAAGCCTTTCGAGGCGGTGCGCGGCCGGGTTCTGAGCGACTGGCAGGCCGAGCAGATGCGCCACGGACAGGAGAGCGAGGCGGCACGCATCCTGGGACTGGTCAAAGGCGGGCAGAGCCTGGCCAACGCAGCCTGGGGCACCGGCCTGCAGGTGACGCGCACGCCGGCGCTGCAGCGCGACCGTCCGGCAGGCGCCATCTCGGCCGAGCTGGCGCACACGCTGTTCACCATGAAGCCGGGGGAGGCCACCATGGTGGAGACCAATGCCGGCTTCCTGGTGGCGCAGCTGGCCGAGATCATCCCGGCCGACCCCAAGGGGGACACGCTGGCGATGAACCAGGCCCAGGACGGCCTGCGCAGCGCGCTGCATGACGACTACCTGCAGCTCTACGCGACGGCAGTGCGCGACGCGGCCAGCCCGGTGATACACGGGCAGGCGATACAGGCTCTGCTGGCGCAGCCCGGGGAGTGACCGGGCCCGAGGCGCACGCGGCGGCAGGCCGTGCACGCGTGGCGTTCTGGAGGGGCGTGGCGGACCTGACCACGCCGGTCGCAGCGTTCCTCAAGCTCGCCGCCAACCAGCCGAACGCGTTCCTGCTGGAGAGCATCGAGGGCGGTTCGGCGCGCGGCCGCTACTCGGTGATCGGCATGGCGCCGGACCTGATCTGGCGCTGCCGGAACGGCGTGGCCGAGGTGAACCGGCATGCCCGCGCCGCACCGCACGCCTTTATCGCCGATGCCCGCCCCGCGTTGGAGAGCCTGCGCGCTCTGGTGGCCGAAACCCGCCTGGCGCTGCCCCCCGGCATGCCGCCGATGATCGGCGGGCTGGTGGGCTATCTCGGCTACGACATGGTGCGCCTGATGGAGCGCCTGCCCGGCCGTACCCCTGACGAGCTGGGCCTGCCGGAAGCCATCCTGCTGCGCCCCACGCTGTTCGCCGTGTTCGACAACGTGCGTGACGAGCTGACCCTGGCCGCACCCGTCTATCCCGCCGGCAACATCGATCACGCCACGGCCTGGGCCGACGCGCAGGCGCGCATCGCGGCCGCCAGAGCCGCCCTGGCGAGCGGCCTGCCGCAGCCCGCGCCGCCCGTACAGCTGCCGCCGCAGCCGGAGC
>CAXUOA010000003.1:39163-39805 GCA_964252625.1 uncultured Acetobacteraceae bacterium | reverse complement strand
GCCGCCGCCGAAGGGCTGCAGGATCCGACCACCAAATACCCGCGCCCGCCTTATCCGCAGCAATCCCAGCCATGGCCCGGTCTCGCCAGCGCCATGAACCCGAAGCCCGACCACGGCGAAACCAGCTACAAGGGCTGCGGCCGCCTTGTGGGGCGCAAGGCGCTGATCACCGGCGGCGATTCCGGCATGGGCCGCGCCGCCGCCATCGCCTTCGCGCGCGAGGGCGCAGACGTCGCCATCAACTACCTGCCCTACGAGGAGCCGGACGCCCGCGAGGTCATCGCACTGATCACGCAGGCCGGCAGGAAAGGCGTGGCGATACCCGGCGACCTGCGCGAGGAGGCGTTCTGCCAGCATCTGGTGGCCCAGGCGGTGAGCAGCCTGGGCGGGCTGGACATAATCGTCAGCAACGCCGGCCGCCAGCAGGCGCACGCCTCCATACTGGACATCTCCACCGAGCAGTTCGACTGGACGATGAAGACCAACATCTACGCGCCGTTCTGGATCATCAAGGCGGCGCTGCCGCATCTGCAGCCCGGCGCCTGCATCATCGCCACCACCTCCGAGCAGGCCTACGACCCCACGCCGGAACTGTACGATTACGCACAGACCAAGGCGGCGACGATGAACTTCGTCAAATCC
>CAXUOA010000003.1:21909-39153 GCA_964252625.1 uncultured Acetobacteraceae bacterium | reverse complement strand
CCTATGCCGAAGGCCGATCCGCCAGCCTGCGCGCCGGCCTCTCCGCGCTCGGCCCGGGCGTCACCGCCGCGCTGATCTGCCTGGGAGACATGCCGCTGGTCTCGCCCGCGGAGATGGACCAGGTGATCGGCGCGTGGTGCCCCGAGGAGGAGCGCCTGATCATCGTCCCCACGCATCGCGGCAAGCGCGGCAACCCCGTGCTGTGGGACAGGCGGTTCTTCGCGGAGATGGCGGCGCTGCAGGGCGACATCGGGGCGCGCGGACTGTTTCGGCTGCATGCGGAGGTGGTGAGCGAAGTTGCGCTGGCGGGCGAGGCGGTGCTGATGGATTTCGATACGCCCGAGAGTTTAGGAAGCAAGGAAGGCCTTCTTTTCTGAAGAAAAGAAGCAAAAGACTTCTGCTCCGCTGTCGCGGACTCACCGGATACCCGCCGACAGGGAGCAAAAGTTTTTTGGTCCTTTTTTTCAAAAAAGGACTGCTTGCCTGCCTTCCTTTCCCCCATCTTCCCCGCAATGCTGGTTCCCAAGATCCAGGTAGGCGCAACCCCGGACGGCACGCTGACCTACTTCATCGACCACACGCCCGGCGAGCTGCCGCCCGTGCGCGGCCGTGACCTCCTTGCCGCCTGGGACCTGGCGCGCGACGCGGCACATCGTGCCGCCTGGAGCACAGCACGCGCCTTCCGCTTCCGCCGCCCCGATGGCGGATGGACGGACCTCGCCTTGCACGATGCCGATGCACAATGCTGGGCCGGCGCCGTGGACCGCGCGGTCGGCATGCAGACCGGCTACGGCCTGTCGGTCTGCCTGCGGCTGCTGGCACTGGTCGATCTGCTGGCGCACGCGCCCTGGGCTGCCGCGCTGGTGCAACTCGACCGCCAGGGCGCGGAACTGCATCCCGCGCTGCTGAGGCTTGCGGCGGAGACGCGGCTGACCGATGACGCTCGCTTCGACGAGACGGGATTCCGCGCCTGCCTGCAGGTGCTGCCAGGAACGCCCGATGCCAAAGGAGCCTGCCTGCCATGAACGCCCCACTTCGCCCGATCGCGGGCTTTGCGCTTCTGTCCGCCTGCGCCCTCGGTCTGTGCGGATGCGCCTTTCCCGGACCGGAATCGAAGGCGGACCGCGAGACGCTGCAAAGCTGCCGCGCGGAGGCCAACCGCGTGTACGACGTGCAGAACCGCTACCAGCTGTCCGAACGCGACATGCACGACACCCCGTTCTCCGGCAGCGGCCAGCCGACCACGCCGTCCGACGGGCTGGCCGATCAATACAGCCACGAGGTGCGCGTGGAGGATTGCGTGCGCCACGGCGACGCCACCGCCGAGACCGCGCCGCCGCCTACGACCGCGCCAGCCGCGGCGCCGGCATCTGGGGCGGCGGATACGCCGTAGGGTCGCGCGGCTGATGGGGTGAAAGCAAGCAGTCCTTTTTTGAAAAAAAGGACCAAAAAACTTTTGCTTCCCCCGCATTTGCATCAGCCAGGTGCTTCTGAATCAAACGAGGCCGCTGAACCTGCGCAGGGACAAAAGTTTTTGGTAGTGTCTCAGTTTGAAATCTTCACTTCTTTGGGCGCGCGGGGCTTGTAGGCACCACGCGCCTTCGGCTTTTCGGCCCGTGCGTCGATCAGCGCCACAATGTCTTCCATGCACCACAACGTGGTAGACAGCCCCGCTGCCATCGCCGGGCTGCACTTTAGCGTCTTGTGCATCCGAACAAAGTTATAGAACGTGAAGTAGAGCGCAATGGCGTGTTCGTGGCTCTCAGCCTTCTTGCTGAAAGCGTTGGTCAGGCGGGTAAAGCGGCGCATTGACATCCGCATCGTGAGGTTCTGCCGCTCTACGTAGCTGGTGGAGACGTGGGCCTTGTCCGGGGCGCCCATCACACGTTCCTTGCGGGCACCCGTGCAAATGCCGGGGCTGTAGCGGCCCGCGCCGGGCGCGTCGCCATAGAGCTTCACCAGCTTAGCATAGTCGATATCGCCCCCGAACGCGCCCTCAATGGCGTCCAGGTAGGCCTTGTGGGCATCCGTTGTGAGCTGCACCCGGTTGGCAAGGCGGGCGGCTACGTCCTGCATGAAAATGTGGGCACACTCGGCATCGCGCTTGCCGACCAGGTAAGAGACTATGAGCTTGCTGTCCGCATCGATCGCCGTCCACGTCCAGGCATCACCAGCGCCCTCCGGGGCAGCCTTCGCCGTCTCAACGTTCCGCTTCTTGGCGTAGACGAAGCTCCAAATTTCGTCGCACTGGACCCGCTTGGCCTTCACGTTGAGCACTGTCTCTTCATGGTGAGCGATGCAGGCCTCGCCCGCCTCGGCCAGCAGCTTGGCGACCGTGTTGATCGAAACGTCGGCCACGCGGCTGATTGAGCGCATCGAGCTGCCCTCGCACAGCATGGAGAGGATTTGGACGCGGGTCGCGAGGGGGAGCTTGTTGGCCATACCATTGTTATGGCCCAAGTAGTTTGCATTAGCAAGCATTAAGTTCAGTTTGAAATGCTTGCTTGATGTAGGGTGTGGACTGCTACATACATCTTGAGCGGGTCTGCCAGAAATCGTTTAAAACCCCACCGCTCATAAGTCTTTGCCTTATCTTCATTGATAGCTTGAAGAGTTAAAGCATAGATGCCGACAAAATTTGCGACGGCCAGCGTAGTCTTGAAAGCGTGTAGCATTAGCAGTTTGCCAACTCCGCAATTCTGATGGTCTTTATCTACGCCTATCATCCCGAGATACACGCATGGAGTAGATTTTACTCGGCCATACTTCCTGGCGGCTTCCTCGTTTACATGTTCCGGATCGTGTGTAGCAGCTATTAAATAGTAGTATCCAATCGGATGCTCTTGGTATGTTGCAACATACACTCGTACACGATGTTTTTCGTGTTGGTCTCTGCTGTTTACTCGAAAGAAGTTGTCTATGTTTCTCTCGCCACAACAAAAAGCCGCCCGACTCTGTGATGAGTCGAGCGGCTTAATTTCCACATCTGAAAGCAGAACCTTAGTCTTTGAGGTAGCGTCCATACTGACGAAAAAGCTCTTTCAGGTCTTCTGTCGGAGGAGCCGGATTTTCGATTGACTCAAAGAAAGACTCCTCAGTTTTGCTACTGTAGTCTCTATCCTGATGAGGGGTAAGAGACCAAGCCTCCTCATCCCGTCGGGCCAACATATCTATCTCCATCTCTCGTTGGCAGCGTTCGTCGCGATGTCTTTACGACGCTCTGCCGTGGTGTTCTCAAGCCGCGCCTTCGCGCCGGCATGACCGCTCTTCACGCGGCCGGACGGCGTAATTCGATCATTTTCGGTCTCCCCGGTCGCAATGCGGGCCACAGCGACCGCGCAGCCGATCAGGTCCGCCGGGCGTTTCTCGCCTCGTGGTCCTACTGGCATTGGTGAACTCCTAGGGTCGGCGCCCTGCGCGCTGTCCGCGCACATAATACGCCAGATATCCTGGCATTGCATTACCGCTAGATTAACAATGCTGTGAAAAAAGCATTTTTTGTTGACGTTAGCACATGCCTAGTACAGCCGCAATGAATCTATGAATTTCGGAGCGGTATCGTTCCAAAACAAACATCTTGTTGTGGTCTTACGCAGCGCTTTTCCAGACTGCAAGTGCAAAACTCGCGGGGGGGTTGACAAGTTTTTATTCTTGCGCTACCTGCCCAGCGGCTAGGTCAGGTAGCGCTAAGCGGCTTAAGTTTCTCTCGACGGCTCCAATCGTAAGACTATATGTATGTCTGCGAGCGGCCTTTGCTAGATGGGCTGACGACAGCCGAATCCGGCCGCAGGACACCTAAACAGCTTTCACGGCTTAGGCTAATTGTCTCAATCATAAGACAATTCAAACTGAGACACTACCAAGTTTTTTGCTTCTTTTTTTCAAAAAAGAAGGCCTTGCTTGCTTGCCTGCGCAAGCGTCAGTAACTCAAGACGACCATCACCATGTCCGCCAGCCCGCCCGGCCGCACCAGCTGGTGGGACGGCATGCGCGCGTATACCGGATAGTTGTGACGGACCGTGGACCGGCCGAGCACCAGGCTGCCCGTGACGCACGAAGTCCGGCCGGTGCAATCCCCCCAGACCTGCGTATGGGCCGCGTCGAGGAACAGCTGGTACTCCGCGGCCTGACCGGCGCCGGCAAGCCGCCGGGCCACCCCCGGTTGCGCCAGCATGATCCGGAAGGAGACGGCCTGCGCGCCCATGCCGCTGCAGGCCACCGTCACGGACCCGATGCTGTCGGCGGGCACCGGCGACGTCGGATCGTAGGAGCCGAACGCCACCCCGGTGGCCATCGCCGTGCAGACCTGCGCATGGGCCCGGCCCGCGCCCAGGGCCAGCATTGCCGCTGCCGCCAGCAGGAGCCGGCTGGTCATCTGTGCTGCGCGTGGCATGTCAGCTGACCGAGGTCCGGCCGGATGTCGCCGTGCCGCTCGTAGGCGAAAGCGAGCTTGCACCGCCTGCCGTCCGGCCGTGTGACGAGCAGCTGGTTATGCGCCTTGAGATCGCGCACGAACGCGGTGCCGTCGTAACCGACCACGTTCGGTGGCCCGCCTGGTTCGAGCACGGCGATGCTTCCGACCGGCAGGACGGCGCCCGCCTCGTCGGTGAGGTGCATGGTGGCCGAGGAACGCCGCTTCAGCACGAACTTTACGACGACTCCGGTGCGCGCCTGCGGCCGCACCACGTCCACGGCCGAACGCAGATCCGCATCGACCGGTATAGAGGTCAGGCCCAGACCGATGTGGTTTGCGGCGAAGGATTGCAGGTTCGGCAACAACAGCAGCCCGTCCCCGTCGGTGACGCCGGCGGGCCGGTTCTCCTGCAGTATCTCCACGTGCGGAAGGCCGGTATCGACCACGGCGAAACTGTCCTGGATGCTCCGGCCGGCGAACACCTGGCCGTCCACCGCGGCCAGCGAGCCGGACTGGCCGGTGCGGAAGGCCGACGCGTGGCCGAGGCGGTCGACCCCGGCATCGATTTCGCCGTACCTGGTGACCGTGTCGAACTGCACCATCTGGCGGCCCGGCGTGCCGTTCTCATTGAGCATGGTGCCGCCGATCTCGCCCGGGTTGATCGCCGCCTGCGACGCCTGTTCCGTGAGGTAGGAGGCACGTCCCGCAGACCCCGCGGTGACCGATGCCGAACGCCGCCGGCCGAGCGGCACCGACACGCTGATCACCGCGCCGGTGCCTTCGGACTGGGCGAAATCGTGGAACCCGGTGGCATAGCCTTCTATGCTGCCCCAGATCCTTACGGTGTAGGTCAGCGACAGCAGCGCCGTCCGGACGGGTGTGACGGCCTCCGCAATGCTCGTCGTGACGTCCAGGCCGGTCGCCGGCTGTTCTCCGGCGGCGGCCCTTGCCGCGGCAGCCTTGGTGTCGACGGCGGTGTAGGCGAGGTTGAGCGCACCTTCCCGCCCCAAGGAGAGGCCGGCGCCGAGACGCATCTGCTGCTGCGGCACCGGCGTGCCGGAGAGCGCCGCCAGGTCGGTATAGAAAGGCGAGGCGCGCTGATACGAGGCGGACAGGGTCAGCAGGCGCGCGACACGCTCGATTCCGGCCGAGAACAGCAGGCCGTCATGGCTGCCCTGCGTGCTGCCGGCGACCGAAGCCGTCAACACGCCCGCATTGCCAAGATTGACGGCGGCGCCGGTGCCGCCCAGGCCCAGCGACGCAGCCGCCTCGCCATGCGCCTCCACGGTCACGAACCGGAACAGGCCGTAGCGCGCGGTGAACGAGCTTGCATATCTGCTGTAGTCGTCGCTGCGCACGCCGTACTCGTTGCGCATCACGCCGATCTCTACCGAGTAGGCGGCGAGGCCGGGTAGCAGCAGCCGCGGCGTCGTGTAGAACGGCAGCGTCTGCGTGGTCTGCTGGCCCAGCGCGTCCCGCGTGACCAGCGTCACGGCGTTCGCACCGGTGACGATCGGCAGCTGTGCGAGCGAGAACGGTCCCGGATCGACGTTGTGCGAGAGCAGGCGCACGTTGTTGACCAGCACATCGACGGTGGACGGCACCGCGGCCGAGCCGCCGATCTGCGGCGTGGGGAAGGTCACCAGATCGGGCCGCACGGCGAAATCCGATGCGAGCTGCAGGCCGCCGATACGGACGGGGCGCGTCCAGCCCAGGCCGCCGTTGATGATGTCGCCGGCCTGGTAGCTCCGCTCCGTGTCGGGATCGGCGTAGCTGATCGTGCTGTCCAGCCGCGTCGCCCCGGCATTCGCCCCTGCGGCCAGAAGATATTGGGTGTCCAGAACGCCGCCCGCGGCGAATACCCGCCCGTCCAGCTGCGTGCGCCACGCGAGGCGGCCGGTGTTGAACGTTTCGGTCGAATCGTAATTCAGCACGGCGCCAGACCCAGTGAGCACCGGCGGCAGCTTCACGCCGGACTGCGCGTCCAGGCTGGCCGGGATCAACGCCCGGTCAGCCGCCGTAATGTCGAGCGTCTGTGTCGGTCCGTCGAGCCGGTAGGCGAGGCCCGGCACGTCCGACAGGCAGACCAGCTCGTCATCGGAATGGCCCGCGGCTTCGGTCAGGCGCAGGCCCAGGTCACGCAGGTCGCTGCGCGTGGCGTAGAGTGCCGTCTTGCGCCTGCCGCCCTGCGCGCCGTCGCGTTCGATGAAATCGGCAAGCTTGTGTGTGTCACGGCCGTTGATGACCACTTCGAGCAGCAGCTTGTTATCCGCCGCCCGGACGGGCGCGGCCGGCCATAGGACGGCCAGCGCCAGCACCATCGGTAGCAGGCAGCCCGGCAGGGGGTGCAAGGGCGTGATCCAACGCCTCAGGGACCGAGCACGGCGACGGCGGTGTCGAGGCGGCCGGTCAGGGACGTGGCGGTGAGCTGAACGCTCGAACCCGGCCGGAGAGCCGCCCGCCTGCCGGCAAGCGGCCAGCGCCGTTCGCTGCCGGCAAGGATGTAGAAGTTGGTGTTGCCGTCCAGGGCGAACCTGGCGCTGCCGGCGACGAGCGCGGGCGCGAACAGCCGGTCGTGCCGGTTACCGTCGTTGCGCACCACCAGCATTGCGCCCGCGCCCTGGCGCTCCACATGCATCGCGAGATCGGCGGAAGCGGCGGCCTGCGGCTCGGCGAACAAGGGAATTGAGAAGCGCAAGGCGAGCGTGACGCCGAAGCCGTTCGCCGCCGGCAGTTGGTCGAACAGCAGCCGGTAGGCCACCTCCGAAGCCTTCGGCGCGCCGCGCAGCACCAGGCGGACGAGCTGTGACCCGCCGGCCGGAACTTCGAAGATCGGCGGGCTGACCTCGAGCGCCTGGGTGGGCGACAGGATGTCCTGGCCGTCCTGCTGCCGCCAGTCGAAGCTGCGGACCTGCATCCCGGTCGCCTGGTCCGAGTGGTTCGAGACGGTTACGGTGGTGACCATCTCGCCTGCCGCCATTTCCAGGGTTACCGGCGCCACCTGCAGTCCCTGCGCTGCGGCAGGCGCCGGCCGGAGTGCCAGCACGGCCACGCCCACCACCAGTGCGCACAGGCCGACCGGCATCATCCGAAAGAACGCCGCCCGCCTCGCGCACAGCATTGTTGGGGGCTCAGTAAGACAGGGTTGCGGTAACGGTATCGGCGTAGGCGCCCGGCGCGGCCTGCAGGCCCGCTCCGATCGAGCCATAGACCGTGACTGTCTGCGACAGGCCGGTGCCGGTGCCGCTGACGGTGTTGGACGTCCACGGCGTGGTGTGACCCGAGTCCGTGTACAGCGCGTAGGGCAGCGTGGTTCCGGCAACGACGTTGTAGAGCAGCCGGGCAGATTGCGTGCCACCCGAGGTGGTACCCTGGTTCAGGCCGATCGTGTAAGGCGACGTGGCGGTGCAGAGGACGGCGAGCGTGGCGGAGGCCGTGGTCACCGTCTGGGCATAGTTGCCGAATGCGAGCGGTGTGGCGGTGATGGTGCAGCTGGAAAGCGAAGTCGCCGTCACGGAGATGTTCGCCGTGGTGGTGGTGGCAACAGCAGGCCCGATCTGAACTGCAAGAATTATCGCTGCCAGAACTGGCTTCAGATGTACGTCGACTCTCCTTGCGGTCATGATCGGCTCCGGCTCAATGTTTTGCGAGAACATCAACGTGCCAGGAAAACGTTAACAAGCCGATAAGCGCGGACAAACCGCGTCGTTCTGATCGCCAGCCATGACCGGTTCTTCGAATCGCGTTCTGGGAGGGTCGTTACATTAACGGTTTGCGACTGATGCAGCGAAAGCAAGCAGTCCTTTTTTGAAAAAAAGGACCAAAAAACTTTTGCTTCCCGTCGCATTTGGAGCAACCCCGCGCCTCTGGATAAATCGAGGCATCTGAGCCTGCGCAGGAAGTAAAAGTTTTTTGCTTCTTTTTTTCAAAAAAGAAGGCCTTGCTTTGCTTGCTCAAGTATTAACGTCATGGCGGTTTGCGTGAGGCATCACCCAAGCGGGATGCTGCGTTGCAGCAGGAAGGGACGACCAGAAGCAACCTTGTGATCTACAACCCGTTCGCATGCCGATACAACGGACCGGACACATGACGCGCTGCAAAACCTTTTCGTGCATGTTGGCCGTGGCAATCTGCACCGTGTTCGGCGGCACCTGCGCATCGGCCGCCGTGATGGGGTCGGCCACGATCGCGGTCTCGGCCACCGTGCTTGCCCGGTGCACCCGAACTGCCTGTGCGGCCGCCACGCCGCGCACCGAACAGGTCGTTGCATTTTCCGGCAACAGCGGCGGAACCTCCAGCGATCCTGCGCCGGCTGCCGTCCCGGTCCGCCAGATGCTGGTCATCACCTACTAGCAGTCGTACTCTCTGCCGTCCGGTCGGAACCCTTCACGTACGCCAGCTCGCTGGTCCGCAAGAACGTGAACGGGCCGAAGCGACAAGGGGCGAAAGCCTTCGCCCCTTGCCGCGATCACTCCCTTGCGCTGGCTGGCGATAACCCGTTTGTTCAGGCAGCGCGTTGCAGCTGCGCGATCTCTTCCAGTGCACCCGCCACCGCGGCCTGCGCCTTGTCAGGCCCCATCGCCAGCCCCTCGGCGCGCATCACGGCCAAGTCGGTCACCCCGAAAAAGCCGAAGATCGCCCGCAGGTAGGATTCCTGGTGCTCGAAGGCCGCGAACGGTCCACCCGGTCCATATAGCCCGCCACGCGAGGAGGCGATCACCACGCGCTTGCCGTGGATCAGGCCCACCGGACCCTGCGCCGTGTATTGAAACGTCTTGCCGGCGACCGCCAGGTAATCGATCCAGGTCTTCAGCTGGGCGGGGACGCTGAAATTATACATCGGCGCGCCGATGACCACGACGTCGGCGGCCAGGAACTCCCGCATCACGACGTGCTCGGTCCTTTCCTCCTCCTGATGCGCCGGCGGTTGCGATTCCGGCGTCACGCGGATGCCGGCCAGGTTGGCGGAGTCGAGCACCGGCAGCGGTTCGGCCGCCAGGTCCCGCCGTATCACGGTCAGGCCGGCGTTCGCGGCCGTCAGCCTGGCCACCACGGCCGCGGACAGCTTGCGGCTGACCGACTGCTCCCCGGTGATGCTGGAATCGACGTGCAGAAGGTTCATCTAAGCCTCGCTGGTGGTATCGGTTAGGAACCACCCGAAGATCGGCGGAGCAGACCGTGGAACAAGAAGGCACAGCCACCTTACCCAGTATCAGCCATGTGCCCGACGCCTGCAGCGCCACGCGCGACGTGCTGGCCCGGGTCGGCGACAAATGGTCGATGCTCGTCGTGGTCCTGCTGGGCGACGGCCCGCGCCGCTTCAACGAGCTGAAGCGCATGATCGACGGCATCTCCCAGCGCATGCTGAGCCTGACCCTGAAGGGGCTGGAGCGCGATGGCCTGGTCCGGCGCACGGTCACGCCCTCCATCCCGCCGCGCGTGGATTACGAGCTGACGGCGCTGGGCGTGTCGCTCTGGGGGCCGGTGGAGGAGCTTGGGCGTTGGGCCCGGGCGCATCGGGGGGCGATGCAGGCGGCACGGCTGGCGTTCGATCAAGGCAAGTAAGCTACCCCGCCTACACTACGGACAACCTGTTTCTGCCAGTACGCAGACCGGACCGGCAAGGCACGCCTTTGGTGCAAGCGGGGCAGCAGAAGTTTTTTGGTCCTTTTTTTCAAAAAAGGACTGCCTGCTTTCTTTTGCCGACCAACGGCCTACGTCTCCTGTTATGACCACTGACCCGATAGGCTGGCACGGAACAACCATCCTCTGCGTGCGGCATGGCGGCCAGGTGACCATGGCCGGCGACGGCCAGGTGACGATGGGCCAGACCGTGGTGAAGGGAAACGCTCGCAAGGTGCGCCGCATCGGCGCCGACAACAGCGTGTTGACCGGTTTCGCCGGCGCCACGGCGGACGCGTTCACCTTGCTGGAGCGGCTGGAAGCCAAGCTGGAGCGTTTTCCCAGCCAGCTGGAGCGCGCCTGCGTGGAGCTGGCCAAGGACTGGCGCACCGACCGCTACCTGCGCCGGCTGGAAGCGATGATGGCGGTGGCCGACGCCACGCACAGCTACACGCTGACCGGCAACGGCGACGTGCTGGAGCCCGAAGACGGCGTGATCGCCATCGGCTCCGGGGGCAATTACGCGCTGGCCGCCGCCCGCGCGCTGATCGGCGTGGAAGGGTTCAGCTCGGAAGACATCGCGCGGCGTGCTATGGGGATTGCCGCGGACATCTGCGTGTACACGAACCACGCGCTGATTGTGGAGACGTTATAGATCCAGCTCGTCCCTGACGGGGGCACGGTTTTTGTAGTGTTTCGGGTTCGAGTTTGTGCTTGTGGGCAAGGCCTTCTTTTCTGCAGAAAAGAAGCAAAGGACTTTTGCTCCGCTGTCGTGGGTTCGTTGATGATTGCGCGCGCCTGACTTCGCCTTCTTTTCGCCAGCTGTCTCCTACCGACCCGCTTTGAGATTGACGCGTCAGCGAGCAGGAAAGACCTTCTTTTTTGAAAAAGAAGCAAAAGACTTTTACGTCCTGCGCAGATTCAGATGCCTTTATTGACCCTGAGGTCGTTGGCTGCTGCAGATGCGATGAAAAACAAAAGTTTTTTGGTCCTTTTTTCAAAAAAGGACTACTTGCTTTCACTGCGCCAGCCGCAAGACTGGTTGGTATCAGACTGCGGCACCACCGAGCTTTTTTTCCAAAAACAGCCCCCGCTTCCTTACTTCCGGATCTTTCATGACAGACTTTACACCCAGAGAAATCGTCGGTGAGCTGGACCGCTTCATCGTAGGCCAGGCCGACGCCAAGCGCGCAGTCGCGATCGCGTTGCGCAACCGCTGGCGCCGTGCGCAACTGCCGGATGGCGTGCGTGACGAGGTGGTGCCGAAGAACATCCTGATGATCGGCCCTACCGGCTGCGGTAAGACGGAGATCGCGCGCCGCTTGGCCAAGCTCGCCCAGGCGCCGTTCCTGAAAGTGGAGGCCACCAAGTTCACCGAAGTGGGCTATGTCGGCCGGGACGTGGACAGCATCGTGCGAGACCTGGTCGAGGTCAGCCTGAACATGCTGCGCGAGACGAGTCGCCGCGACGTGGCCGCCAGAGCCGAACAGGCCGCCGAGGACAGGCTGGTGGATGCGCTGGTGGGGGCGACCGCCAGCGGCGACACCAAATCCAAGTTCCGCCGCATGCTCCGAGCCGGCGAGATGGAAGACAAGGACGTGGAGATCAGCGTCGCCGACAGCGGCGCCGGCATGGGCCAGATCGACATCCCCGGCATGCCGGCCGGTCAGATGATCAACCTCGGCGAGATGATGCGCGGCATGATGGGCGGCCGTCAGACGCAGAAGCGCATGAAGGTCGCCGAGGCGCGTCCGATACTGGCGCGCGAGGAGGCCGACAAGCTCGTCGATACCGAACGGCTGACGAAGGATGCCGTCGAGCACGCGGAGAACGCCGGCATCGTGTTCCTCGACGAGATCGACAAGGTGTGCGCGCGTTCCGGCGAAGGCGGCGTCCGTGGCGGCGACGTCTCGCGCGAAGGCGTGCAGCGCGACCTGCTGCCGCTGATCGAAGGCACCACCGTCTCCACCAAATACGGTCCGGTTAAAACCGACCACATTCTGTTCATCGCGTCCGGTGCTTTCCATCTGGCGAAACCCGCGGACCTGTTGCCGGAGTTGCAAGGCCGCCTGCCGATACGTGTGGAACTGTCTCCGCTGACGCGCGCGGATCTGCGCCGCATCCTGACCGAACCCGAACACAATCTGCTGCTGCAATACACCGCGCTGATGCAGACTGAAGGTCTGGCGCTGGAGTTCGCCGAAGACGCGATCGACGCGCTGGCCGACCTTGCCGCCGACATCAACGACCGTGTCGAGAATATCGGCGCACGGCGTCTGGCGACGGTGCTGGAGAAGCTGCTGGAGGAGGTCAGCTTTTCCGCATCCGATCGTGCGGGCGAGTCGGTAAAGGTGGACGCGGCCTACGTGAAGGAAAAGGTGGCGCCGCTTGCGGCTCGTGGGGATCTCAGCCGGTTCATATTGTGAAGGAAGCAAATAGTTCTTTTCTGAAAGACAGAACCAAAAGGCTTTTGCTCCTGGCGGGGTTTCGCCCTGGGTCACGCGTGTGACGGAGTGGCCGCCGCTTCGGCAAGTCATCGGCGACTTTCGGCTGGATGCCCGGCGCAAGCTGGGTCAACATTTCCTGCTGGACGAGAACCTGACGGCAAAGATCGCGCGGCAGGCCGGCGATCTGGCAAATTGCAATGTCATCGAAGTGGGACCAGGACCGGGCGGTCTCACCCGCGCGCTGCTTGGCACGCGAGCGGCACGCGTGGTGGCGGTGGAACTCGACCCACGTGCTGCCGACGCCATACGCGCTTTGGCTACCATGAGCGCCGGCCGGCTGGAGCTGGTGGAAGCCGACGCACTTTCCACCGACCTGACAACGCTCGTTCCCGAACCACGACAGATCGTCGCCAACCTGCCCTACAACGTGGCCACGCCCCTGCTGATCGGCTGGCTGCGCCAGGCTGCCCGATGGGCGCGCCTGACGCTGATGTTCCAGCTTGAAGTGGCCGAACGCATCGCCGCCGCGCCCGACACCGAAGCCTACGGGCGCCTCGCCGTCCTCGCGCAATGGGTATGCGAGACGGAGTTCCTGATGCGCATTCCACGCGAGGCGTTCACACCGCCGCCCAAGGTGATTTCCGCCGTGGTAGGCTTCGTGCCGCGCACGGTGCAGCCGGATGCGGCGCTGTTTGCGAAGATGGAGAAGCTGACGGCGGCGGCGTTCGGTCAGCGGAGAAAGATGCTGCGGGGATCGCTGAAGTCGCTGGGCGGCGAGGCGTTGCTCGAGCGCGCGGGTATCGATGCGCAAAGGCGGGCGGAGACGTTGTCGGTGACGGAGTTCGAGGTGCTGGCGCGGCTGATATGATCAGCGGGGGGTAATCGCGACGATCTGACCTCTCTTTTCTATGGCCTTGCTATTCTCGATCACTGGTGCGAACCGGCTGGTCCTCAACTGCAGCAAGGCATCTTCCACGCGTACGGACGGGTCGGATTTTTCGACCACCTCCAAATCGGTCGCGCGTCCTTCCGGCCTCAGCGTATAGCGCAATTTGATCCATTGTCCGAACCACGGCCCAGACCAGCGTCGCGTGGCGAGCGACCCCCCGCTGCAACGCGGATCAGGGTAGCCCGGGCGCCAGGATCATTACCAACACTGAAAGACTGTCCGCGTGCCGGCGGACAGCCTCAATGGCTCCCGAACAACGTGGGTATCGTGTCGAACAATCCGGGCTGACCTTTGTCGAAGCACCCCGATTTATACGAGCACGAATCCCCCATACCCGGCACATAGGACTGCGCCGCCTCGGATTGCCACGCCTCCGCACCCGGCGCGTCACGGCGCACCAGATCGGATTCCACCGGTGCCTTGCGCATCCGCTTGCCGAATACGACGATCGTCTCGGTGCCCGGCGCCGGATCGCCGTCCTGCCGCTCCGCCCGCATGCCAAGTCGCGTCTCGGTAGAACCAAGCGCCGGTGTCAATGACCAGGGAACCACGTCGAAAGCCGAAGCCTTTGGCTTGTGTGCGGCCGGCCTGTCAGCGGCGGGCGCCTGCGCGCAAGCCACGCCGTAGACCAGCAAACCAGCCGCTATCGCATACGTCTGTACAAGCCGAGCACAAATTGTCCGTTTCTTCGATGCAAAAACGAAGACCTTGCCCCGAGCCATCGGACGACCGACCACAACCTGCCCCCTACAGACGCCAACCCTTCAGTTGTGCGCCCTAGGTATTCATAGCGTCAAAGAAATCCTGGTTGGATTTGCTGTATTTCAGCTTGTCCAACAGGAAATCCATGCCGTCCGAAGCGCCCATCGGGTTCAGGATACGCCGCAGCACCCACATCTTGGACAGCGTGCCCTTGTCCACCAGAAGCTCCTCCTTGCGGGTGCCGCTCTTGGTGATGTCAATCGCCGGGAACGTGCGCTTGTCGGACAATTTGCGGTCCAGGATGATCTCGGAGTTCCCGGTGCCCTTGAACTCCTCGAAGATCACCTCGTCCATGCGGCTGCCGGTATCGATCAGCGCGGTGGCGATGATGGTCAGCGACCCGCCTTCCTCGATGTTGCGCGCGGCACCGAAGAAACGCTTCGGCCGCTGCAGCGCATTGGCGTCCACGCCGCCCGTCAGCACCTTGCCGGACGACGGCACCACGGTGTTGTAGGCGCGCGCCAGTCGCGTGATGCTGTCGAGCAGGATCACCACATCCCGCTTGTGCTCCACCAGGCGCTTGGCTTTCTCCAGCACCATCTCGGTCACCTGCACGTGCCGCGTGGCCATCTCGTCGAACGTGCTGGCAACAACCTCGCCCTTCACGGTGCGCGCCATGTCCGTCACTTCTTCCGGCCGCTCGTCGATCAGCAGCACGATCAGGAACACTTCAGGATGGTTCGTGGAAATCGCGGTCGCGATACTCTGCAGCATCACCGTCTTGCCGGTGCGCGGCGGCGCCACGATCAGCGCGCGCTGACCCATGCCGATCGGCGCCACCAGGTCGATCACCCGCGGCGTATTGTCGCGCTGGGCGCCCTTCACCGTGCTGACCGGCAGGTCCATTTCCATCTTCAACCGGCGGTCGGGATAGAGCGGCGTCAGATTGTCGAAATTGATCCGGTGGCGCACCGCCTCGGGATCCTCGAAGTTCACGTTGTCCGGCTTCAACAACGCGAAGTAGCGCTCGCCGTCCTTGGGTGCGCGTATCTGGCCGTCCACGGTATCGCCGTTGCGCAGGCCGTAACGCCGCACCTGGTTCGGGCTCACGTAGATGTCGTCGGGCCCAGGCAGGAAGTTGCTCTGCGGGCTGCGCAGGAAGCCGAAGCCGTCCGGCAGTATCTCCAGCGTGCCGTCACCCTGTATCGCCTGGTCGCTGTCCGCCAGGTTCTTCAATATGGCGAACATCATGTCCTGCTTGCGCAGGCTGGAGGCGTTCTCGATCTGCAGGTGTTCGGCGAAGCTCAGCAGGTCGGCCGGTGACTTGGCCTTGAGTTCTGCTAGGTGCATTGAGGGTGGCCTCGGGGCGTGGGGCATGCCCGCTGGCATGTCCGGGGGAAGCAGAAGGAGAGGTCAGGGAGTCCTTGGCCGTGCCGCAGGAGCCTGCTTGGGCACGCGAGCGGTGCCTTGTGGGTTAGGTGACATAAGTAAGGAAGGCAAGCAAGGCCTTCTTTTTTGAAAAAAAGAAGCAAAAAACTTTTACTTCCCCGACGCTACAAAGCGGACGCCCGCAGAACAGACAAGGCTGGTGCAAATGCGAGGTAGTAAAAGTTTTTTGCTTCTTTTTTTCAAAAAAGAAGGCCTTGCTTGCCTTAAAACGGCTGCACCACAACCATAACCACCGCCACCAGCATCAAGACCGTAGGCACCTCGTTAGCAATTCGAAAGAACCGCTGCGGCTTCGCGTTCCGGTCATTGAGGAAGCCGCGGCGCCACTTGTTCATCGCCCCGTGCACGCCGCCCAGGCCCAGCACGGCGGCAATCTTCACGTAGAACCAGCCTTCGTGCCAGTTTACCAGGCCGGGCGTCAGCGCCAGGATGATGCCGAAGGCGAACGTGGACAGCATCGCCGGCGTCATGATCAGCTTGTATAGCCGGCGCTCCATCACCTTGAACAGCTCGCTGGCCTGGCTGCCGGGCGCCACCTCGCAGTGATAGACGAACAGGCGCGGCAGATAGAGCATCCCCGCCATCCAGGCGATCAGGCTGATGATGTGCAGCGCCTTGGTCCACGGGTACAGGTAGGCAAAGGCCGGGATCATGCCGCCTGGTCCAGCAGCACAATGCGGAACAACGCGGGCAGCTCCGCCAGGTCCGCCACCACGTGATCGGGCGCGCGGGGCAAACCGCTATGCAACCCCTCCGGTGCGAACGCCACCACCCGCATGCCGGCCGCCTGGGCCGCAGCGATGCCCGGCACGCTGTCTTCGATCACCAGGCAATCGGCGGGCCGCACGCCCTCGGCGGCGGCGGCGGCCAGGAACAGATCCGGCGCCGGCTTGCCATGCGCCACGTCGCGCGCGCTGTGCAGGCGTCCGGCCACCAGGCCGGTCAGCCCGGTATGGGCGAACTTCGCCGCCATCTCCTCGTGCGACGAGTTGGAGGCCACGCGATAGGCCAGTCCCATCGCCTGCGTGGTCTCCAGCAGCGTCCGCGCGCCCGGCACCGCGGGCACCCCGGCCGCCATCATCGCGATCAGACGCGCCTGCAGCACCGCCGGCCAGTCTTCCGCCAGCACCAGGCCGGTCGCCGCCTCGTAGGCCGGACGCAGTGCGGACCAGGTCATGCCGGTGAAACGGCGCGCCTCGTCCGGCTGCATCGGCCAGCCGAGCGCGGTCGCCTCCTCGGCTAGCAGGCGGCGGCTCGCCGGTTCGCTGTCGATCAGCACGCCGTCGCAATCGAAGATCACCAGCCGGCGCATCAGGCGGCCAGCCGCATCGGGCAGTCCCGGTGACGGCCTGGGCAGGCGCGCGGGCCGGCGAAGCTGCACGTGCCCGTGCCGCGCGCCCGGGCCGCCTGCACGGCGGCCGCCAGTGCCGCGATGAAAGCCGGGTCGCTGTTCTGCGCCGGCGCGCGGTAGTAGCCCGGCACGCCCATCTTCTCGGCCAGTTCGCGGTATTCCACGTCCAGCTCGACCAGCGTCTCCGAATGTTCGGAGACAAAGGCGATCGGCACCACCAGCACGGCCACGGCGTCGCGCGCCGCGTGCGCGATGGCCTCCTCGGTGGACGGATCAAGCCATTTCTGCGGCGTCGCCCTGGACTGGTAGC
>CAXUOA010000003.1:3990-21899 GCA_964252625.1 uncultured Acetobacteraceae bacterium | reverse complement strand
TGCCAGTCCAGCCCGGCCACGCCCATGCGGTCCACCACCGCCTGCACGGTGCTCTCGATCTGGAACTGGTACGGATCACCCCGCGCCACGATCGTCTCCGGCAAGCCGTGGGCGGAGAACAGGACGCGCAACGGTGCCGTGGCAGTCTGGCGCGCCTCGGCCAGGCTACGCTGCACGATGGCTGCGGTGGCCGCCACGTAGCCGCCGTCACGGAACCAGCAGCACAGGGTGGTCACCGGCCGCGCCAGCCCCACGCGCGCGGCCGCATCGCGCCAGTCAGACAGCGAACTGCCGGTCGTCGTGGTGGAGAAATGTGGATACAGCGGCAGCAGGAACACCTCGTCGGCGTCCCACGCCTTCAGCTCCGCCGCAGTCTGCAGGCTGAACGGGTGCCAGTAGCGCATGGCGATGAAGCAGCGCGCCTCCGTCTCCTGCGTGCTCAACGCGGCTTCCAGCGCGCGCGCCTGCTCCTGCGTCAGCGCCAGCAACGGCGACTTGCCGCCGAGTATCGCGTAATTCGCAGTGGCCGGCTTCACCCGTGTACCGGCGATGATGCGCGCCAGCAGCGGGCGGACGAAGAACGGCACCCGCAAGATGGCCGGGTCACGGAACAGGTTCAACAGGAACGGCTTTATTGCCGCCGGCGAGTCGGGACCGCCCAGGTTGAACAGCACCACGGCCAGGCGCCGCCGCCTGGCCGGTGTGGCCGCGCCAGGCACGCCGCCTGCCGAAGCCGGCGCGTCCCCCGCTTGCGATGGTAGGCTCAGCAGCTGCGCAGGAATTCGACCAACTCCGCCACGTGTTCCGGCCGTGTCTGCGGCAGGATGCCGTGGCCCAGGTTGAAGATGTGTGGCCGCCCGCGAAGTGCACCCGTGATCGACGAAATCTCCCGCCGCATCGCAAGCCCGCCGGCGATGAGCGCGATCGGGTCGAGGTTGCCCTGCAGCGCCACGCTCTCCGGCACGCTCGCCGCCGCCCGCGCCGGGTCCGTGCCGGTATCCAGCGCCACGCAATCCACGCCGGTGCGCTCGGCATACAGCCCGGCATACAGGCCGGCCAGCCGCGGGAAGCCGATCACCGGCACGCCGGGGTGGCGCGCGTTCAGCTCGGCCACGATTGCTGCCGCCGGCGCCACCACGTAGCGCAGGAACTGGCCGGGCGAGAGCATGCCGGCCCAGGTGTCGAACAGCATCACCACCTCGGCGCCCGCCTGCACCTGGGCGGAGAGGTAGTCCGCCGTCGTCCGTGTCAGCATGTCGATCAGCCGGTCGAACAGCGCGGGCTCGCCGTACGCCATGCCGCGCGTCTCGGCGAAATCGCGCGAGCCGCCGCCTTCCACCATGTAACAGGCCACGGTGAACGGCGCGCCGCAGAAGCCGATCAGCGTGCAGGCCGGCGGCAAGGCACGCCGCAGGCGGCCGATCGTCTCCAGCACGGGCGCCGTCGCCTCCGCCACACGGGACGGCTCCAGCGCGTCCAGTCCCGCCGCGTTGCGTATCGGCACCAGCACGGGGCCCACGCCGTCGATGAAGCGCACGTCCTGGCCCAGTGCCCAGGGCAGGATCAGGATGTCGCTGAACAGGATGGCGGCGTCCATGCCGAAACGGCGTATCGGCTGCAGCGTGATTTCGGTGGCCAGATCGGGGTTCATGCAGCGCGCGATGAAACCGCCGGAGCTGTCCTTGATGGCCCGGTATTCGGGCAGATAGCGCCCGGCCTGCCGCATCAGCCACACCGGCGGCGGCCACACATCGTCGCCTGCCAGCACGCGCAGGATTGGCTTGTCGGTCATGGCAGTCCCGTTCGATCGTCCACCCTTCTAAACTCTAAGAAGATTTAAGATAAGATGGGGTGGTAGATAGAGGCTGTGGATTACGGGGTACCCGGTTGTCCAGACGCCCGTCCGCCATCGTCCACATGCGCGCGACCCTGCAAGCCACTGAACCTGCGGCCGGTTTTTGTGTCATCCTCATCCAGGGACGATGGCGGGCGCGGTTCTTCGTGCCGCCGGGAAAACGGTTCGCCATCCCCGGCTTTCTTTCGCCTGGCCCTCAGAACCCGTGCGTAGCCGGGTTATCCCCGCTATCCTCGCAATCATGAGCCAGGACCGCATCAACCTCCATCTGGTGTCCGACGCCACGGGCGAGACGCTGAACTCGATCGCGCGCGCCACCGTCAGCCAGTTCGAGGAAGCCCACATCACCTACCACCGCTGGAGCCTGATACGGACGCGCTTCCAGCTGCACCGCGTGCTGGAAGGCATCGAGGCCGAACCAGGCCCCGTGCTCTCCACCGTGGTGGACCGCGCCCTGCGCAATGACCTGGAAGGCACCTGCGAGCGCCTCGGCCTGCCCGTGGTCAACGTCCTCGAACCGGTCCTAGCCGTGCTCGCCGACCAGATCGGCGCCCAGGCCACCGCCCGCCCCGGCCGGCAATACGTGCTGGACGCCGACTATTTCCGCCGCATCGACGCGATACATTTCGTGCTTGCCCATGACGACGGCCAGGCGCAGGCCGGCATCGCCGAAGCCGACGCGATCCTGGTCGGCGTCTCGCGCAGCTCCAAGACGCCCACCAGCTTCTACCTCGCCAACCGCGGCGTGAAGGCGGCCAACGTGCCTTTGGTGCCGGGCACGGCAGACCCGCCCGGCCTGGAAGACCCGCATTGCCCGGTGATCGGCCTCACGCTGGAACCCCACGCGCTGATCGAGATACGCCGCCACCGCCTCAAGCTGATCGCCCAGGGGCCTGGCACGGTGCACATCAAGCAGGACAGCGGCGACTACGTGGACATCGAGGCGGTGAAGGCGGAGCTGCTCTGGGCACGCCGCCTGTGCACACGGCGCGGCTGGCCGGTGATCGATGTGACACGGCGTTCCATCGAGGAGACCGCGGCCACCGTGCTGCAATTGATGGAGGCGTGGCACGTGCGGCGGGATGGCAAGCGGGTGGAGCCTATGTCCTTGGCTTTGCCATAAGGCAGGCAAGGCCTTCTTTTTTGAAAAAAAGAAGCAAAAAACTTTTGCTCCCTGTCGGCGGTTTGTCTGGCTGGCACCCGACGGGGCGTTGAAGCAAACAGTATCCGTACCAGCCGGGTGTCCCCGGATCAACCGGGGTATCTGAGCCTGCGCAGGAAGCAAAAGTTTTTGCTTCTTTTTTTCAAAAAAGAAGGCCTTGCTTGCTTACCGAAGCGTCAATCGCAAAGCGGGTTATTTCCCTTCGTCGGGGTCCTTGAAGACGAACAGGCCGGGATCATACGGTCCGCCGGGGCGGACGTCCGACAGGCGCAGATGCGTCTCGCGTCCCTGCGCATCCACCACGGACCAGCCTACGAGCGCCAGCGGATCCGCGTTCATCGCCAGCGTCAGGCTGCCGTCGCCGGGCGTTTTGGTGCGCACCAGGGTCACCAGCAACTGCCCGGGCGGACGGTCGAACGCGGTCACTGTCACATCGCCGGACAACGTGATGGTGTCCGCCAGAAGCAGGCCCAGCGGGGTCTGGTTCACCGGTATGTTGGTGGTCTGGTCCAGCTGGGAATCGTGGAACACCACACTGCCGCCGCTCGCCACCAAAAGAAGCGGGCTGGGCTTGTCATACTGGAACCGCATGCGGCCGGGCCGCTCCAGCCACAGCGTGCCCTGGGTGGTGGCGCCATCCGGGCCCACCTGCAGAAAGCGCGCCTTGATCGCGCGCAGGTTGTTCAGATAGGCGGCAACCCGGTTGAGCGTGGCCACATCGGCATCGTCCAGCACCGCGGCATGAGTCTGCGCGAAGGCGGGGCCGCCCAGGGCGGCGGTGGCCAGGGCCAGGCAGAAGCGGCGTCGGTTCATGCGGTGCATATCGTGTCTCGGTGGGGCAGAAGGGTAGGCAAGAAAGGCCTTCTTTTTTGAAAAAAAGAAGCAAAAAACTTTTGTCCCGACGCTCTGTCCGCCGCCCTGATTTATCTTGAAGAGACTCGCTGGTGCAAATGCGGCGGGAGCAAAAGTTTTTTGGTCCTTTTTTTCAAAAAAGGACTGCTTGCTTTCTACGACCAGCCGCTATTACGGCACACCCTTGCTCGTGCTGTATTCGAAATGCAGCGCCACCCCTGGTCGCGCGATCGGATGCATGGCGTGCGCCGCCATCGCCGCCTCGGAAAACCCCTGCAGGATGAGCTTCAGCTTGCCAGGATAATGCGCCACGTCTCCTATCGCGAAGATCCCCGGCGCGGACGTCTCGCATGTGGCGGCCGACACGGCGATGTGGTTGCGCTCGATGTCCAGGCCCCAGCCTGAAATCGGCCCCAGATCCATCGACAGCCCGAAGAACGCCAGCAGCCGGTCGGCTTCGATGTGGCGTGTCGCCCCGTCCAGATCCGCCACCTCGACCGCCTCCAGCGCGCCATCTGTGCCGTGCAGCGCGTGGAGCTGATACGGTATCACCTTTTCTATCTGGCCGAGCGCGGCCGCCTGGTCGAGCTGGGCCGCAGTCTCCGGAGACGCGCGGAACTTGGCGCGCCGGTGGACGACGTAGACCTTGGCCGCCACGTCCTTCAACTGCAGCGCCCAGTCCACCGCCGAGTCGCCGCCGCCGGCGATCACCACCGTATGCCCGCGGAAATCCTCCCGCCGGCGCACGTAGTACTGCACGGCGCCCGTACCCTCATACAGATCCAGCCCGTCCAGCGGCGGCCGGTTCGGCCCGAACGCGCCCGCGCCGGCGGCGATCAGCACGCATTTCGCCCGTACCTCGTCGCCCCGGTCGGTGCGCAGCGTGAAACCGCCGGGCGCGCCGGTCAGCGATTCGACCTTGCGCCCCAGCAGGCGCGCCGGCGCAAACGGCGCGATCTGCGCTTCCAGCTGCGCAATCAGGGCACCCGCCTCGATCGCGGGGTGGGCCGGAATGTCGAAGATGGGCTTCTCCGGATAGAGAGCCGCGCATTGCCCGCCCACCTCGTCCAGCGCGTCGATCAGTACGGCGTCCAGCTTCAGCATGCCGCACTCGAAGGCGGCGAACAGGCCGGCAGGGCCGGCGCCAATGATGGCTACATCGGTTTGGGTCATGGTTGGGGGATGTATGCGGCGTGCCGGGGAAGAAAGGTAGCGGGGCCTGCTTTTTTCAGAAAAGAAGGTTCTGCTCGCCTCCTGCCGGGTGCGGCCCGGGATGATGCGGCGTAAGCGCGTAGCGGCGCGCCACGTCCCGATAGCCGCGATAGAGCGGCCCGCGCCATGATTCGAGCACGCCGGCCCGCGCGCGCCGCCACTCTGCCGGCAGGGCGTACCAGGCAACATGCGGGCGCTCGTGATGCAGCACGTGCAGGTTGTTGTTGAGGAACAGCAACCCGAGCAGGCCGGCGCGCTCGACCACCGCGGTACGGTCGCGTGGCCGGTCTGCCGCGCGGTGTTCCGCCAGCGAGCGTATCATGATGAGCGCGGTGCCGGGATAGACGAAGCAGGCGACGTAGGCGGCGGCGCTGATGTGGCATATGGCGCAAACCCAGACGAGCACGAGGCCAGTGCCGGCCGCGTGCCCCAGCCACGCCCGCCACGGCGCCTGGCCGGACGGAGCCAGGGCCGCCTGCTGCAGCCAGAACGACGCAATGGTGCGCGCGGGCCCCAGCAGCACACGGCCGACGGCGGTATTGCACACCGCGTGCCCCAGGCGGCGGACGCGCCCGGCCTGTCCCCAGGCTTGCGGCGTCATGTAGGTGCTTTCCGGATCTTCCAGCGGGTCCGTCAGGTGCTCGGCACGATGGTGGCGCACATGCGCGTCCCGGTAGAGCGGGTAGGGCAGCCAGAGGTTCAGCGGCGGCATGGCCAGCGCCGCATTGATGCGCTCGTGGCGGGTGGGGTGGCCGTGGATGAGTTCATGTTGCAGGGACATGTGCCAGGCGCATAGCCAGGCGCCGGTCGGCAGGAGCGCCCACACCGGCAGCGCGTGCCAGTACCAGGTGAGCGCCAGCCACCCGCCATAGATCGTGAAGACCAGCGCCCAGGTCGGCGCCTCTCGCGTTTGTACCCAGCCCGACGCCGTCCCGCTCCAATGCCGCATGCCGTGCTTTCCTGAGGCGGGCAGAATGCCCCCGCCTCGTTATTGATCCGTTACGGACACGGACGCCTGCTGCATATGTGCCGACAGCGCTGTGTTTGTGCGCAAAGCAAGGCGGGCGTTGTGTTCGCGCCACTTTTGCTGTCTACCCGCATCAGGACATGGAAGGTTACACCGCGTTGGCCGCAGCGTTCGAGGCGTTGGACAAGAGAGAGATACTGCCGCGCTTCCAGCAGCGGCTGCGCCAGGTGCTGGCCCGCTCGGAGCTCAGCCAGACGGATTTCGCGCGCGCCGCGGGGATCGACCGGAGCACGCTTTCGCAATTGCTGGCGGCGGGTGCGGACCGGCTGCCCCGGGTGGAGTCCATCGCTGCCATCGCGCAGATCGGCAGCGTGTCGCTGGACTGGCTGCTCGGCTTCAGCCAGAGCGACAAGCCGGATGCCGGCGTGGTGGACGAAAGCCTGCAGATCGAACGCGACGCGCCAAGTCCGCTCGACGAACGCCTGCTGCGCTGGCACACCGAGGCGGCCGGCTACCGCATACGCCACATTCCGACAACCTTTCCCGACCTGCTGAAGACCGATGCGGTGATCGAGCACGAATACGGCCACTTCGCCACGCTCAGCCCGCGCCGGCAGATCGGCATAACCCAGTCTCGCCTGGAATACCTGCGCCAGCCGGAAACGGAGATAGAATGCTGCACCAGCCTGCAGACGTTCGAAGCGCTGGCACGCGGCGAGGACATCTGGCGCACGCTGCCGCTGCGCGCGCGGCGCACGCAACTCGAACAGGTGGTGGCCCTGTGCGACGAGCTTTATCCACGCTTCCGGCTTTTCCTGTACGACAGGAAACGCCTGTTCACCGTGCCGCTCACCGTGTTCGGGCCTATGCGGGCCGCGATCTACCTCGGGCAGACGTATTTCGTGTTCCAGTCGACCGACCACATTCGCGCGCTGACCCGCCATTTCGATCAGATCGTGCGCGGGGCTTCGGTCCAGCCTACGGAGATACGGCAGTTTCTGCAGGGGCTGCTTACGCGGAGCGGGTAGGAAGCAAGCAGGTTGCGGGTTCTGATTGTTCTCGGCCAGGAGCGGCGGATGGCACCTTTCAGGTCATCGACCGAGTGGAACACACCGCGGCTGAGCCGAGCCAGGCGGCGGAGGTGGTGTGAAGTGAAATGTCCACCAGGGATGAGCTTCGAGCCATTCGCGGACCTTTGGGTGTTGCCTTGATGACCTTGGCTTCCACGTCCGGACCAAGAGGTGCGATGCGCGACCGCTGCGTCTTGTCGCGCAGCAGACCCGCGACCCCCTTCGGTCATGAAGCGCTTCTGCCAGCGCCAGACCGCCGTCTTGCTGGTGCCGCTGCCACGCATGATCTCGGCCGTGCCACACCCGTCGGCTGTCAACAGGATGATCCGGGCTCGCCAGACATGCTTCTGCGGGCTGTTGCGATCGGCCACAACCGCCTCCAATCAGGCGCGGTCCTTGGTTGTTACTGAAACCGTGATGCCAGTGAGCATACGGCAGACTCGCACCACTACAGCGCAGTGGGAATCCTAAATCGGACCCTGGCGTAAGACTTTACCCACTAGCTGCAATCCGAAACCTTATCCAGATCCACCAGGATATCGCCCAGGAAATCCGCGTCGAATGCGAAACGGACCGGCACTGCCGGCCCGCCGGGCGCCATCGCCGCCAGCCACGCCTTGCTGAAATGCGGGCGTGCCTGGCTCGCTTCGGACTGCTTCTTCAGATATCCGGCCAGCATGCGGGACTCCGTGTCGCACCGCAGCGCCCGGCCGGAAAACACCGAGCGGCCGCTATGTGGCAGCACTTCCTGGCCGGCCGTGTGCGTGGTCAGCCGGCGCAGCTGTCGCCCGTCGAACACCAGCGCCGAGCCCTGGCAGGCCTGCGTCCGCGTCACTACCAGCGTCTCCAGGGCGATCGCCGTCATGCCGTCGACCGCGCCGGCCAGGCCTGATTGCGGCACCGCCTGACGGTATTTTTCCGCGGGCGGGGTGATGCTTTGCACCACCGGCGCGCCGGCCGGATAGCCGATCGCCAGGTCGTAGGCCTCGCCGGAGATCCGGCCGTGCTCGGTGTAGCCGCGCGGCACCAGCGTGTTGCCCACGACCGCGCCCTGCGCGCGCCCTTCCACGCGGCCGTGCACCAGGAAGTCGGCCAGCCCAAGCGTGCGCGCATTCAGCGCGGCATCGTAGGATGTGGCGTCCAGGCGGAGGCAGTACTCCACGTCGAAGAACGCGATGCCGCGCAGGCGGGCGGTGTAGTGCAGCAGCGTGGCGGCGTGCGTGGGGATGGTCAGGCAGAGCAGGAGGAGTGCTGCGCGCATGAATGTTCCTAAGGGCAAGGAAGCAGTCCTTTTTTGAAAAAAAGAAGGGCGGATTCAACTCTGAAACGCGTAAACACCAGCCCGGCCGGCGGCGGCCAGGCGGCAAAGAAGGCCTCAGCGGGAGAAGTCTTCGATGAGCAAGCATCTGGCGTTTGAGCAGCGCTGCAAACAGGCGGCGCTGTATGATCTGGGTCTGGCGCAGGCGCGCCGCCCGGAAGGGCACCATCCTCAGTTTGGTGGACCGGGTCTCGCGCTACACGGTGGTGCACAAGCTGGCAGGCTGCCACGGCAGAGCACACCAGCCGCGCCATCATGGCGTGCACACCATCACCGCGGACAATGGCAAGGCGTTCGCTTTGCTTCAGCGCGTGCCAGACGGCTCGGCGTCCATTTCTATTTGCCAAACCCACCCATGCCGGGGAACGGGGCCTGAATACATGGCTCGCGTCAGCGTTCTGACGTCTATGATAACCAGCCAGACTTACGGCTGACGCATAGAAAGCAAGCAGTCCGTTTTTACAAAAACGACCAAAAAACTTTTGCGTCCCTTCGCATTTGCAGCACCCGCCTGCCATTGGATCGATCGAGGCGTTGCAGCCCGCAGGAAGCAAAAGTTTTTTGCTTCTTTTTTCAAAGAAGAAGGCCTTTCCTGCTTGCCCAGGCGGCAATCTCAAAGCGGGTATCACATAGGTCTGCCGTTCCATGTGCTCCTCGGACCCCACGAGATTGTCCATGTCCGGGTTCATGCGTGCTCTGCGGTCCAAGGAGGATCGTGAGCCAATCACCACGCCCACGGCCCAGCGGCAAAGCAGACGCAATGAGCAGGCCGGCCAGCAGACCGCCCGAAGAGTCCAGTGGTCCACCAATTCCACTGTCCTAAATCGGCTGAATGGCGCATCCGGCTTCGGCCGACACGCCTTGGCATCCCTCTCTTGCGCTCAGGATGATAAATGACCGCCAGCCAACCTTTGATTATCGACATGCGGCTGCGTCCGCCGTTTCTGCACGCCTTTTTCGGGAGCACGCCCGGCACACCCGATTTCGACTTGGTGCGCTGGGTCAACCGCCGTGTGGGCGCCACCGACCCTGACCATTTTGCGCAATATTCCAGGCTGGAAGACGTTCTGGCCGGCATGGACCAGGCCGGCATCGCGCGTGGCGTGACGGTGGGCCGAAGCACGCCCACCGTGCGCATCGCCAACGACGATGTCGCAGCCCTGGCCGCGCAGTCGCACGGCCGGCTGCTGGGCGTGGCTTCGGTGGACCCGCTGGCGCTCGGCCGCGACGCTGCGGTGGCCGAGGCACAGCGTGCCGTGACCGAGCTGGGTCTGCGCGCCATCAACCTGGACGCAGGCTTCTACGAGACGCCCCTGCGGGCCGACGACGACCGGCTGCTGCCGCTCTACGATGCCTGCGTGGCGCTCGGCGTGCCGGCCTTTGTCATGTCGGGCCCCACCACGCCCGATCTCGCTTTCAACGACCCACTGAGCATCGACCACGTCGCGCGCATTTTCCCGAAATTGCCCATCGTCGTCTGCCACGGCTGCTATCCGAACATCGACCAGATGATCGGCGTGGCATTCCGCCACGAGAACGTCTTCCTCTCGCCGGACATGTACCTCTTCGCGCCAGGCGGCCGGCGCTATGCGGAGGCAGCCTCCGACTTCCTGCGCGACCAGCTGCTGTTCGGCTCGTCTTTCCCGTTCCGGCCCATGCGGCAGAGCGTGCAGGACCTGCTGTCGATGGGCCTGGAAGAAGGCGTCCTCGCCAGGGTGGCCGGCGGCAACGCCGCGTCCCTGTTCGGCCTCGAGGCACCGCAACCGGCCGCGGCTTAGGGGACGGGATGGTCACGCGACCAACCCCATCCTGCAGTCAGCCAAAGGCGTGCAGCAGCGTGGCGATCCCGCAGCCGCAACCGCCACCTGCAGACCGGGCCTCGCGCCATTGCCGCTGCATCAGGGACGAGTGCTGGGTGGTGCCGGACGGTCCCGGATGCGAGGGTGCGATCAGGAACTCCGAGCCGGGCGGCACCAGGATGGTGTTGTCCGGCACGTCGGCGGTGATCGCGATCGGCCCGAAGGCAAGGACGCCGGCACCGATCCTGACGTTGTCGGCGACCGTCGGGCCGAACAGGACGGTGCCGTCGCCCACAGTGACGTTGTTGCCGAGCAGGAGCGGGCCGTGCAGCACCACGTGGTCGCCGATCACGCAGTTGCTGCCCAGGGTGACCGACGTGAAGGTCAGTTCGTGGACGCTGCTGTGGCTGCCGATCACCGTGTTGGCGCCGATGGAGACGGCGGGCGAGTCGCCGCCATGCAGGTAGGAGCCGGGGCCGATCTTGACGCCTGCGCCGAGCTCTACGCCGCCGATCAGCACGGCGCCGTCTATCAGCTCGGGGGAGGCGACGCGCGGTGCGATGAAGCGGGCGCCGGCCGCGGCACTCGTCGAAGGCGGGGCGTCCTGGCCGCCCTGGTCGGGCGCCGGCGTCGCGTTGGTCGGCACCGGCGAGAGCGGCTGGAAGATGCCGAAGCCGAGATCGCCGAGCGAGGCCTGGCGCGCGGGGATGACGCCGGTGCCGCGCCGGTCCAGCGTCGGCGGGCCGACCGACAGCGTGCCGAAGGCGGTCTGCACGTCGGGAAAGGCCGCGCCGGGATTGCGGTTGTCGCCGGTGATCGCCGAGAACGGCGTGATCCGGGCGGCGGCCCGCCAGAGCAGGTTGTAGGCGCGCGCCAGCAGGACGTTTTCGGAATCGACGTCGGACGCGAACAGCGAGAACGAGACCGGGATCGCTATGGTGTTGGCCGCGACCTGGGACTGCTCGGTGATGCGGGCGCCGAACAGAACCAGGGTCGCGTCCGGGATGCGTATCGGGTTGAAGGGGTCGGTCCCCAGGATGTGGGCGGTGAACCCGGTCAGGCTGGCGTCCCCGATGATCGCATTCTGGACCACCGCGTTGATCAC
Organism: uncultured Acetobacteraceae bacterium; assembly: GCA_964252625.1. Taxonomy (GTDB): domain Bacteria; phylum Pseudomonadota; class Alphaproteobacteria; order Acetobacterales; family Acetobacteraceae; genus BOG-908. Next base: position 10,559 of record CAXUOA010000003.1, on the reverse strand, counting down.
GGTGCCGCAGGCACTGCCGACCTGGACGCGGCCGATGAAGGTCACACCGTGCGCCGTGAAGGAACCGTCTCCTATCACGAGGTTGCCCGGGAACGGCCCGTAGTTGAGCAGCCGGTTGTTGTCCTGCAGGTCGGACGCGTTGCCGAGCACCGCGGACGCGCCCTCGAGCGACACGAAGCCTTCGATCAGGCTCTGGGCGCCGATCAGGAACAGGTCGGTTTTGACCGACGAGGTGGGGTGGATGAAGGACGTGAAACCCACCGGGCCGACGCGCGGGCTGCCGATGGTCGGGCTGGCCTGGGCAGGGGCGAGAGCGCCACCGGCCGCGGTTGCCGCGAGGCCGGCGGCGCTGCAGGTGAGCAGATTACGCCGGGTCGGGTTGCGATCACCTGTGTGGTTCATGTCTGTCCACCATTCCATACTGCATAACTATGCATTAGGCATGGGGGATTGTAAAACCCGATTTCCTGGCTGCGGGTGCCAGGCGCGCTTGAGGGGCTTTGAGCGGTCGCCAGCAGACAAACGGAGGAACCGGTAGCTTGGGGCAGGACAGGCCTCCGGCGCCACTGACCCGGCCAGCGTTCCCCCTGGACGCACCGCGTTCAGTCTGGCCTTGAAAACCTCGCGGGTCCGGAACATGAATACAGCTTGAAGTCGTAGCGGGGCGGTAATGAACACACGCGCAGCCTGGCTGACATCCTGCCTGTCCGTTGTGGCGCCCGCGGCGCTGGCGCAGACCGCCACCGTCGTCGTCCACCCCTCCCAGCCGGGAGCAGTCGTGACGAGCAAGGTGCTCGGCATGAACATGGCGAACTGGGTGGACCAGACCCAGCCGGCCATCGCCACCGCCCTCTCGCAAGGCCACATACGCGCAGTGCGCTGGCCAGGCGGATCGGCCGCGGACAACTTCCACTGGCAGGCCAACACCGGCTGCAACGGCGAATACGTCGCCAGCGGCGGGGATTTCGCCAGTTTCGTGACCAGCGTGGTCAAGCCGGACAAGCTCGATCTGGCGGTGACCGTGAACTACGGCTCGAACACCGCCTGCAACGCCGGCGGCGATCCGTCCGAGGCGGCGGGCTGGGTGGCCTACGCCAAAGCCCAGGGCGACGCCGTCAGCCACTGGACCGTCGGCAACGAGGTCTACGGCTCCTGGGAGTATGACCTGCACAGCGCCGCGCACGACGCCGCCACCTATGCCAGCGCAGTGTCCACGGGTTACTACCCGGCGATGAAGGCTGCCAACAAGGCGGCGGAGATCGGCGTGGTTGTTAACCCGGGCTGGCAACCGGCCTGGGACCCGACCGTGCTTGCCCAGGCGAAATACGACTTTGTCGAATACCATTGGTATGCCCAGCAGCCGGGGCAGGAAAGCGACAGCTACCTGCTGACCCAGGCGCCGCAGGATTTCACCAGCCAGATCAACGCGCTGAAGAACGAGCTCGCCACCGCCGGACATCCCGGCACGCCGATCATGGTTGGTGAGCTCGGTTCGGTGTCCTACAACCCCGGCAAGCAGACCTCGTCGATCACCCAGTCGCTGTTCGCGGGCCAGATGCTGGGCGAGATGATGAACGACGGCATAGCCCGTGCCACCTGGTGGATCGGCTTCGGCGGCTGCGCCGATTCGACCAGCGGCAATTTCGCATCGTCGCTGTATGGCTGGCAGGATTTCGGCGGCTACATGGTGTTCTCCGACGGCACGCCCGAATACGGCTGTTCGAACGCCACGTCAGTGCCGACCGGCACGCCGTTGCCGACCGCGCGCGCGTTCCAGCTTGCGGCGCTGGTGGCCGACACCGGCGCGCACGTGCTCGCCACGACGCTCGGCGGCAGCAGCGGCAGCTTGCGTGCCTATGCCCTGACGCACGGGACGACAGGCACGGCGCTGATGCTGTTCAACCTGGACGAGACGGCGACGTTACCGGTCGCCATCGGCGTGGACGGCGTGGCAAACGCGTCGACCGTTTTGATCGACACCTATGACAAGGCGCTCTACGACCAGTCGCAGAACAATGTCTGGGCTGGCCCCAGCCATTCGCAACTGAGCAAACAATCCTTGCCGGTCACCATCACCTTGCAGCCCTGGAGCATGACGGTGGTCAGGCTGACGCCTTGATCGGGCGTTCCCGATGGCAAGGTTGAGTTCTACCGACAAGTCTTGCGGCTGACGCACACAGAGCAAGCAGTCCTTTTTTAAAGAAAAGAAGCAAAAAACTTTTGCTTCCCATCGCGTCTGCAGCAGCCCGGTGCCTCCGGATTGATCAGGGCATTTGATTCACCGCATCGGGCCGAGCACGTTGGTGGTCATGACGTGCGCAAACGCGTCGGTGGCGACGTCGCCACCGTGGACGGGCTCGTCATGCCTCGTCGCGGAGCATTGTAACGCCACCGTTCTTCGGGAGCGTCTTTGCCGGCAAACGATCCGCTCAGGGAGACGAACCTCGTGGCCGGGCGTTAAACTGCCGGTAGCGGCGCTGACCGTCGCGAGGTGTTTCGCACACGATGACCGAAGACACCAGAAACTGGCTCCAGGCCGCAGACTTCCTGCAGGGGGGCGGCGAACTCGGGGCGCTGATCCGCGGCAGGGACTGGTCGCAGACGCCGGTCGGCCGGCCCGAGCACTGGCCGCAGTCGCTGCGTACCGCCGTCAGCCTGTGCCTGGGCTCGCCCTTCCCGATCAGCATCGTCTGGGGTCCCGGCCACACGCAGGTCTACAATGACGGCTACCGCGATTGCTGCGGCGACGCGCATCCGGCGGCACTCGGCCAGGATTACCGTGTCACCTGGGCAAGCGCCTGGCCGGCGATCGGCGAATCGTTCGAGCGCGCGCTCGCCGGCGAGACGATGTCTGTCGAGAACCGGCGCATGTTCCTGCCCCGCCTGCACGGCGCGCTGGAGGAGACGTTCTTCACCTTTTCGCACTCGCCGATACGCGACGAGAGCGGCGGCATCGGCGGCCTGTTCCATTTGGTCACCGAGACGACGCCGACCGTGCTCGCCGAGCGGCGGACGCGAGCCCTGCGCGACCTGGCGGCGAGCCTGGGCGCGGCAGACGGTGAGGACGACGTGGCGCGCCGTACGGTTGAAATCCTCTCCGGCTTCGCTTTCGACCTGCCCTTCGTGCTGTACTACCGCTGGGACCCGGCGGCGGAGCGGTTCCGCCTCGCCGCGCAGTCGGGTGTGGCGGCGGGGCTGGCCGCGACGCCTCTGGAGTTGGGCGCAGACGCGACCGCGCCCTGGCCAGCCGCGCAGGCGGTCGCCGGCGGTGCGCCGATGGCGCTGCAGGACATAAGCGGCGGGTTCGACGCGGCGCCCTGCGGCCCCTATCCGGAGGCGCCGGACCGGGCCTTTGTCGTGCCGGTCATGGTGCCCGCCGCCCGAGGCGTGCCGGCGCTGATCGTGGCGGGAGCCTCGTCGCGCCTGCCGCTCGACGACGCCTACCGCAGCCTGTACCGCCTGATGGGCGTCACGGTCGCCGGCGCGCTCGGGACCGTGCGCGCCCGGGCGGACGAGCGTTGCCGGGCGGAGGCGCTGGCCGAGATCGACCGCGCCAAGACCGCCTTCTTCGCCAACGTCTCCCACGAGTTCCGCACCCCGCTGACGCTGATGCTGGGGCCGCTGGAGGATGCGCTTACCGACGCCGCCAAGCTGCCGTCCGAACAGGCCGAGCGTCTCGACCTCGTGCACCGCAACGCGCTGCGCCTGCTCCGCCTGGTCAACTCGCTGCTCGACTTCTCGCGGCTCGAAGCCGGCCGGTCGGAAGCGACGTACCGGCCGGCCGACCTCGCGGCGCTCACCGCGGACCTCGCCTCCTCGTTCCGGTCGGCCACCGACAAAGCGGGCCTGGAGCTCGTCGTGGAGGCGCCGGAGCTGTCGCAACCGGCCTATGTCGATCGCGACATGTGGGAGAAGATCGTCCTCAACCTGCTGTCGAACGCGTTCAAGTTCACCTACCAGGGCACGATAGCGGTCACGCTGGAGGAGCGCGGCGCCGCGGCGGTGCTGACGGTCCGCGATAGCGGCACCGGCATACCGCAAGCCGAGCTGCCCAGGCTGTTCGACCGCTTCTACCGGGTCGAGGGTGCGAAAGGCCGCACCTTCGAGGGCTCGGGCATCGGCCTTGCCCTGGTCGGGGAGATGGTCAAGCTTCATGGCGGCGGCGTCGGGGTCACCAGCGAGGAGGGTCACGGCACCGCTTTCACCGTGACCATCCCGCTGGGCAGCGCGCATCTCGCGCCCGAGCGTGTCGGCGAGGCGGGCGGCGCCGCGATGACGCCGGTGAGCGCGCAGGCATTCGTCGAGCAGGCGTTGCGCTGGCTGCCGGGCGGCACGACCCCGGACGTGCTGTTCGAGGGCGCGGTGCACACCGTTCCGATCGCCGGCGCCGAGACGAGCGGTCCCGTGGCCGGCAACCGCGTGCTGCTTGCCGACGACAACGCCGATCTGCGTGACTACATCTCGCGCCTGCTCACCCAGCACGGCTATGACGTGGAGACGGTGGGCGACGGCGAGGCGGCGCTCCAGCGCCTGCATCAGCGGCGCCCGGACGTCCTGATCGCCGACGTGATGATGCCGAAGCTCGATGGTTTCAGCCTGCTGCGCGCGGTCCGCGAAGATCCCGCACTGCACGAACTGCCGGTCGTCATGCTGTCGGCGCGTGCGGGCGAGGAGACGAAGGTGGAGGGGCTCCAAGCCGGCGCCGACGACTATCTGACCAAGCCATTCTCGGCGCGCGAACTGGCGGCGCGCGTCGCCGGCCACATCAACCTCGCGCGGGTGCGGCGGGCGGGTCACGCCGCGCTGCGCGACCGCGAGGTGCGCTTCCGCGCGCTCGTCAACGCCAGTTCGGACGTGGTGTACCGGATGAGCCCGGACTGGACCGAGATGCGCCAGCTCGACGGCCGCGGCTTCCTCGCCGACACGGCCGAGCCGTCGATCAAGTGGCTCCACACCTATATCTTCCCGGAAGACCGGCCGTCCGTGACCGCCGCGATCGACGCCGCCGTGCAGAACCGCTGCGCATTCGAACTGGAGCATCGTGTGCGCCGCGCCGACGGCACGGTCGGCTGGACGTTCTCGCGGGCGATACCCGTGCTGGACCCGGCCGGCTCGGTCGTCGAGTGGTTCGGTATGGCGGGCGACATCTCGGCCCGCAAGGCCGCCGAGGCGGCGTTGCGGGAATCCGAGGCGCGGTTCCGCAACATGGCGGACCACGCGCCGGTGATGATGTGGGTGACCGAGCCCGGCGGCAAGCACACGTATTTCAACCGCGCATGGCACGATTTCACCGGACAGACAGCGGCGCAGGCCGAGGACGACGGGTGGCTCGACGCCACGCATCCGGACGACAGGGGCGCGGCTTGGCGCGTGTTCCTGGACGCCAATGCCAGCCGCTCGCCGTTCCGCCTCGAGTCCCGGCTGCGCCGCGCCGACGGCGCCTACCGCTGGGCGCAGGACGCGGCTTCGCCGCGCTTCGGCGAAGATGGCGGGTTCATGGGCTATATCGGGTCGGTGGTGGACTTCACCGAGCACAAGGAGGCCGAGGCGACGCTGGCCAGACGCGTCGATCAGGCAATCGCCGAGCGGGAGAAGGCCGAGGATGCGCTTCGCCAGTCGCGCAAGATGGAGGCGATGGGCCAGCTGACCGGCGGCGTCGCCCACGATTTCAACAACCTGCTCACGCCGATCGTGGGTGCGCTGGACATGCTCCAGCGCAGGGGTGTCGGGGGCGAGCGGGAACAGCGGCTGATCGCGGGCGCGGTCCTGTCGGCGGAGCGCGCCAGGACCCTGGTCCAGCGCCTGCTTGCTTTTGCGCGCCGGCAGCCGCTCCAGGCGACGGCGGTCGACATCGGCAAGCTGGTGAAGGGGATGGCCGACCTGATCGCAAGCACGTCGGGGCCGCAGATCAAGGTGTCGGTGGTCCTCTCCGAGGATCTGCCGGCCGCGGCCGCCGATGCCAACCAGGTCGAGATGGCGTTGCTGAACCTCAGCGTGAACGCCCGCGACGCGATGCCCGGCGGCGGCATGCTGCGGATCAGCGCGCGCGCGGCGCAGGTGGAGGCAGGACACGTCTCCGCCGTCCGGCCGGGCCACTACATCAGCCTGTCTGTCGCCGACACCGGAACCGGCATGGATGAGGCGACCCTCGCGCGTGCGGTCGAGCCGTTCTTCAGCACCAAGGGCGTGGGCAAGGGAACCGGGCTCGGGCTTTCCATGGCGCATGGGCTGGCGTCGCAGCTCGGGGGTGCACTCACGATCCAGAGCCGGCGCGGCGTCGGCACCGACATCGAGATGTTGCTGCCGGTGAGCGAGCACCCGCTTCGCCTCGACGACGAGCCGGTCAGGGCGGCCGCCGCGGACAAGGCGCGCGGCACCGTGCTGCTGGTCGACGACGAGGAACTCGTGCGTGCCAGTTCTGCGGACATGCTCGCCGAACTCGGCTATACGGTTGTCGAGGCATCATGCGCGGAAGCCGCCCTGCGGCTTATCCGCGAGGGCTTGCAGCCCGACCTTCTCGTGACCGACCACCTCATGTCCGGCATCAGCGGCTCCGACCTGGCGAGGAT
>CAXUOA010000003.1:0-3980 GCA_964252625.1 uncultured Acetobacteraceae bacterium | reverse complement strand
GGATCGTGCAGTCGGAGTGCGCGGGCGTCCGTGTCCTGCTGGTCTCGGGCTACGCCGAAAGCGAGGGCGTCTCGCCTGACCTGGCCCGCCTGATCAAGCCGTTCCGGCAGGAAGACTTGGCCGCCAAGCTTGCCGAACTTGTGTCGGGTGGGACGGGCTGATGGCGCTTCGTTTGGGCGGTAGGAGGAATGGAGCGCTGCCCCAAACCCCGCTGGGGCTTCGGGGCCCCAGACCCCCATCTGTTCCGAACCCTTCGGGAACGGCTTTCAGGGATGACTGTCGCGAGCGAGGTCGAGCGGCGGAGCCCTTGGCCTTGAATGTGCTAGCCGGCATCCGCCATCGCCCAGCGGCGGCAATGCTGCAGATAGGCCGCCTCGTGCGACGCGACCAGGTCGACCACGCCGTTCCACAGCCACGAAGGCGCCTCCATCGACTTGGAGCGGTTTCGCCGCAGTTCAGCCAGCCAACCCGACCGGCTCGCGCCGTCGAGCTGCCGCGCGTGGCCGCGTCCCACGACATGGGCGAGGAACTCGGCCACGCCCATCGCCTCTTCCCGGGTCAGGTACTCGATCTCGAGCTTGAGGTCCTGCGGCAGCAACTCGCGCACGAACACCGGCTTGCCGAGCACGCGGGCGGCCACCATGCGGGCGCCGAGGAACGGCGAGAGGTTGCGCGCGCCGGTCACCACGCGTTCGGCATTGTCGCGCGGCATGTCTACCTTGGCGTTCCTGGGCGCCGCGGCGGCGATCGCCTCCTTGACGTCCATCAGGCAGTGGCGCTCCTCGCGCCCCGTTCCGATGGCGACCAGCACCGCCAGGCGCAGCCGCCCGAGCGAACTGCAGCCCTTGCGCCAGTAGGCAGCGTCCAGCACGCGTACCGGGGCATCGTCGTCGCGGGCGCGCAGCGAGGTGGCCAGCCGCTGGAGATCGGGTTCAGCGAACAGGGCGTTGGCCGCTTCGCGCTCCTCCTTCTCGAGCGGCCAGAACCGCTTGCCGAGCGGAATGGCGGGCTCGACGCCCTCGATGCGTTCGTCGGCGAGGTGCTTCCAGGAGCGGCCCGCCGCCGCCTTCATCACGTGACGCACCGTCTTCGGCATCGCGCTGGACGCGTCCAGCGTCTCGCCCTGTGCTTCCGGCGCGAAGGCGGCCTCGTAGCCGACGACCATGCGTTCCAGCATGTGCGCCGTGGTGACGCCCGGCAGGTCCGAGCTGCGCGCGGCCATCGCCAGGGACAGGCCGAGGCGGAGCACGTCGTGCGCCGGGTTGCCGATCACCGTCTGGTCGAGGTCGCGCACCTGGATGGCGAGCGCACCGTCGGTGCTGGCGACCGGGCCGAGGTTGCCGACGTGGCAGTCGCCGCAGATCCACGTGGGCGGCCCCTCGGGCAGCGCCGCGCGGCTGGACGCCTCCAGCCAGTCGTAGAAGCGCACGGTGCTGCCGCGGACATAGGCGTGGGCGGATGCCGCCATCTTGCGGTTGCGTTCCGCGGTCAGGGCCGCAAGGCGGCCTGACGGCCCGATCGTCTCTTTCTTCATCCCGTCAGACAGCACGAGTGGGGGTGCGCGACAAGACAACACCTCGAACATCGCCCTGCGGCGGCGGCGGGCGGCACGCCGCTGCTCGTGCCGGTCTGGCTCCCGGTGCATCATTGATCACGACCGGTGCGAGGACCTACCCACGACGCCTTGCGGTGCATCCAACATCTCTCCACCGGGTTAAGCGGGGAAGTTTGTCACGAACGACGGTGCGGAGCCCCTGGGCGCAGACGGCAGCACCCTGGCTGGTGGAAGATCGCATGTCCGAGATCATCGGGACCGAAATGTTTCGGGTATTCATGGAAGCCGTGGGTGACGGCATCTACGGCGTGGACGGCGCCGGGTGCTGCCTGTTCGTCAACGCGGCGGCGCTGCGCATCCTGCGTTACGAGCGCGCCGACGAACTCGTGGGCCGCAACATGCACGCGGCGATCCACCACACCCGTCCGGACGGCAGCGCCTATCCGCAAGCGGACTGCCCGCTTCTGGAGCCGTCCCATGGTGGACCGGCCGTGCGGCTCAACAACGAGCTGCTGTGGCGCCGCGACGGCAGTTCCTTCTTCGCGGAATATTCCGCCTTCCCGGTGACGCAGGACGGCGCCGTGCTGGGCAGCGTCGTGACCTTCGCCGAGAATGCGGACCGGCAGGACGCGCGAACCCGGCTGGCGGTGCAGCATGCCGTAAGCGAGGTCCTGGCGGCGCCCGTGGGTCGTGACGCCATGATGGCGAAGGTCCTGAGCGCGGTCGGCAGCGGGTTCGGCTGGGACGTGGGTTTGTTCTGGCGGCAGGATGGCACCCAGGCCGAAGGATTGAACCTCGCATCCCGCTGGGTGGCCGCCGGCGACGCGCCAGGCGCCAGCTTCGCGAGCGACAATGCGGCGCACATCCTGGACGGCCGGATCGGCCTGGCGGCGCGTGCCTGGTCGACCAAGCGGCCGGTCGAGGCGGCAGACACCGCCCAGGAGGCCGGCGATGCCAGGCTGACGATGGCGGCGCGCCACGGGCTGCAAAGCGGCTTCGCCTTCCCGGTGACGGCGGGCCCCATGATGTTCGGCGCCATGGAGTTCTACAGCCGCGAGAGGATCGCGGTCGACGACACGCTGCTGGAGGCCGCCATGGTGCTGGGGCGGCTGGTGGGCGAAGCGCTGGAGCGGCAGGCGGTCAGCCGGAACCTCCGCAAGAGCGAGGCGCGGTTCCGCACGATCTCGAACGCCATACCGCAGCTGGCCTGGATGACGGACCCGGACGGCGCCGTCTCCTGGTACAACGACCGCTGGTATGCCTTCACCGGCACGACGCCACGGCAGATGGCCGGCTGGGGCTGGATGAGCGTGCTGCACCCCGAGCACGTGGAGCGCGTGGAGCGGACGCTGCGGGCGAGCTTCGCCGCCGGCGGCGCGTGGGAGGACACGTTCCCGATCCGCGCGGCCGACGGCTCGTACCGCTGGTTCCTCTCCCGTGCCACGCCGATCCGGGCCGAGCCCGACGAGGCCGGAGAGGAAGGCGACATCGTGGGCTGGTTCGGCACCAACACCGACATCACCGCGATGCGCGCGGCCGAACGGAGCCAGGCGGAGGCGCTCGACGAGGCCGAGGCGGCCAACGAGGCCAAAAGCCTGTTCCTGGCCAACATGAGCCATGAGCTGCGCACGCCGCTCTCGGCGATCATCGGCTACGCCGAGATGCTGGTCGAGGAGGTGGAGGATGGCGCCGAGCCGGGCGAGGTGGTGCGCGACATACGCAAGGTGGAGACGAACGCGCGGCACCTCCTCGGGCTGATCAACGACGTGCTCGATCTGTCCAAGGTCGAGAGCGGCAAGATGGAGGCCTATGCCGAGACGTTCGACGTGGCCGCCATGGTGCACGAGGTTGCGGCGACGGTGACGTCGCTGGTGCGCAAGAAGGCAAACCAGCTCGTGGTGGACGCGGCCGCTGGCCTCGGCACGATGCACTCCGACATCACGCGCATCCGCCAGGTCCTGTTCAACCTGCTGAGCAACGCCGCGAAGTTCACCGAGAATGGCTGCATCACGCTGGCCGCCACGCGTGAGGCGGGACCCGACGGCAGCGCCTGGATCGTCTTCGCGGTCGGCGACACCGGCCTGGGCATGACGGAGGAGCAGGTCGCCAAGCTGTTCCAGCGTTTCCAGCAGGCCGACGCATCGACCACGCGCAAGTTCGGCGGCACCGGGTTGGGGCTGTCGCTCACCAAGGCGTTCAGCGCGCTGCTCGGCGGCACAGTGGAGGTGCGCAGCGCGCCCGGCCAGGGCAGCATGTTCACCATGCGCGTGCCGGCGGCCCTGCCCGGCGCGCAGCCATCGCCGGACCCGGAGCAGGCGGATGCCGCGGACGGCCGCCAGGCGGTTCTGGTCATCGATGACGACGCGACGCAGCGGGAATTGATGCGCCGCTATCTGGAGCGCACCGGCTACGCGGCGCGCACCAG
>CAXUOA010000002.1:18684-42680 GCA_964252625.1 uncultured Acetobacteraceae bacterium | reverse complement strand
CCAGGCTACCGGCGGTCAGTGTCACGATGCGGTTCATGCGGTTGCTCCTTTGGCGAAGGTGAGGGCCACGCCGTTCATGCAGTAACGCAGGCCGGTGGGCTTTGGGCCGTCCTCGAAGACGTGGCCCAGATGGCCACCGCAGTGCGCGCAATGCACTTCGGTGCGCTCCATCAGCAGGCTGCCGTCGGACTGGGTGGAGACGGCGTTCGGCAGCGGCTGGTAGAAGCTGGGCCAGCCGGTGCCGCTGTCGAACTTCGTGGCCGACGCGAACACGGGCAAGGCGCAGCCGGCGCAGTCGTAGCGGCCGGCGCTGAACTCGTGGTCGAGCGGGCTGGATTCGGGCGCTTCGGTGCCCTGCTCGCGCAACACGTAGTAGGCGGCGGGCGTGAGGCGGTTGCGCCACTCTGCCTCGGTATGGCTGACGGTGAAAAGCTGGGCGGCGTAAGCGGGGCCGCCACGCGTGGCGGCCATCCAGGCGAGGGCGCCGAGGGTTGCCGTGCCGGCCAGCAGAAATGTCCTGCGTGTCATGTGCGATGATCCCAATCTGGTTGGCTGTTCGGCAGGTGGCGTGTGGCGGTTACGTGTCCCACGTAGGTGCACGGACACCATCACAAGAGCTGCTCTCTCGGGTAACCGTCAGCGCGAGACGCACGAATGCACTCACCGACAGGAGACCGTCTTGGCCACATACACCCATGCCCATCCCGCGATCGTACGCATCACCCACTGGGTGGGCGCCGCGGCGATGATCGTGATGATCCTCAGCGGGTGGGCGATCTACAACGCGTCGCCCATCCTGCCTTTCGTCATACCGCCGGCGTGGACGCTGGGCGGCTGGCTGGCGGCCGGGATCGCCTGGCACATCGCCGCGATGTGGGTGCTGATCGCCGACGGGGCCGTGTATCTGGTCTGGGGCCTGGCGAGCGGGCATTTCCGGCGGGATTTCCTCCCCTTGCAGCCGATGGCCGTTTTGCGGGATTTGGGATCGGCGCTGCGTTTCCGGCTTCGACACAAGCTCGGCACCTATAACGCGGTGCAGCGGCTGCTCTATGTGCTGGTGACGGTGGCGGCGGTGCTGGCGGTGCTGACAGGGTTTTCCATCTGGAAGCCGGTACAGCTTGGCTGGCTGACCTGGGTGTTCGGCGGGTATGACCTGGCGCGGCGCATACATTTCGCGCTCATGAGTGCGATCGTGGCCTTCCTGGTCGTGCATGTGGCGCTGGTGGCGCTGGTGCCGTCCACGCTGGTCGGCATGGTCACCGGCGGGCGCGTGCTGCGCGATGCAGCGCTCGAGGAGGCCGGGCGTTGATCCGTCGGTCGGACCATTTGGTCCAGCTCAGGCGGCTGGAGCGGCGGCACCTGCTGCGCGGCGCGCTGTCGGTGGGTGCGGTGTCCCTGCTGAGTGGGTGCGGCGACCTGTCCAGCAAGGACGGGCTGTTCGACCGGATGCTGTGGACGATGCTGAAGTTCAACGACCGGATGCAGGAGTTGCTGTTCGATCCGAACAGGCTGGCGGCCACGTTCCGGCCGGACCAGATCACCAGACCATTCAAGTTCAACGCGTATTATCCGCTGAGCCAGGTGCGCAAGCCCGATCCCGACTGGGCGCTGGAGGTGAGCGGGCGGGTCAGCGACACGTCGTCCTGGAATCTGGACCGGTTGCGCAGCCTGCCGCAGGAAGCCCAGATCACGCGCCATATCTGCGTGGAAGGCTGGAGCCAGATCGGGCAGTGGTCCGGTGTGCCGCTGCGTGTGTTCCTGCAGCGGGTAGGGGCCGATCTGCGGTCAAAATATGTCGGATTCGAGTGTTTCGACGATTACGCGTCGAGCATAGACATGGCGAGCGCGCTACATCCGCAGACGATACTGGCGCTGGATTTCGAGGGTGCGCCGCTGATACCGGAGTGGGGCGCGCCGCTAAGGCTGCGCATTCCCACGAAGCTAGGGTTCAAGAACCCGAAGAACATCTCGGCGATCACGGTCGTGAACGAGAACCCCGGCGGCTACTGGGAGGATCTGGGCTACAACTGGTACAGCGGGTCATGAGCCCGATGCCGGCCAGGTCAGCCGGCGACAGCGGCGGCAGAAGTCTTTCGCTGCTTTTTTGCAAAAAAGAAGGCCTTTCTTCCTTTCGTCCATCCCGCGTAACCTCCCCCGATGGACGGTCCCCCGGATGCAGACCTGGCCGCCCTGATGCGCGCCGCCCAGGACGGCGACTCCCAGGCCTACGCCCAGGTGCTGAAAGCGTGCGTGGCGCCGATCGGCGCCATTGCCAGGCGCGCCGGCGTGAAGCCGGACAGAGTGGATGACGTGGTGCAGGACACGTTGATCACCATCCACCGCGCGCTGCCGACATACGATCCGGCGAGGCCGTTCGCGCCATGGCTGCGGGCGATCGACACACGCCGGGCGATCGATTCGTTGCGGCTGCACGGGCGACATGGCGCGCGGGAGGTGCAGGACGAGGCGGCGTACATGGCCCATGCCGAACCCGGCGCGGATGCGGAGGCGTCGGTAAGCCGGCTGGACGACGCGGCCAGGCTGCGGGCGGCGGTGGCGACGCTGCCGCCGTTGCAGCGGCAAGCGGTGGAACTGCTTGGGCTGTCCGAGCGGTCGCTGGAGGAGGTCTCCCGGGAGACCGGGCGCACGAAGGTGGCCCTGAAGGTGAACCTGCACCGGGCGTTGCGGGCGCTGCGCACAAAGGTGGAGCGGCTGGACGATGCCTAACCTGCACGTTCCGGACGCGCTGATCGCCCGATTGAGCGCGGACCTTCGCCCCATGCGCCGGCTGGCGCCGCCCTGGCAACGGACCGCGGTCTGGCTGGCGGCCGTGCTGTGGATAGCGGCGCTGCTGTCCTTTTTCACCGATTGGGATGCGTTGCGGGCCCGGCTGGCAGGGGCGCCGGACATGTGGCTGAGCCAGCTGGGCGCGGTGTTGACGGCGGTGTGCGCGGGGGTGGCGGCGCTGCAGACATCCGTGCCGGGGCGCTCGGAGCGATGGGCCTTGCTGCCGTTGCCGCCGCTTGCCGTGTGGGTGGCGGCCAGCTCGGAAGGATGCCTTCGGCTGGTGCCGGTGGCCGGGACCGTAGCGGAGCCGCCGATGCATGCGTTAGCGTGCCTGCAGGTGCTGCTGCTGATCTCGCTGCCGCTGGCGCTTCTGCTGACCTGGCAGCTGATGCGGGCCTGTCCCCTGCGTCCCGGTGTGACGGCCGCGCTAGGGGGATTGGCAAGCGCCGGAGCAGCGGCCAGTCTGCTGGGCATGATCCATCCGTTCGATGCCACGGCGGACGATCTTGTAGTACATGGCGTGTCGATCCTGCTGGTGATCGGAGCGACGAAATGGTTGGGCGGCCGGGCATTCCAGCGCGTGTCTCAAGAGCGGCCGTAGCGTCACCGCGGCAAATGGCGTTAACATCCGATGCTGAACCGCAGCCCCCCAAGCGGCGTTCGACGGAGAGTAAGGCTACGGCCTCAACCCTAGGAGACGTGCATGCGCCTGGTCTCTCGAGCTGTAACTGCGCTGGCCTGTACTATTGGCCTTTCGCATGTCAGTTTCGCCCAACAAACTGCGCCCATCGGTGCGCCGGCAGCGCCGGTAAGCTCTCCCGCACCTGGCGGCTCGCAGGAAGGCGGCGTGGCCGACGGCAAGCTGGTGTTGTTGTTCAACACCGGGCAGAAGGCGCTCAATGCCGAAAACGAGGCAGTGCTCGATAAGGCGGCCCGGTTGTACAGGGACGCTCGCCCGGTCATCATGATCGTAAGCGGTGGTTCGGATTCCGTCGGTCATCCCGTCAGCAACCTGCTTTTGTCCAACGAGCGCGCCTTTGCGGTGGCGCGCGGGCTGGTGGCGCGCGGTATTCCTGCGGAACGTACGCAGGTTCTTGCCAAAGGTGAGACCAATCCTGCGATCAAGACTGACGATGGCGTGTCCGAACCGCAGAACCGGCGTGTGGAGATTACCTGGAGCATCGCGCGGCAGTAAGTTCAGGACCCCGGTCTTCGTCCGAAGCTGTCCCCTGCAGACGCGACGGGAGACCGGGTGTTCTCCTACCTCTCACGGCTGGCAGAGCGCAGACTGGTGCGTAATGGTTCCGTCAGGTAGCCCATCGCAGTTCGTGGTCTGACCGGAACGACGATGCCATCGGCATGCCTGGACGCAGCTGACGCAGCAGGTCGCCGTGCGCATGATCGGCAAGCGACGAGACTGCGACAGTGTAACAGGCGGGGCCGGTGCGTGGTTCGGTGTACGGTCAGCCGAGACGATCTCGACACGGCCATCCGGAGGCTGGGTCTAGCGAGCGTTGAAGCCGGTGGCGATGATGCGGCCAGGTTGCCCGGCGTGCAGATGCTCGATGTCGTCCGGCCGTATCTCGGCCGTGGCGACCATGTGGCGGGTTTCCGGGACAACCTGCAGGATCGGCTTGCCGGGCTCGATCACACCGCCGCTGGTGAAGGCCTGCAGGTGCACGACCTGGCCGGCCTCCGGAGCGCGTGTGTCCAGCCGGGCAAACAGGTCCCGGTCGGCGACCAGGCGGGGCAGGGCTGGCGGCCTGAACGGCGGGCTGCAACGTTGCACATACAGACATTGAACCCGAACGACATATGCCAGGCAACGGCCCTGTGCTGTGTCGGTATATCGGCCGTGTGCGAGGAAAGCTGTATCTAGGTTCGGCGAACACAATGCGGATGTCCACGACACACGGCATCCAGGACGCCTGCGTTAACAAACATGAACCCGCGCATCTCTGAGTCTTGGATAGCCAGTCACGTGGAGACTTCTGTTTCGCGGTATCTGCGAACGGCAGGGTAGCAAGCGAGGCTCGCCCTTTTGGGCAGTTCGGGATTTTCCTGGTTGCCTGGCTAGATCAATGTATCCAGCAACGAGCCGTTCGTCGTGGCGCCGGATTGCGACGTGGACGCGGTGAGCAGGCTGCCGCCTTTACCGCCGCCATGATGGTGGTGTGCGCGGCTGGTCTGCTGTGGCGTGCTGGATGGCTGTGTGGCGGCGTTGAACGTGGCGGTCGGGGGCGACTGGGTGCGGTATGCCACAGGTGTGGAGGGAATGCTGGAAATTGCCATCGATGGTTTGCTCCTCTGTTCAGAGCAACTTTGCGCGGAGAGATTAAGAAAGCCTTTCCGCAGAAGCGTTATCGTCATCGCTTCCATCAAGGTAGGCAAGTCGGGGCTCCGCTCTAAACCCCGCAAGGGTCCAGAAATCTGCAAGCGGGCACGTTGGTAACACCCTGGGCGGGCACCTGGGTGACACCCTCCTGGTTCGGTGGTCGTCGTCGCTTCGTTTCGGCCTGCCCGTGGAACCCTACGCTGGACAAGGTTGGGCGTGGCCTGCGGACACGGTAGGTGCCAGCCACATGGGGCGGATCGTGGCTGTCGCGGTACTGCAAACCGCATGATGCACTGTCACCCACGTGCCCGGTGTAAACTGTTACCTGAACGCCCGGTCTTTATCGGGCAGAGCCCCCAGGCCTTCCTTTAAAGCCATCGGCGTCAATCATGCGGTGCGGCCGGGCCGGCTACAGAACCGGTCCGCTTCGTAGGCCCGCCCAACTTGCCGGGCTGGATGCCGCGCTTACCGGCTGCGGCCGGCCTGGTCGTGGCTGTGGAGGGATGCGCCGCTTGCGCCGTCGCCAGGCCGCAGGTCAGAAAGAGCAGGCAAAAGGTCATTGCACGTAGCATTCGATGCTCCTGGTATTCCACGGATAAAACCAGCACGGGACCTGGACTACACCGAAGCGCAGGCAGCAGCGGGAAGCAAGCTTTCGTCTTTCAAGAAGGCCCCAGCGCTAATGCGGCAATTCCATACCCTCTTCGATCGCACTGCCGTCGTCTCCCAAGATCAGCAGCATGAGCGCCGGCACCACCACCAGCAGCATCAGCGGGCCAAGCAGCATGCCGCCCACAACCACGGTGGCCAGCGGGCGCTGCACCTGGCTGCCTATGCCGGTGGAGATGGCGGCGGGAAACAGGCCGATGGCCGCCGAGAGGGCGGTCATCAGCATCGGGCGCATGCGCTGTTCTGCGGCATGGAACATCGCTGCCCGTGTGCCCAGTCCGGCGGCGCGCAGCGAGTTGTAGTAGGTTATCACCAAAATGCCGTTCATCACGGACACGCCGAACAGCGAAATGAAGCCGATCGCGGCCGAGATGCTGAAGGCCAGGCCGGAGAGGAAGAGTGCCACGATGCCGCCCACCACGGCGAACGGTATGCCGGTGAGCGCCAGCAGGCTGTCACGCACCGAGTTGAACAGGATGTAGAGCAGAACGAGGATGATCAGCAGACTTATCGGCACGATCACCTCGAGCCTGGCCTGCGCCAGTTTCAGATCGTCGAATTCGCCGGCCCAGACGATGCGGTAGCCGACGGGGAGCTTGATGTTCTGAGCGATGCGGTGCTGCGCCTCGCTTACCGTGCTGCCGAGGTCCCGGCCGCGCACGGAGAACTTGATCGGGATGTAGCGCTGTGTCCGCTCGTGATAGATGTAGGCGGCACCGGTCTCGAGCGTGATGGTGGCGACCTCGCGCAGCGGTACGTAGCTGTTACCGCCTGACGCGTTCTGGAAGCTGACAGGCACGCCGCCGATGTCCGCGATGCTGGCGCGGAAGCGTGGCGCCAGGCGGACCGTCAGGTTGAACTGCCTGTCGCCTTCGAGGACGTTGGTGGCAATGGCACCGCCGAGTGCGGCCTGGATGACCGTCGTTATGTCACCGGTGTTCAGACCGTACCGTGCGGCCTTTGCACGGTCGATGCGTATGTTCAGGTTCGGCTGGCCTTCCACGTGGAAGATGCCGAGGTCTTCCACACCGTGCACTTGCGCCATCTGGTCGCGCACGTTGGTCGCCAGTTGTTCCAGCCGGTCCAGGTTGGGGCCGATGATCTTGACCGAGTTGGCGCCTTTCACGCCGGACAATGCTTCCTCGACGTTATCCTGGATGTACTGCGAGAAGTTGAATTGCGTGCCGGGCAGTTCGGCGTCGAACTCCGCCTGCAGCTGGGCGGTCAGCTTGTCCTTCGTCAGGCCGGCGGGCCAGGTGTCGAACGGCTTGAGCGGGACGAACAGCTCCACGTTGGAGAACGGCGATGCGTCACTGCCGTTGTCCGGCCTGCCGTGCTGGGAGACGACGGTGATGATCTCCGGATGGCGCAGCAGGATGTCGCGCATCTTGGCGGCCTGTGCGGTGCCGGCCGCCAGCGAGAGGGTGGGCGGCATGGAGGCGCGTATCCAGTAGTTGCCCTCCTCCAGCGCGGGCAGGAACTCCGAGCCGAGCCGTGTTGCCAGCAGGCCGCCGAGCACAAGGAAGAGGGCGCCCACGAGGATCACGATGCGCCGGTGCAGCAGCGACCATTTCAACACCGGCGAGTAGACACGCCGCAATCCGCGCACGAGGAAGGTCTCTATTTCCCTGACCCGTTCCGGCAGCATGAGGGAGAGCAGCACGGGCGTGACCGTGAAGGTGGCGATCACCGCGCCGGCGAGCGCGAAGGCGTAGGTGCGCGCCATCGGGCCGAAAATCTGGCCCTCCACCCCCTGCATGGTGAACAACGGCACGAAGGCTGCAACCAGGATGGTGGCGGAGAACAGGATCGCGCGGTCCACCTGCAGCGCGCTGATCAGGAAGATGCGCAGTTTGTCCGTCCAGACGTTCTTGCCGGTGAGGCTGTGCGGCGCCGTGGGGTCCGCACCCATCGCACCTTGCGAGAGATGTTCCAGCAGACTCGCGCGCGCGCCTTGCGGCATCTGCAGGTTGCGGAAGATGTTCTCCACCATGATGACGGCGGAATCGATGATGATGCCGAAATCCACCGCTCCGACCGAGAGCAGGTTTGCATCCTGGTGCTGCAGCACGAGCAGGATGACGGCGAACAGCAGGGCGAAGGGGATGTTCAGCCCGACGACGATGGCGCTGCGCAGATCGCCCAGGAAGACCCACTGGATCAGGAAGACGAGCAGGCAGCCGAACACCAGGTTGTGCAGCACGGTGTGCGTGGTGACGGCCACGAGCGAGCTGCGGTCGTAATAGGGCACCACGCGCACGCCGGGCGGCAGCGTGCCGTCGGTGTTCATGCGGTCGATCTCGGCGCGTATCCTCGGGATCATGTCGCTGGTGTGCTTGTCGCGGCCCATCACCACGATGGCGGCCACGATGTCGTCCTGGTGGTCCCGCCCTGCAATGCCCAGGCGCGGTACGTTGCCGACATAGACGCGGGACACATCCTTGATCGTGACGGGCACGCCCTTCGTCTGGCCGAGCACCACATTCTCGATGTCGTCGACATGGTAGCCGTGGCGCAGGTCGTCGTTGCCGCCGTCATCGACGAGGCCGAGGCCGCGTATGTTGACCGATTGCTGGCCGATGCTGATCTCCCGGCCGCCGACATTGATGTTGCTGTTGCCGAGCGCGGTTATGAGCTGCGGGATGGTGACGCCGAACGCCTCCAGCTTGCGCGGGTCGGCCTCGACCTCGAACTCCTTGGTGGTGCCGCCCCAGCTGTTCACCTGCACCACGCCGGGGATGGTGGAAAGGCGCCGGAGCACGACCCAATCCTGCACCGTGCGCAGATTGGTCAGGCCGAAGCCGTGCGGCCCGATCACCTGGTAGCGGAATATCTCGCCGACCAGGCTGGATTGCTGGATCTGCGCGGCCTGGTTGCCCGGCAGGGTCACGTTCTGCTGCAAAGCGAGCGCGGCTTGCGTGTAGGCGAAATGATAATCCGTACCGTATTTGAACGTCACGCGTATGAAACTGAGGCCGTAGAACGAGGTGGACCGGATGGTGTCGATCCCCGACGTGGAATACAGGCCCACCTCCATGGGGATGGTGTAGTATTTCTCCATCTCCTCGGCGGACAGGCCGGCGGCCTGCGCGGTGATCTCCAGGATCACCGGCGCCGGATCGGGGTAGGCTTCGATGTTGAGGTTGAGGAAAGCCGCCGAGCCACCGGCGAGGAAGACCACCGCGCCGATAAGCAGGAGGGCGCGCCGGGTCAGCCCGAACGACAGGAGAGCCTTGAACACGGGTCAGGTTGCTTTCTGGGGTGCGCGCGTGATCAGGTCGGGTCGGCGGTCAGCATGTTGGACAGGAAGATCGCGCCGTCGGTGACCACCGTCTCGCCGTCCTGCAGACCTGCGGTCACCTGCCGGAACCCGTCGTCCGACAGGCCCGTGGTGACGGTCCTGCGCGTGAAATGCCGGCGGTCCGTGGTCACCCAGGCGGACATCGTGCCGTCGCCTTCGCGCACGATGCCGTTCAGCGGCACGGCGGGCGAGCGCACCGGTGCCGCGGTGGTTATGACGAAATTGGCGAACATGCCGGAACGCAGGACGTGGATCGGGTCCTCGATGTCCGAGCGCAGCAGCAGACGGCGCGTGCCGGTGTCGATCGAGGTGCCAATGCCGCGTACGCGCCCGGTGAGCGTCCGGCCGGGCAGGGCATCCACCTGGACGGCCACCGGCTGGCCTACCTTGAAGGCGAGCGCGCTGTCTTCCGGCACGTCGGCCAGCATCCACATCACCGAGGTGTCCGCGACGGTCAGCGGTGCCGGCGTGCTGCCAGGCTGGACGTACGTGCCCGGCGCCGCCTGGCGGGAGACGACGACACCCTGGACAGGGCTGCGCACGATGAGCGCCGGATCGACCCGCCTGGTGGACAGTATGCGGTCGATCTCGGCATCCGTCTTGCCGAAGATGCGCACGCCGTCACGGGCGGCATGCAGGGACCCCTCGGCGGTCTGCTGGTCGGAGATGGCCTGGTCGTAATCCTTCTGCGCCATAGCGTTGCGGTGGTACAGGTCCTTCGCGCGGGCCAGTGCCCGGCTGGTCAGGCGCCACGTGCCGTCCGACGAGATCAGGGTCGATTCGGCCTGCACCAGGTCCGGGCTGTCGATGGTGTAGAGGATCTGGGTCTTCTGCACCGGGTCGCCGCCGCGGACGAAAAGCTGCAGGATCTTGCCCTGGTACGGGGGGAAGACCTGGGCTTCGGTGTCCTCGTCGAAATCTATGCTGCCGACCGCGGACTGGGTGACGGGGAAGTCGTGCAGCACGACCTGGCCGACGCCTATCTGCTGCACCTGCTTGGCGGTGAGGTCCAGGCTTTCGCCTGCGGGCGGCGCCTCGGCACGCGCCGGGGCCGCGGCGAGGGCGAGCAGGATGGCGAGGCAAGCGAGGGAACGTGTCATGGGTCGACACCGAATGCCCGGCGGGAGCAAGGGGCGTCCACTGTTATTAGTCGCAGTATCGGGCCAGGTGGCGGGCTGCTACGTAGGACGGTGACGCATTCTTTTTCGAAAAAGAAGCGAAAACCTTGTCTCCCGCCGTATCCGCTGCTGCGGTTCAGCCGGAGGCGCCGGACTGGGGCAAATGCGGGACGTAAAAGTTTTTCGGTCCTTTTCAAAAAAGGACTGCTTTCTCGCTTTGCCCTGCCTGTTGTCCGCTTGCGCCGTAGGCCCGGACTTCAAGCGTGCCGTGGCCCAGCCCGGCGCCGGCTACACGCAAGCCGCTTTGCCGGCAAGCACCGTGGGCGTGCCGGTAGCGGGCGGGGAGGCGGAGCGTCTGGTGCCGGGCGCCGACATCAGTGCGGATTGGTGGACGGTGTTTCATGCGCCGGCGTTGGACTCGCTTATCAGACGGGCGCTGGCGCGCAGCCCGACGATCGAGGCGGCGCAGGCGACGTTGCGCGGGGCGCAGTTCGACGTCTACGCGCAACTCGGGTTTTTCGCGCCGACCGTGTCCGCCAGCTACCAGTTCCAGCGGCAGCAGCTCGCCGGCAACGAGGGCGGCAATGCGCCCGGCCCGCAGGGCAGCGGCCGGGTGGTGGCGCCGCCCACCTTCGCCGCGCCAACCACGTTCAACCTGCACACCGCGCAGCTTACCGTGGGCTACACCCCTGACGTGTTCGGCAACACCTTACGGCAGGTAGAAGGCTTGCGCGCGACGCAGCGCTACCAGCGTTTCCAGCTCGAGGCGGCTTACGTCACGCTCGCCACCAACCTGGTGGCCGCCGCCATCCAGGAGGCGGAGCTGCGCGCCCAGATCGACGCGGCGCAGCAGATCGTCGACGTGAACCAGAAAAGCCTGGACATCGTGCTGCACCAGAACGCCGTGGGTTACGCGCAGGGATTGGACGTGGCCCAGCAGCAGGCCGCACTGGCGCAGGCGCGCGAGGCGCTGGAGCCGCTGGACAAGCAGCTCGAGCAGACGCGCGACCTGATACGCGAGCTGTCCGGCAACCTGCCCAACAGCGACGTGCCGGAAACCTTCACGCTTGCGGCGTTGCATCTGCCCGACGCGCTGCCGGTCAGCCTGCCCTCGCAACTCATCGAGCAGCGTCCGGACATACGTTCGGCGGAGGAGCAGTGGCACAACGCCAGCGCGCAGGTCGGCGTGGCAGTGGCGGCCCGGCTGCCGGTGTTCAACATCACAGCCAATGGCGGCGGGCTGGCCACCGAGTTCAACCAGATGTTCTCCCGCGGCGGCCCGTTCTGGAGCATAGCGCTGGCCGGGACACAGCCGATCTTCGATGGGTTCACGCTTTACAACAAGGAGCGTTCCGCCAGGCAGGCGCTGAAGGTGGCTGCGGCGCAATACAGGCAGACCGTGTTGCTGGCATTCCAGAACGTGGCGGACACGCTTCACGCGGTGACGACCGACGACCGGGCGATGGTGTCTGCCGCGGCGGCCGAGCTGGCGGCCCGCACGACGTTGGAGCTGACACGGGCGCAGGCGCAGGTTGGGTATGTGAGCGGGCTGGTGCTGTTGGAGGCGCAGGCTGGCTATCAGCAGGCGCTGAATGCGCGGATACAGGCGCAGGCTTTGCGGCTGGGCGATGCGGCTGCCTTGTATCAGGCGTTGGGTGGGGGCTGGTGGCATAGGAGTGGCGCTGGGGCGGCGTGATGCATGCCGGTCTTTGGATCCTAGTAAGCAAGCAAGGCCTTCTTTTTTGAAAAAAAGAAGCAAAAAACTTTTGTTTCCTACGCTGGTTCGGCTGTCCACTTTGTCCGGACGCACCTTGCTGTTGCTTTAGGGCGCGGCGGTTGAGGCTATCGCTTCTATGCGGCGCAGCATGGTTACGAACGCCTCCAGTTCTGCCGGCGTGAAATGGCCGAACACCCGGGCTTCCAGTTCCAGCGCCTTTGGCACCACTTCGGCGTACAATCGGCGGCCGGCCGGGCTGAGGACGAGCAGGTGGGAGCGGCGGTCCTCCGGATTGGGGCGGCGCCCTACCAGGCCACGGCCGGTCAGGGCCACGGCAGCGCGGCTGACGGTCACCTTGTCCATGCGCGTGCGCAGGCCGATGGCCTGCTGGGTGATGCCGTCATGCTCGGCAATTACCGCGACCAGCCGCCATTCCGGTATCTTCAGGCCGAACAGCGCCTCGTAGGCGCGCGCGATGGCTTCGCTGACCAGGTTGGAGGTGAAGGACAGCCGGTACGGCAGGAACGCCTCCAGCGTCAGCCGTGTCACGCCCCTATACGTCCGCGGCGGCGCGGCGGCGGTTTTCTGCTTTGTCCTGGCAAAAGACGGCCCTTCTTCCTCGGTTGACACACGCCGGGTGACCACCCATAGCATAGTATCAATTGATACCACATCGGGAGGCAGACGATGAGCGACGCCAAGAACCCTCTGGGCCTGGACGGCTTCGAGTTCTGCGAGTTCACCTCTCCCGATCCGGACGCCATGGCCGGGCAGTTCGAGCAGCTTGGCTTCGTGCCGGCCTCCACGCATCCGACAAAGGCGGTCACGCGCTACAAGCAGGGGCGGATCAACCTGCTGCTGAACCGCGAGCCGGATGGGCAGGCCGCCCAATTCCGCGCGGCGCATGGGCCGTCTGCCAGCGGCATGGCGTTCCGCGTGGCGGATGCCCGGCGTGCGTTCGAGGTGGCGCTGGCCTGCGGCGGCCGTGCGGCTGATCCGCAAGCGGGCACGCTGGGGGCCGGCAGCCACGCGCTGGAAGGCATCGGCGGTTCGTATCTCTATCTCGTCGACAAGCATGGCGCGGAGACCAGCCTCTATGACAGCTGGCATCCGGTGCCGGGCGCGGCAGAGGCCGAAGCGGAGAACGCGGTGGGTTTCGACCTGCTGGACCATTTGACGCACAACGTGCGGCGCGGCGAGATGCGTACGTGGTCGGGGTTCTACAACAGGATCTTCGGCTTCGAGGAACAAAAGTATTTCGACATCAAGGGCCGCGCGACCGGGTTGTTCAGCCAGGCGATGATCGCGCCGGATGGGGCGATACGCATTCCGCTGAACGAGAGCCAGGACGACCGCAGCCAGATCGAGGAGTTCCTGCGCGAGTACAAGGGCGAAGGGATACAGCATCTCGCTTTGTCCACGCACGACATCTTCGTGACCGTGGAGAAATTGCGCGCGCGCGGCGTGCGGCTGCAGGACACGATCGAGACGTATTACGAGCTGGTGGACAAGCGTGTGCCCGGTCACGGCGAGGACCTGGAGCGGTTGAAGCGGAACCGCATCCTGATCGACGGCGACGTGCAGCGCGATGGCGTCCTGCTGCAGATCTTCACCGAAAACCTGTTCGGGCCGATCTTCTTCGAGATCATCCAGCGCAAGGGCAACGAAGGTTTCGGCGCCGGCAATTTCCAGGCGCTCTATGAGAGCATCGAGCTCGACCAGATACGCCGTGGCGTGATCACGGTGGACGCGTAAGGAGGCGGCCGCCATGCCGGACCAGGCGATGCCAGTGCCGCATACGGACGTGACGGCGGGCGCCATGATGTCCGGCTTCGGCAACCATTTTGCCAGCGAGGCCATCGCGGGCGCGCTTCCCGTCGGGCGCAACGCGCCGCAACGGCCTGCTTTCGGGCTGTACACGGAACAGCTCTCCGGCACGGCGTTCACCGTACCACGTGCCGAAGCGCGTCGCAGCTGGCTGTACCGGCTGCGGCCTACCGCCAACCATCCGGCTTACCGCGTCTATGGCACGAAGACGCATTTGCGGTCGGCGCCGTTTGACGAGGTGGCGCCCTCGCCGAACCGCATGCGGTGGGATCCGCTGCCGCTGCCGCTGACGCCCACGGATTTTGTGGACAGCCTGATCACCTATGGCGGCAACGGCGATGTGGCGGACGGGCGCGGGGCCGCGTTGCATCTGTATGCCGCCACGGCTTCGATGCGACGCCGCGCCTTCAGCAACGCGGATGGCGAGCTGCTGATCATGCCGCAATCCGGCACGTTGTCTCTGGTGACCGAGTTCGGGCGCTTCGACGTATCGCCGCAGCAGATCGCGCTGGTGCCGCGCGGCGTGCGCGTCCGTGTGGAACTGCAGGACGGGCCGGCACGCGGCTACGTCTGCGAGAATTACGGCGCGCTGTTCCGCCTGCCGGATCTGGGGCCGATCGGCGCCAACGGACTGGCCAACCCGCGTGATTTCGAAACGCCGGCAGCGTGGTTCGAGGACGACGACGCGCCTTGCGAGATCATCCAGAAGTTCCAGGGCGGATTGTGGAGCACGACGCTGGACCACAGCCCGTTCGACGTGGCCGCGTGGCACGGCAATCTGGCACCCTGCCGTTACGATCTGCGGCGTTTCAACACGATCAACACCGTCAGTTTCGATCATCCAGACCCGTCCATCTTCACCGTGCTCACCAGCCCGACCGACACGCCGGGCCGGGCGAACTGCGACTTCGTGATCTTTCCGCCGCGCTGGATGGTGGCCGAGGACACGTTCCGGCCGCCGTGGTTCCACCGCAACGTGATGAGCGAGTTCATGGGGCTGATACACGGTGCCTATGATGCGAAGGCCGGCGGCTTCGCGCCGGGTGGCGCGTCGTTGCACAACCAGATGTCCGGTCATGGGCCGGACCAGGCCAGCTACGTGGCGGCGAGTGCGGCGGTGCTGAAGCCGCACAAGATAGAAAACACGATGGCCTTCATGCTGGAGACAAGTGCGGTGATACGGCCAACGCGCTTTGCGGTGGAATCACCTTTGATGCAATTGGATTACGACGACTGTTGGTCGGGATTTATCAAGGCCTCGGTGAAATAATCCAAGGAAACCCGCATGTGCACCAGCTGAATGCATCCCAATCAACCAACGCAACTGAAGCGTCGCGGAGACAAAAGTTTTTTGCTTCTTTTTTGCAAAAAAGAAGGCCTTTCTCGCTTTTGAAGTCATCGCGGTCCAGCAAGATTGCCATAGATTGAGTGACATTCAGCGGCTGAGCGCCACCCCGGCCGGCATTCGGCTCTGCCGATTGCATGACATCGGCGATCCAGGGGCGAGAAACTTCGTCATACAGTTGCGGGCCGGCCGCTTCCACGGCTTTGTCGTCCGGCGCAACGGCACCGTTACAGGTTATGTTGACCGTTGCCCGCATATGGGTTTGCCGCTGGCGCACAGGCTTGACGACTATCTGACGCCGCGTGCCGACTTTATCGTCTGTGCCTGGCACGGTGCGCATTTCGACATCTCTACGAGCCGCTGCGTTGCTGGCCCTTGCCTGGGCGACGCGCTGAAGAAATGGCCTGTGTGCTTGCGTGATGATCAGATATGCACCGCTGCCGCGGGCTGACCGGTTTGCGGGCAGTCCGCGGCGGCGGTGCGCTTGTCGTAGCACGTGGGTGTTGTGCTTTGGCTACCAGCTTTGCGGTGTGGTCAGGCGTAACGGTCCGGCTCGGTGCCGTTTTCACTGGTCAGTTCCGCCGGTGTGCCTGTTCACGCCTTTACGGTGCGAGGACGGCCCGAGAGCGTCTCTCGCCGCTCAGACAAAGCTTTCCCTTCCGGTTGCAGTCGTTCGTGCCGCGGTCCATGCAGGCGCCTGCCTTACACGCCGGAGCCGCCGCATGACCGCCCATCCACCCGTCACGCTGGGCCGCACGCTGCGCGCTCGCCACGTGGCCATGATCACCGTCGGCGGCATCATCGGCGCAGGCCTTTTCGTGGGCAGTTCCACGGCCATCGCCACGATCGGGCCGGCGGCCACTGTCAGCTACGGCCTGGCCGGGCTGGTGATACTCTGCGTGATGCGCATGCTCAGCGAGCTGGCCGCGGCCAACCCCGGCGTGGGCTCGTTCACGGAATTCGCGCGCCTGGCCTTCGGCAACTGGGCCGGGTTCACCAGCGGCTGGCTCTACTGGTATTTCTGGGTGATCGTCGTGCCTATCGAAGCGATAGCCGGCGGGCAGATCCTGCACCAATGGCTGGACGTGCCGCCCTGGGCACTGGCTTTGGCGCTGCTGGCGGTGATGACGGCCGTCAATCTGATGTCCGCGCGTTCCTTCGGCGAGTTCGAGTTCTGGTTCTCTTCCATAAAGGTGGCGGCCATCGTGGTGTTCATCGCCATCGCCGGCGCCTACACGCTGGGGGTGGGGGCGCCGCCCGGGGCAGGAGGCTTCGGCAACATGGTGGCACATCGCGGCTTCGCGCCTTTCGGTCCGCTGTCGGTGATCGCCGGCGTCACCAGCGTCATCTTCGCCTTCGTCGGCGCGGAGATCGTGACCATCGCGGCGGTGGAATCCGCTGAGCCTGCCCGCGCCATCGCGCGCCTGACCAGCACCGTGGCGGTGCGCATCCTGCTGTTCTACATGCTGTCGATCACGTTGATCGTGGCCGTCGTGCCGTGGGACAGTATCGTCCCCGGGGTGTCGCCCTTCGCCCGGGCGCTCGGGGTGATCGGCATACCGGGCGCCGAGACGATCATGAACCTGGTGGTTTTGACCGCGGTGCTGTCCTGCCTGAATTCCGGCCTCTACGTCACCTCCCGCGTGCTGTTCGGGCTGGCGGCGAAAGGCGACGCGCCGGGCTGGCTGGTGGCCCTGAACGCCCGCCAGGTGCCCGCGCGCGCCATACTCGCGGGCGCGGCGTTCGGCTATGTGGCGGTGGGCCTGTCCGTGCTGTCGCCCACCGTGGTGTTCAGCTTCCTGGTCAGCGCATCGGGCGCCATCGCGCTGTTCAACTATTTCCTGATAGCGCTCGCGCAGCTGAAATTGCGGCGCGGCTATGAACGCACCGAACCCGGCCGGCTGGTGATCAGGATGTGGCTGTTTCCGTATCTCAGCTGGGCCGTGGTGGGTGTGATCGTTGCCGTGCTTGTTGCCATGGCGGCCGCCCAAGCGTTGCGCCCCGACCTGCTTTGCAGCCTGGCGGCGCTGGGCCTTCTGCTCGCAATTTGCGCCGTGCGGCGGAGGGCTGCCTGATGCACCGCCTCTACGCACGGCTCATCGCACTCTCCGCCACGCGGGCGGCACCCGTCTGGCTGTTCGGGGTGGCGTTCGCCGAGGCCAGTTTCTTCCCGCTGCCGCCAGACCTGCTGCTGATACCAATGATCCTCGCGCGGCCGCGCCGGGCCTGGTGGCTGGCCGGCATCTGCACCGCCGGCAGCGTGCTGGGCGGCCTGCTCGGCTACTGGATAGGCGCCGCCCTGTTCGAGGTCGCGGCACGTCCCGTGGTGCATTTCTACCACGCCGAACACGCCTACGAAGCATTCAAGGCGTATGTGGCGCAATACGGTTTCGTGGCCATACTGGCCAAGGGGCTGAC
Source organism: uncultured Acetobacteraceae bacterium (assembly GCA_964252625.1). GTDB lineage: Bacteria > Pseudomonadota > Alphaproteobacteria > Acetobacterales > Acetobacteraceae > BOG-908. The sequence continues at coordinate 25,163 of CAXUOA010000002.1, read as the reverse complement.
GCCAATTCCGTTCAAGCTGGTGACGATCGCCGCAGGTGCGGCGCATTTCAACCTGGGCGCATTCGTGCTCGCCTGCATCATCACGCGCGGTGGACGGTTTTTCCTGCTGGAAGCGGTGCCGCTGCGCATCTTTGGTGAGCGGGCGCGGGTGTTCATCGAGACGCGGCTTGGGTTGATATTGATAGCTGTGTTTGTGGCGTTTGTTGCGGGGATCTTGGCTTTGCGGTTTCTGTAGGAAGGAAGAAAGGCCTTCTTTTTTGAAAAAAAGAAGCAAAAAACTTTTGTCTCCTTGCCGCACAAAGGCCCGTGCTGGTTCTGCCATGACCCGTAATCGCAGGAATGGCGCGAACTGAGGTGCAGGCGGGAGGAGCAAAATTTTTTGCTTCTTTTTTTCAAAAAAGAAGACCTTCTTGCCTTCCCTTCCCGAACCCTGCCATCCTCCTTGCAGAGCAGCATCGAAAAAGCTGCCGAACCACCCGAGGGGAAACGATGGACGACCAAGCCTGCGCACGCCTGCGCGCCACGCCCGCCTTCCAGGAACTTGAACGCACGCGCGGCCAGCTCGGCTGGACACTGACCGTGTTGATCCTCGTCATCTATTTCGGTTTCGTGCTTCTGGTCGCCTTTGCGCCCAAGCTGATGGGTACGCCGGTGTTCGGCACGTTGACACTGGGCTTTCCGCTCGGCCTCGGCGTGATACTCAGCGCGATCGTGCTGACCGGCGTCTACGTCCTGCGCGCCAACAGCCGTTTCGATGTGCTGACCAGACAGATCGTGGCGGGTCCGCAGTGAAGCGCCTGCTCTTGGCGGCTGCGGCTATCCTGGCCCCGGTCGCCGCTTCCGCCGCCGGTCCGGCCGCCTCGCCTGCGCCGGCCACGGACACCACGGCCATCATCATGTTCGCGGGCTTCGTGCTGCTCACGCTGGCTATCACCGCCTGGGCGGCGCGACGCACGCGCACGGCTGCGGATTTCTACGCGGCCGGCGGCAGCATCACCGGCTTCCAGAATGGCGTGGCCATGTCGGGCGACTTCATGTCGGCTGCTTCCTTCCTCGGCATCTCGGCCATGGTCTATGCCGCGGGCTTCGACGGATTGCTGTATTCCATCGGGTTCCTGGTCGGCTGGCCTATCATCATGTTCCTGATGGCCGAGCGCCTGCGCAACCTCGGCAAATACAGCATGGCGGACGTCACCGCCTACCGGCTGTCGGCCGTGCCGGTACGCAGCCTGTCCGCGGTCAGCAGCCTGGTGGTGGTGGCGTTCTACCTCATCGCGCAGATGGTCGGCGCCGGCCAGCTCATACAGCTGCTGTTCGGCCTGTCCTACAGCACGGCCGTGCTGATCGTGGGCGTGCTGATGATCCTGTACGTCACATTCGGCGGCATGATCGCCACCACCTGGGTGCAGATCATCAAGGCGATACTGCTGCTGCTCGGCGCCACCTACATCGCCGTTGCAGCACTCGCGCATTTCGACTTCAGCCTGAACGCCATGTTCGATGCCGCCGTGCAGGCGAGCCCGAAAAAGGCGGCCATCCTCTCGCCGGGCCTGCAGTTCAAGAACCCGGTCTCCATCCTCTCACTCGGCATCGCGCTGATGTTCGGCACCGCCGGGCTGCCGCACATCCTGATGCGCTTCTTCACCGTGTCGGACGCGCGGGAAGCCCGCAAATCAGTGTTCTGGGCCACCAGCTTCATCGGCTATTTCTACATCCTGACGTTCATCATCGGTTTCGCCGCCATCAGCATGGTTGGGCAAAACGCGGCCTACCGGATCACGCCGGGCAACAGCAACATGGTGGCCATCTTCCTGGCCGATGCGGTGGGCGGCGGCGTGCTGAAGGGCTTCATCAGCGCGGTGGCGTTCGCCACCATACTGGCGGTGGTCTCCGGCCTGACGCTCGCCGGTGCCACGGCGGTCAGCCATGACATCTACGCCAGCGTCATCATGCGCGGACGTGCCACGGAGGGGCGGGAGGTCGTGGTCTCCCGCATCGCCAGCATCGCGCTCGGCGTGCTGGCGATCCTGCTGGGTCTGGCGTTCCAGAAGCAGAACGTGGCCTACATGGTCGGGCTGGCCTTCGCCGTTGCCGCCAGCGCCAACTTCCCCGTGCTGATCCTGAACATGTACTGGCGCGGCTTCAACACTAGCGGCGCGGTGCTCGGCGGCTGGCTGGGCCTGATCTCGGCGGTGGTGTTGACGGTGCTCAGCCCGGGCATCTGGGTGAAAATTGCCGGCTTCCACGCAGCGGTGTTTCCGTATGACAACCCGGCGCTGTTTTCCATGCCGCTGGGCTTTCTCGGCTGCTGGTTGGGGAGCGTGCTGACGCGTAATTCGGCTTCGGCAAGGGTGGAGGCCGCGCGGTTCGAGGCGTTGTATGTGCGGTCGCAGACGGGGATTGGTGCCGAGGGGGCTCGTGCGCATTAAGCAGGCAAGGCCTTCTTTTTTGAAAAAAAGAAGCAAAAAACTTTTACTCCTCCGCCTGCATGAGGATGCGTGCCGGTTCTGCAGTTACGCGTCTTGCAAAACCGGAGCGGCCCTGCATGCAAGCGTAGGGACAAAAGTCTTTTGCTTCTTTTCTTCAGAAAAGAAGGCCTTTCTTCCTACCAGATCTTAACGCGATCCTCCGGCTTCAAATACAGCTTCTCGCCTGCTTTAATCCCGAACGCCATATACCAGGCATCGATGTTCTCCATAGGCCCGTTCACGCGCGCCACAGGCGGCGAGTGCGGGTCGATTACCAGGCGCTGGCGGGCCGAGTCCGGACGCACTTTGGCGCGCCAAACCTGGGCCCAGCCGAGGAACACGCGCTGGTCGCCCGTCATGCCGTCCAGTACGGGCGCTGGCGCACCGTGCAGGGAGGCGTGATACGCGTCGAGTGCCAGGGTAAGCCCGCCGAGGTCGGCGATGTTCTCGCCCATTGTCAGCGCGGGATTGATGTGGGCGTCCGGCATGATGTCCATCGCCGCGTATTCGGCGCCGAAGCGCTTGCCCAGCGCGTCGAAGCGTTTGGCGTCCTCTTGCGTCCACCAATCGTGCAGCTGGCCCTTTGCGTTGAACTTGCGCCCTTGGTCGTCGAAGCCGTGCGTCATCTCGTGGCCGATGACGCCGCCGATTGCGCCGTAATTGATGGCCGGGTCGGCATCCTTGTTGAAGAAGGGCGGCTGCAGGATGGCGGCGGGGAACACCACCTCGTTGAACACCGGGTTGTTGTAGGCGTTCACCGTCTGCGGCGTCATGTCCCACTGGTCTTTGTCAACTGGGTGGCCGAGATGGCCGAGCCAGAAGTTCCACTCGAAGGCGGTCCCGCGCTCGACGTCGCCGTACAGGTCGTGCGCGTTGATCTGCAGTGCCGCATAGTCACGCCACTTCTTCGGCTTGCCGATCTGGAAGTCGAACGCGTCCAGCTTTGCCACCGCGAGGTCGCGCGTCTGCGGCTGCATCCAGCTGTTGTGCTGCAGGCGTACGCGGAAGGCGGCGCGCAGATCGTGTGTCAGCGCTTCCATTTTCGTCTGCGCCTCCGGCGGGTAGTAGCGCTGCACATAGACTTCGCCCACCGCCTCGCCGAGAGCCTCTTCGGTGGCCACCACCGCGCGTTTCCAGCGCGGACGCTGTTCGGGCTGGCCTTGCAGCAGCTTGTTCTTGAAGCTGAACTCGGCGGTGATGAAATCCTTGTTCAGCACCGGCGCCGCGTTCGTGGCGAGGTGGAAGGCGGCCCAGGCCTGCAGCGTGTCCATCGGGGTGGCGCCGACCAGGGCCGCAATCTTGATGACGGCCGATTTCTCTTCCACCACCACGCGGTCCAGCGTGCCGAGCCCGGCGGCCTTGAAGAACGCCGCCCAGTCGAAGCCGGGTGCCGTCTTCGCCAGCTCGTCCAGGCTCATCGGGTTGTAGATCTTGTCCGGGTCGCGCTCGTCGGCACGGGCCCAGCTTACCGCGGCGATCTTCTGCTCGAAGGCTTCCACGCGGGCGGCCGCCCCGGCGGGGTCGGGCCAGCCGGCGAGCGTCAGCATCTGAGTCACGTAAGCCGCGTATTTTGCCTTCTTGTCGGCGAACTGGCGCTCCAGGTAGTAGTCACGGTCCGGCATGCCGAGGCCGGACTGGCCGAGATAGACAGAGTAGGCCGTGGGGTTCTTGGCGTCCGGCTCTACGGACATCGAGAACACCGAGCCCTGGAACGTGGTCTGCGCGTGGCCTTGCAGCACGGCAAAGTCCTGTGGCGTCTTCAGCGCGGTGATCGCGCCCAGTTCCGGCTTCATCGGTGCCGCGCCGAGCGTCTCTGCCTGCGCCTCGTCCATGAACGCCTTGTACAGGGCGCCGGCCTTGCCGATACCGTCCGTGGGCGAATCGGCGACATTCGCCGAGGCCTGCTCCAGGATCTCGTGCACGCGCTTTTCGGAGAGGTCGGCGAGGGCGATGAAGGCGCCGTAATTGGTGCGGTCCGGCGGGATGACGATGTGGCTGACCGCGGTGCCGTTGGCATAGTCGAAGAAGTTGTCTCCCGGCACCGTGTTGCGGTCCATGCCGGCCAGGTCGAAACCCCAATTGCCGGAAGCGTCGGGGCTTTTTTCCGCGGCGTTGGCCTGGGTTGCCAGCAGGCCGAGCGCGGCGCTGGCTGCTAGGATGCGTCTGTTCATGGATCAATGCGTCCTGGAAGTAGATGGGCGCATGGGGGCCGAGGTGGTGGCGGCTGTCAATCTGGGTGGATGTTAACAGCAGGACAGCAGGGATCTGCCGTCCTGCTGCCCGGCCGCTGCAGCAAACACGCGCGCTAGGGGCAGGCGGCCGATGCAGCCCTGGCCTGGTCTGCCGCGAGCAGCGCCGCGATGTGCTGGAAAATGCGGAAATACACCGCGCGGTTAAAATGCAGCGCGTCGGATATCTCCTCCGGACCGGCAATGAATGATCGTGTGTCGACCACCGTCACCCCGGGCGCGGCGCTTGCCTCCTCGATGGTGATGGCGTTCAGCCTGGCAAAGCGCCCCTTGACGTTCTGCTGCCGTGGATCGCCGTTCAACGAGTCGTTGGCCAGCAGGATGAACGCCACGGCAGGCGGCCGCAGCCGACCGAGCAGGAGGCGCAGATTCGCCCTGAAGGCTTCCTCCGGTATGCTGCCTGCGAAGGAAAAGGCGCGCTTCACCGTCGCGATCAGCGTCTCGTCGCCGGGATATTCCAACGGCTCCGCCTTGGTCAGGTCGGGAGCCGGCACGGCGGCCTTGTGCGGTGCGCGGTTGCGGCGCACCGGCAGCAGCAGCCCGGTCGCGTCGTGGCGGTAGAGATAGGTGCTCGCGTCGCCCCACAGGCTGAGCAGCCACAACCCGCGTCCTTCCGGCAACCGCAGCAGTTCCGGCGAGAAATCGGCTTCGGTGAAGCCCACGGCCCGCAGGTCTTCATGGGCGGCGGGGGGCAGGCCGGTCATCGCATGTCGTATGAACACCGAGTGATCGAGCCGGACCGGCCGGTCGTCCCGTATCGTGTTCACATCGGCGATCTCGCGCGCCGCCAGATCCCCGAAGTAATGCGCCAGCGCCTGGAGTTCGCAGCCGCCACGCACGTAGATGTAGTCGAACAGGTGGGGCTGGCCGGCGGGCGCGGGCAGGCCTGCCGCGTGATCGAGCGTGATCCAGTCGACCGGCGGGCCGTCCGCCTTCACGTCCGTCAGCACCTCGCCGTGGACAGGGAGTTCCGGACGGCCGAGACGCCTGTACAGCCACGTCTCGATGCCCATGTTCAGGATGCGGCAGGAAAAGCAGAAATGCAGCAGGCGGCGGCCGTCCATCCCTGTCTGCAGCACGTAGAGGCCGCACCAGCCGTGGTCGCCATAGCGGTCACGGACATGCAGGATGCCGAACTGCCTGTCGTAGCCGTTCAGCACGCACATCAGCGCGGCGCGCGCGGCCACCGGGTCTTCCGGCAACCGCGTCTTTGTATAGTTGAGCTGGTTGGTCCTGTTGATCAGCTCGATCGCGCGGTCCAGATGCGGCTGCGGATCGTGCTCCAGATGGACAACGATGGCGCTGTCGCGCAGGAACGCGGTGTTGTCTGCAGCCTCCGCCGGGGCGTGACGCTTGCGTTCCTGCATGCGCCGGTATTGGTCCAGCCGGGTCAGCGCTTCGTCCGGCTTGCCGCGCAGGCGCGGGTCGGCCGGCAGGTCCGCCACGAACGTCTCGCTCGCAATCTGCATCCCCGGCACGTGTGCGCAAGCCTCGGCCAGGTTGGCGGGGTTGTCGTCGATGAACAGCACCGTCGCCGGGCGGAGGCCGATGTCGCGCACCAAAGCCGCGAGGCGCGGACCTTTCGGCTCCCAATCGATGCTGGGAAATACGAAGTAGTCCCAGATGCCGGAAGCCGCCAGCACGGAGCGCACGCGCGCGTGGTCGTTCTTCGAGCATATGGAAGTGACGATCCCACGCCGTGCGAGTGCCACGACCGCGGCGTGGGCGGCGTGATTGTAGGTGATGCCGCCTTCGGTCAGGG
>CAXUOA010000002.1:0-18674 GCA_964252625.1 uncultured Acetobacteraceae bacterium | reverse complement strand
CGTCGAGGTCCCAGATGACGAGCCTTACGGCTTCGCGGGTGTCCACGGCCTGGTCCACGCTTGGCGACTCCGGAGGAAAGAAACGCCTTCTTTTCTAAAGAAAAGAAGCAAAGGACTTTCGCTCCGCTGTCGCGATTGTATTCGGTCAGCGCGCGACAGGGAGCGACTGTTCTTCCTCTGCTTGCCTAGTCTGCTGCCAGCGCCATCGTCTTGCGCGCCTGCACTTTCTTCACGTAGTCCTCGGTCGCTTCGCCAACCTGCTCGGCATGGTTGGCGAACACGTGGTCGGCACCCGCGAAGATTCGGTAATCCACCGTCACGTTCTTCTGCGTGTTCAGCTTGTCGACCAGTTTACGCACGGACGGCTCCGGCACCAGTTCGTCCTGGTCACCATGAATCAGCAGCCCGCCGCAGGGACAAGGGGCAAGGAAGCCAAAATCGTAGTGGCTCGCGGGCGGCGCCACAGAAATCCAGCCGGACACCTCGGGTCGGCGCATCAGCAGCTGCATGCCGACGAACGCGCCGAAGGAATAGCCGGCAATCCAGAGCCCGCCATGGCTCGGGTTCACCATCTGCATCCAGTCGAGTGCGGCGGCGGCATCGCCTATCTCGCCGATGCCGCCGTCATAGCGGCCCTGGCTGCGGCCGACGCCGCGGAAGTTGAACCGCATCACGCTGAAGCCGAGCTTCTGGAAGCTCTGGTACATCGTGTAGGTGATGCGGTTGTTCATCGTGCCGCCGTGCAGCGGGTGGGGGTGCATGATGAGAGCCAGGGGCGCGGCGCTCTCCTTGCTATGGTGGTAGCGACCCTCCAGGCGCCCGTCAGGGCCGGCGAACATCACCTCAGGCATGGCTTTTCTTCGTTCTTCCAGAAGCGGCGCCAGGGCAGGGCACCCACCTCAAAACAGGATCTTTTGCACCGTGCGCGCGCTGCCTCGCCGCCTCGGATAGGAGTTAGAAACGCGCACCGCCGGACGGAACTTGCCCAGCGTTGCGTCGGGCTGATTGAAGCCAGTCGTAAATATAGGCAGAGGACGGGGTGCGTTAACACTGAAATCGTAGTGTCACCTTTATGTTTGGCCCGTTCCGGCCCACATGGCCGCTATGCAGTCGGTGACCTATCTGGATGCCAACGCCGCCGAGCCGCTTCGTCCGGAGGCCCGCGTGGCCGTGCTCGCGGCGCTGGAGCTGGCCGGCAACCCCTCTTCCGTGCACGTCGCGGGCCGGGCTGCGCGGCGTCTTCTGGAGGACAGCCGCGCCGTCATTGGCGAGCGCCTGGGGGCCGCGGTGGGAGACGTGATCTTCACGTCGGGCGGCACGGAGGCCAACGCGCTGGCCATCGCAGGCCTTTCAACCGGCCGCCGGATCATCGTGGGCGCCACGGAACACGATGCCGTGCGCGCCTGTGCCACGCACGCCGCCGTCCTGCCCGTGACACCGGGCGGACAGGCCGATCTGGGCGCGCTGGAGCGGCTGCTGGCCGCCGGGCCCGCGCTGGTCTGCCTGATGCTCGCCAACAACGAGACCGGCGTGCTCCACCCGGTGGCCGAGGCCGCTGCCCTGTGCCGTGCCCACGGCGCCCTGCTGCACGTGGATGCCGTGCAGGCAGCCGGGCGCATTGCGTTCACCCTGGCCGGGCTCGGCGCCGACAGCGTAGCGCTGTCCGGCCACAAGGTCGGCGGCCCGAAAGGGGCGGGGGCCCTGGTGGTGCGCCCCGGCACGGAGCTGGTCGCGCAGCTTCGAGGTGGCGGCCAGGAGCGCGGCCGGCATGGTGGCACCCCGGCACTGCCAGCCATCGCAGGATTCGCGGCCGCCTTGCGGGTTGCCACCGGTGCCGCTCATCTCGCGCCCCTGCGGGACCGCCTGGAGCAAGCCGCCCGCCACGCCGGGGCTGAAACGGTCGGCGCCGGCCCGCGCTTGCCCAACACCGCCTGCCTGGCCCGGCCTGGGCTGCGCGCGGACACGCAGGTCATCGCGCTGGACCTGGCCGGCATTGCCGTATCGGCAGGTGCGGCGTGCAGTTCCGGCAAGGTTGCCGCCAGTCACGTGCTGCACGCGATGGGGCTGGGCGGGCTTGCGAACTGCGCCATACGTGTGTCGCTGCCGTGGAACGCGACGGCGGCGGATGTCGACCGGTTCGCGGCGGCCTATCGGGCGCTGCCGGTGCCCCGCCTGGCCGCCTGAACGCGGCCGGTCCTACGCATGTCCGGCGCCGCCACGCGGCCAGGGCCGCCTGCCACCCGCCACCGGAAAAGAAGGCTTATCCTTTCTTGATCTATCTCGACAACCAGTCCACCACCCAGTGCGATCCCGGCGTGGTGGCCGCCATGCTGCCGTGGTTCACCACCCAGTACGGCAACCCGCACAGCGCCGAACACGCGATGGGACGGCACGCGGCGGACGCCGTGCACACGGCGCGTGCGCAGGTTGCAGCCCTCATCGGTGCGGACGTGCGCGAGATCATCCTGACTTCGGGTGCCACCGAAGCCAACAACCTCGCCATAAAGGGCGCTGCACGCCACGCCGGCTGCGCCGGGCCGCGCCGGATCATCACGCTGGCGACCGAGCACAAATGCGTTCTTGCCAGCGTGCTGGCGCTTGCGGCCGAGGGCTTCGAGCCAGTCGTGCTGCCGGTTCAGCCCGGCGGCCTGCTGGACCCGGACGTGCTGCGCGCGGCGCTGCGTACGCCCACGCTCCTGGTCAGCGTCATGGCCGCCAATAACGAGACCGGCGTCTTGCAGGACCTGGCGGCGATAGCCGGGCTGGTCCGCGACGCCGGCGCGCTGCTGCATACCGACTTGGCGCAGGCGGCGGGGCGCCTGCCGGTCGATGCCGGCGCGCTCGGCGTGCACCTCGCCTCGATCAGCGCGCACAAGCTGTATGGCCCGAAGGGCATCGGCGCGCTCTATGTCCGCCGGCGCCCGCGCACCCGGCTGGAGCCGCTGTTCTCCGGGGGCGGCCAGGAGCGTGGCCTGCGTCCGGGCACCGTGCCCACACCGCTCGTCGTGGGCTTCGGCGAGGCATGCCGGATTTCCGCCATGCAAATGAATGCCGACTCGGCCCGGATAGGCGGCCACCGTGACCGCCTGGCCGGCCTCCTCCACGCGCGCATACCGGGGCTGGTCAGCAACACCGGCACCGCGCCGACCGCACCCGGCGCGCTCAGCCTGCGCCTGCCGCGGGCACGCGCGCTGGACCTCATCGCGGCGGTGCCGGCGCTGTGCGTCTCCACCGGTTCGGCCTGCACATCGGCAGAGCTGGCGCCCAGCCACGTGCTGACCGCCATGGGCCTGGATCCCGTGCAGGCGGCACGCACCTTGCGCGTAGGTATCGGACGTTTTACCTCGACGGCCGATATCGAGGCAGCCGCGGACATGCTGGCGGACGCCCATGCCAGGCTCTGCCAGACCACGCCGTCCCGGACGCCGGAAAGAATGGAGGCCTGACTGCAAATGCCCAAGATGACATTCGCCCTGCGCGACGGCAGCCTGAAAGAGGTGGACGCCCCGCTCGGCCTGTCCGTCCTGGAAGTGGCGCACAAATACGGCGTGGACATCGAAGGCGCCTGCGAGGGCTCGCTCGCCTGCTCCACCTGTCACGTCGTCGTCGATCCCGCCTGGTATCCGCGCCTATCCAAGGCCACCGAGGACGAGGAGGACATGCTGGACCTGGCTTTCGGCCTGCAGGCGACCAGCCGGCTCGGCTGCCAGATCGTCATCACGCCCGAACTCGACGGCCTAACCGTGAAGCTGCCCGCCGGCACGAGGAGCCAGCTTGGATAATCCTAGCGTGATGCCACGTCTGATCCCGGCATTTCTGGACGATACTGTCCGCCGCTACGCCGGCAGGCCGGCCGTGACTTTCCTCGGGCGCAGCTGGACCTACGCGCAGCTTGACGCCGCGGTCACGCGCGCCACACGCGGCCTGCAGGACATCGGCGTGCGGCCGGGCACCCGCGTGGGCCTGTGCCTGCCGAACACGCCGTACTCCGTCATCTATTTCTTCGCCGTACTGCGCGCCGGCGGCATCGTGGTGAACTACAACCCGCTGTATGTGGAACGCGAGCTAATCCACCAGATCACCGATTCCGGCACGGAGGTGATGGTCACCCTCGACCTTGCCGCCATCTACCCGAAAGTCGCCGGCGTCGCCGCGCGCAGCGGCCTGAAGAAGATCGTCGTCTGCTCCATGGCGGCGGCACTTCCCTGGATCAAGGGCCAGGCCTATCGCCTGGCCAGGCGCGCCGACCTGTCCGCCGTGGCAGATGACGGCGTGTCCGTTACCGCGCATGCGATGACGCGCAGCCGCGCCGCGCCCACGCCGGTCACCATCGACCCGTCCGCGACCGCCGTGCTGCAATACACGGGCGGCACCACGGGCGTGCCGAAAGCGGCCGAGCTCACGCACGCCAACATCACCTGCAATGCCATGCAGAGCTGGCTCGATCTCGGCCAGCGGCCATACGGGACCGACCGGGTGCTCGGCGTGCTGCCGTTGTTCCACGTGTTCGCGCTCAACTCGGTCATGATCGTGGGCGTGCTCAGCGCGTCCGAGATCATCCTGCTGCCGCGTTTCGAACTGGAGCAGGTGCTTGCCACGATTGCCAGCGCCCGGCCCACCATGTTTCCCGCCGTCCCCACCATCTACACCGCGCTGGTCGCCGCTGCCGGGAACGCGAAGAAACCCGTCGACATGGGTTCCATCCAGTTATGCATGTCCGGCGGCGCGCCATTGCCGGCGGAGGTGCGCACACGGTTCATGGCGCTGACCGGATGTTGGCTGATGGAAGGCTATGGGTTGTCGGAAACCTCACCCGTGGTCAGCTTCACCCCGCCTGGCCGCGTCTACAAGGAAGGCTCGATCGGCCTGCCCGTGACCGGCACGACGGTGGAGATACGCGCGGTCGACGATCCGGCGATCGTGCTGCCACAGGGCGAGCGCGGCGAGATCTGCATACGCGGCCCGCAGGTGATGCGCGGCTACTGGAACCGGCCGGACGAGACGGCGAAGGTGATGATCGACGGCGCGCTGCGCACCGGCGACGTGGGCTACCTGGACGCCGACGGCTATCTTTTCCTGGTGGACCGCATCAAGGACGTCATCCTCTGCGGCGGCTACAACGTCTATCCGCGCGTGCTGGAGGAAGCGCTGTACCAGCATGCGGCCGTCAAGGACGCGGTCGTCATCGGCTTGCCGGATGCGTATCGCGGGCAGGCGCCCAAGGCGTTCGTCACGCTGAAGGATGGCCACAGCGCCACGCCGGAGGAGTTGCGCCGTTTTCTGGCAGACTACGTCAGCAAGATAGAGATGCCGCGTGAGGTGGAGATACGGGCGGAGCTGCCGAAGACGGTGATCGGCAAGCTTTCCAAGAAGGAGCTGCTGGCGGAGGAAGCCGCCAAGGCGGTGTGAGAGACGGCTTTCCACGATTGACGATACGGGCGGCGGTATCCCCTGGTTGGAAATGCTTCTTCTTTTCGACAGGGAAGTGCTTTTCTTCTTCGGGCACCCAGGAGTCTTCCCGCATGGCGACGCGTCTGTTAGCTGCCGCTGCTTTTCTGCTGCCGGTTGCCGGCCAGGCCCAGCTTAGCCCGGCTGCCAAGTTAAGCCTGGTCGCCGCCAACCAGCTCGGCATCCTGGAATACTGCCACGACCAGGGGCAGGCCGGCGCGGACGCCGTGTCCGCCGAGCGGGAAGCCTTCCTGGGCGCGCCCTCCACCAACCTTTCCACGTTGCATGCCGAGGAACTCGGACGGCACGGCTTCTCCGTGGCGCCGGACGGCCAGCAGATCGGGGTCGCCGCGCTGGCCAGCCAGCAGAACACCACGGTGCCGGCGCTCTGCAAGGATCTTGCGGACTCATCGCTGCAGTTTCAGGCCGCCTTGCGCAAGCGGGCGGGCGGGAGCCCGCGGTGATACCAACCCGTCTTGCGGCTGAGGCATAAAAGCAAGCAGTCCTTTTTTGAAAAAAACGACCAAAAAACTTTTGCTTCCCGTCGCATCTGCAGCAGCACGGTGCCGTCTCATAGATCGAGACATCTGAGCCTGCGCAGGAAGCAAAAGTTTTTTGCTTCTTTTTTTCAAAAAAGAAGGCCTTGCTTCCTCGCTCAGGTGTCAACCTCCGAGCGGACTGGTAATAAAGCGCCCTGCAGACAGACAAGCATGACATTGCACCCTCCCAACTTGGTGCAGCCGCTTGCAAGCTGAAGCCGGTCTGCTATATCTGCGTTAGAAGGTTAACGTATAGGGAAACCTGTGACACGTTCCGGCGTGGCTAAGAGCAAGGGTGATGCGGAGCCGTTTCACACGGTAACCCAGCTTGCGCAGGACCTTGGTATCACTGCCCGCACGATCCGTTTCTACGAGGACAAGGGCCTCATCTCGCCTCAGCGGGCCGGCAGCACGCGCGTCTACACCGCACGGGACCGGGCACGAATGATCCTCATCCTGCGCGGCAAGCGCCTCGGCTTCTCGCTGCGCGAGATCAAAGACTATCTGGATCTGTATGGCGTGGACCATACCCAGGCCGAGCAGCTTCGCCTGCTGCGGACAGGGGTCGCCAAGCGGCTTGCCTCGTTGCGCGAGCAGTTGCAGGCGCTGCAGCAGACTATTGCGGAACTGGAAGAGGTGCAGTCCCAGGCGGAACAGGCCTTTGTTGGCCTGCCTGCGCGCAAGAAGGCTTGAGAGGGCGCTTCCGCTTGCGACGATGGTGCGTATCCGCCATCCGGGCGTCTGCCTGCGGAACGGCCTGGGCTGTGAGACAGGGCGCAAATGCGCCGCTTTTGTGAACGAAACCGCTAGTATGTTGATACGATAAGGAAAAATCAGATGGTCAACGTCGTAATAGCCGGCTACGCCCGCTCACCTTTCACGCTTGCCAAAAAGGGCGCACTGGCGCGCGTGCGTGCCGACGACATGGCGGCCGCGGTGATACGAGGCCTGATCGAAAAGACCAAGGTGGCGCCGGAAGACATCGAGGACATCATTGTCGGCTCTGCATTTCCCGAGGGCGAGCAGGGGATGAACGTGGCGCGGCTGATCGGGCTGCTGGCCGACCTGCCGTTGGACGTGGGCGGCATGACGGTGAACCGGTTTTGCGGCAGTTCCATGAGCAGCGTGCATATTGCGGCCGGGCAGATCGGCATGGGCGCGGGCGAGGTTTTCATCGCCGCCGGCATCGAGAGCATGAGCCGCGTGCCGATGGGCGGCTACAACCCGTTGTTCAACGTCACGCTCGCGGCCAAGAATCCCGGAGCCTACATGGGCATGGGCGAGACCGCGGAGAACGTGGCGCGCCGCTGGCAGATCACGCGTGACCAGCAGGAGGATTTCGCGGTTGCCAGTCACCGCAAAGCATCCGAAGCGCAGGCCGCAGGCAAGTTCAGCGACGAGATCGTGCCGATCCAGAGCAAGGCCGGCGTGGTGGACCAGGACGGCTGCATACGCGCCGGGACCACGAAGGAAGCGCTGGCCGGGCTGAAGCTGGCGTTCGACCAGGAGGGCACGGTGACGGCCGGCACTTCCTCGCCGTTGACCGACGGCGCCAGCGCGGTTCTGGTGTGTTCGGAAGACTACGCGGTGTCGCACAAGCTGCCGATCCTGGCGCGCATCAGGAGCATTGCGGTGTCCGGCTGCGAGCCGGACATCATGGGCATCGGGCCGGTGCGCGCGTCCCGCAAGGCGCTGGAACGCGCCGGACTGAAGGCATCCGACATGGATGTGGTCGAGCTGAACGAGGCGTTTTCCAGCCAGGCGATCGCCAGCATGAAGGAGATCGGTTTCCGTCCGGAGACGGTGAACCTGGATGGCGGTGCCATCGCGCTGGGCCACCCGCTGGGTGCGACCGGTGCCCGCATCGTAGGCAAGGCGGCCTCGTTGCTGAAGCGGGAAGGCGGCAGGTACGCGATCGCCACGCAATGCATCGGTGGTGGGCAGGGCATTGCCACCGTGCTCGAGGCGGTCTGAGCCATGGCTGAGCTGTTCAGGAAGGTTGCCGTGATCGGCAGCGGCGTGATGGGCTGCGGCATCGCGGCGCAGATCGCCAATGCCGGCATCCCCGTGCTGCTGCTCGACATCGTGCCGCGCGAGGGTGCGAACCGCAACGCTGTCGCGGAGGCCGCGGTGGCCCGCGCGCTGAAGACCGACCCGGCGCCGTTCATGTCCGCGGGTGCCGCGAAACTGATCGAGACCGGCAACATCGACGACCATCTCCCCCGTGTTGCCGAATGCGACTGGATCGTCGAGGTCGTGGTGGAGCGGCTGGACATCAAGCAGGCGCTGTACCGCAAGCTGGACTCGGTGCGCCGGCCGGGGACGGCCATCTCCTCCAATACGTCCACGATCCCGCTTGCGCGCCTGGTCGAAGGCATGCCGGACAGTTTCGCGCGCGACTTCACCATCACGCATTTCTTCAACCCGCCGCGCTACATGCGCCTGATGGAACTGGTGACGGGGCCGCTCACCGATCACGCGCTTGCGTCGCGCGTGGCCGATTTCTGTGACGTCGCACTGGGCAAGTCCGTCGTCTCCTGCAAGGACTCGCCAGGTTTCATCGCCAACCGGCTCGGCATCTTCTGGATGACCGGCGCGGTGAGTGCGGCGATGGCACAAGGCTTCACCGTGGAGGAAACCGATGCCATACTGGGTCGGCCCTTCGGCATTCCCAACACAGGCGTGTTCGGGCTGATGGATCTCGTGGGCCTCGATCTCGGGCCGCACGTGAACGCCAGCCTGGCCAGCGCGCTGCCCAGGGACGACGCGTTCCAGGCGATCAATGGCGAGACGCCGCTGCTGCAGAAGATGATTTCCGAAGGCTACACCGGCCGCAAAGGCAAAGGCGGGTTCTACCGGCTGAACAAAGCGGGCGGCGGCCGCGTCAAGGAAGCCATCGACCTGCAGACCGGCGCGTATCGTGCGGAACGCCCGGCCGATCTGCCGGAGCTGGCCGCGGCGGGGCGTGATTTACGCGCGCTACTGTCGGGAGACGGCAAGGTTGCGCGCTTCGCCTGGAGCGTAATGGGCCACATGATGGGCTACGCGACGAAGCTGGTACCGGAGGCCACGGACGAGATCGTGGCGATCGACGAGGCGATGCGGCTGGGCTACAACTGGAAGCACGGACCGTTCGAGATGATCGACCTGGTCGGCGCCGACTGGCTGCTCGAACGGCTGCGCGCCGATGGTTTCGCCATCGGTCCGATGCTGGAATTGGCCGCCGGTAGAACCTTCTATCGTGTCGAGAACGGTGTCCGCCAGCAGCTCGGCCAGGACGGCAACTACCACGACATCGTACGCCCGGACGGCGTGCTGATGCTGGAGGACATAAAGCGTGCCGCCAAGCCGGTGCTGCGCAACAGTTCGGCGTCGGTCTGGGATATAGGCGACGGCGTGCTGTGCTTCGAGTTCACCAGCAAGAGCAATTCGCTGGACGAGCAGATCATCGCCCTGCTCGGCAAGACGATCGCGCTGGTCAAGAAGGATCACAAGGCGCTCGTCATCTACAACGAGGCCACGAATTTTTCGGTGGGCGCCAATATCGGCCTGGCGCTGTTCGCCGCCAACATCGCGGCCTGGATGCAGGTGGAGAGCATGATCGCCACCGGTCAGGACATGATGCAGAAGCTGAAATACGCGCCGTTCCCGGTGGTGTGTGCACCCGCGGGCATGGCGCTTGGCGGCGGCTGCGAGTTCCTGCTGCACAGCGACGCGGTGCAGGCCTATGCGGAGACGTATGCCGGGCTCGTGGAATGCGGTGTCGGCCTGTTGCCGGGGTGGGGCGGCTGCAAGGAGATGCTTGGCCGCTGGTCCACCAGCAAGGCGCTGCCGAAAGGGCCGATGCCGGTGGCGATGAAGGTGTTCGAGATGGTCAGCACCGCAAAGGTCGCGAAATCCGCGGCCGAGGCAGGCGAGATGCTGATCCTGCGTCCCACCGACCGCGTGACGATGAATCGCTACCGCCTGCTGGCCGACGCGAAGAAGCGCGCGCTCGAACTCGCGGTGGACTACAAGGCGCCGGAGCCGCGCGAGGTCGTGCTGCCGGGACCGTCCGGCCGGATCGTGCTCGACCAGGCGGTGGCTGGGTTCGCCAAGACGGGCATGGCCACGAAGCATGACGTGACCGTCTCCGGCGAACTCGCGCGCGTGCTGACGGGGGGCGATACGGACATCATGGACACGGTGAAGGAGAGCAAGCTGCTGGACCTGGAGCGCGAGTCGTTCCTGCGGCTGCTGCGCACCTCTGGAACTTTGGCGCGCATCGAGCACATGCTGGAGACCGGGAAGCCGTTACGTAACTGAGAAGGCAAGAAAGCAGTTCTTTTTTGAAAAAAAGAACCAAAAAACTTTTGCGCCCTGTCGGCGGCTAACCGGAAAGGTGCGCGACAGCGGAGTCAAAAGTCTTTTGCTTCTTTTCTTCAGAAAAGAAGGCCTTGCTTGCTTTAAGGGAGAAAAACCATGCAAGTCTACAACGCCCCGATAAGAGACATGCGCTTCGTCCTGCACGAGCTGCACAACTCCGCCGCCCACGTGGCCGAAATCGGTCAGCCGGACGTGACCGGGGAGTTGATGGACAGCATCCTGGAGGAAGCCGGAAAGTTCGCCACCGATGTGCTGCTGCCGCTCAACGCCAGCGGCGACGAGGAAGGCTGCCGGCTGGAGAACGGCGTGGTGCGCACGCCGAAAGGCTTTGTGGACGCCTACAAGAAGTTCTGCGAGGCGGGCTGGGGCGCGCTGTCATCGCCGGTGGAATATGGCGGCCAGGGTCTGCCGGAAATCCTCGCCAAGATGGTCGAGGAGATGCAGTGTTCCGCCAACCTCAGCTTCGGCCTGTATCCTGGCCTGACGCATGGCGCCACGCTGGCGCTGGAAGGCCACGGCAGCGAGGCGCTGAAGCGCCGCTATCTGCCGAAGATGATCGACGGCACCTGGTCCGGCACGATGTGCCTGACGGAAGCGCATTGCGGCACCGATTTGGGCATGATGCGCACCAAGGCCTCGCCGCAGGCGGATGGCAGCTACAAGATAAACGGTGCGAAGATATTCATCAGTGCCGGCGAGCATGATCTGACGGAGAATATCGTCCACCTCGTGCTCGCCCGCATGGATGGCGCGCCCAAGGGGATCAAGGGCGTCAGCATGTTCCTGGTGCCGAAGTTCATCCCCAATGACGAGGACCGCCCCGGCGCGCGCAACGGCGTTACCTGCACCGCCATCGAGCACAAGATGGGCCTGAAAGCGTCTGCCACCACGCAGCTCTACTTCGACGACGCGACGGGTTGGCTGGTGGGCGAAGCCAACAAGGGCATGCGCGCGATGTTCACCATGATGAACGCCGAGCGGCTTTCCGTGGGCATCCAGGGGCTGGGCGTGGCGGAGACCGCGTACCAGTCCGCCGCGTTCTACGCGAAGGACCGCATACAGGGCCGCGCTTTGTCGGGTGCCAAATACCCGGAGCGTGCGGCGGACCCGATCATCGTGCACCCGGACGTGCGGCGCTCGCTGATGACGGTGCGCGCCTATGTGGAGGGTTGCCGGGCGTTGTCCGGCTGGGTGGCGACGTCGCTGGATCTGGAGAGCAAGGCGGCAGACCCGCAGCGGCGCCAGGAGGCGGAGGACTTCACCGCGCTGATGACGCCGGTGGTCAAGGCGTTGTTCACCGATCTGGGTTTCGAACTCTCCAGCATGGCGCAGCAGGTTTATGGCGGGCACGGCTACATACGCGACCACGGGATGGAGCAGCTGGTGCGCGACGCGCGTATCTGCATGATCTACGAGGGCGCCAACGGCATACAGGCGCTTGATCTGGTCGGCCGCAAGATGCCCGCGCATATGGGCCGCTTCCTGCGCCAGTTCTTCCATCCGGTGCAGGATTTCATCGAGGCGAATGCGGCGGACCCGAAAGTGCTGCCGCTGGCCAAGTCCTTCGCGGCGCTGCAGCAGGCGACCGCGCACATCGCGACCGTGTCGTTGAAGGACCCGGAAGAGGCGGGCGCGGCGGCCACGGACTATTTGCGCCTGATCGGGCTGGTGGCCCTCGGGTTCATGTGGGCAAAGGCGGCCAAGGTGGCGGAGGCCAAGCTCGCCGGGGCCAGCGGTGACGCCGGTTTCTACAAGGCGAAGCTGACGACAGCGCAGTTTTTCGCCGACCGCCTGCTGCCGCAGACGGGCGCGCTGTGGAGTGCCATCAAGGCCGGAAAGGCGAGCATGATGGAGCTGGAGGAGGCGGCGTTCTGACGAGAGCGCGAGAAGGGAATCCTTTTGGAGTGATATCAGACAAAGCTCTTGACTAGAGCGTCGTCTGACATCACTCTAGGTGCATCCCAATGGTTCGGAGCACCATTCAGATGACTAAAGAAGCCGTCGATCCCGCCAGCGCTGTTAAATTGTCGTTTTGGGTCGGTTCTGTTTCGTGGAACGGCTGGATTGAACTAGCAAAACGCAAGAGTCTCGACCCCATTGATTACTTGCGGATAATGATGACGGATGCTGTCGCTGATGCTGAGCCAGCGGTTATTCCCGCGGAAGCGAAGGAAGCCCTGAAGCGGGTAAATCGCATGATTCAGAAGGTCATTGAAATCGCCGTCTCGATGTTCAAGAATGGACAGTTCACCCAGGACATAACACTCCACGTGTTCAGGGCTGCTATGGCGGATCAGCGGTTCAAAGCTGACTATATCACGCATATCGGAGGAAAGGATCCGTACGAGCACGGAAATCCCTTAAAGGAAATCAATCGAGAGCTCGGCTGGAGAATAAAAAACGCTTTACCAGTCGAGGTCGTGAAGAAGGACGGCAAGCCAGCGGAAAAACGCAATCTCAAAGGCGAGGTAATCCAGTCATACAGCCTGCTCGCCTTGCGTGAGACTTAGGACTGGCAAGGACACAAACATCTGTTCTCCGGTTTTTAAGCCGCCAACCGCTCCGCCCGCCCCGACGCCGCCAGCCGCACCATGATCGGCCGGTGGTCGGACCCGGCGCGGTCCAGCGCCGCCGTCATCCCGCAGGTCAGTCCGCGCACGTAACAGCGGTCCAGTCGCAGCGGCATCACATCGGCGCACACATGCGTGGGCTCACGCGGCCCCACGTCCCGGAAGCCGGGCAGTAGCGCCGGCCCCAGCAGATTGTAATCGCCCAGCACCGCGGCCCGGGCCGGCAGGTGTTCCGCCACATGGCGCAACTGCCGCCTGTTCAGAAGCTGCCCGTGGGACAGGTGCACGTTGGCGACCGAGAACCCGGGCAGATCGACGATCTGGCACACGCGGTCCACCACGGCGCCCGAGGGCAGCCGGATCACCCGCGGCACCGCCATCGGCAGCGGGCTCCACATCGCCAGGCCGTGGATGCGTCCGGGCAGCGGCACACGGGCGTAGTGCCCGCCGAGCAACACGGGCAGCGCGTTCATGGCCGAGGTCGCCTCCTGCATCAGCAGCAGGTCCGGATGCTGCCGCCGCACCAGGCTGGCCACTTCGTCCACGGTAGCGCCGGTCAGGCGAAGCAGATTCCAGCTTATGATCTTGGTCACGAAAGGCGGGTTCCGCGGCGGTTGCTGCACTGCGTCTAGCATCGATGGTGTTGCCGGAGGGTGTAAAAATCTGCAACTTTCGCGTTAAGCGCGGGGTCTGCCGGTCTATGCCAGATACAGCCACGCCACCCAGATCGCCCCGGCAAGGAACGGCCCGAACGGCACCCGGGCCGACAGGTTCACCCGCCCTTGCCGGACTGCCCAGAGCAGACCGCCGAGTGCTGCCGCCAGTATCACGTCGCCCAGCAGCCAGACCCCGACCCAGGCGCCGCCGGCGGCCAGCAATTTGGCGTCGCCCAGGCCCAGCCCGTCGCGCCGGCGCACCCTGCGATACGCCCAGGCCACCGCCCATAACGCCGTGTAGCCGACCGCCGCGCCGAATGCCCGCGCGTCCAGCGCCTCGGGCTCCAGCCACGCGGCCTCGGCCAACCCCGCCAGGATCAGCGGAAGTGTCAGCACATCCGGCAGCCGCAAGCATACGGCGTCGATCCAGGCGAGCGTCAGCAGGGCCCAGCCGAGCCCGCAGCTTGCCCAGAGCAGGACGCCGTCCAGTCCGGCGAGCGCCGCCCAGACCGCCACGCCGGTTGCCGCCAGCTCCACCGCGAGCGCATCCCAGCCGATCCGTGCCCCGCAGAACCGGCAGCGCCCGCGCAGCGCCAGAAAGCTTGCGACCGGCACCAGATCGGGAATGCTCAGCACGTGCCCGCACGCCTCGCACATGGACCGCCCGCCGACGAACCCGCGCCCCGCGGGCAGGCGCCGGATGAGCGTGCCGCAGAAACTTCCCACGAAGGGCGCCGCGGCCACGGGCCACAGTGCGCCGTTCGTAACCCATCCGTTGATTAACTCGACCGCGCCCATGCTTCCCCTGCACAATGGGCTCCATACAGCGCCCTTGCCGGCCAGCCATAGACGCCCCGCGCAGATCAGGCGACACGAGAGAGACCCGGCCGCCTCCAGCCAAGGCGCGCCGGCACAGGAGTGGGACACATGACGGCACAGGGCGCACGCGGCACGCTGACCCAACCACCCGGCCAGCCAGGCCAGACGGTGAACGCGCCGGTGGACCGGCAGGTGGACCTGCTCGCCAGCATCCTGCTGCGCCAGAACCAGTGTGACGCGCAGACGATCGACCGCGGCCGGCGCGTGGCCGCGGAATCCGGCCAGCGGCTGGACCTCGTGCTGATCCAGCTCGGCTTGGTCACCGAGCGCGGTCTGGCCGAAGCCTACGCCACGCTGCTCGGCGTGCCGCTCGCCGGCCCGGCGCGCTTCCCCGAGGCCGCGCTGTTCCCCGAACGCCTCACCCCGCGCTTCCTGCGCACCGCCCGCGCCTGCCCTCTGGCCGTGGAGGACAACACGCTGACCCTGGGTGTGGCTGACGCGCTGGACGATTTCACCCCGGCCGCCATCTCGGCCGCCACCGGCCTGCCAACGCGCCTGGAGATCGTCGTGCCCATCGAGCTGGAGGCCGCCTTCGGCCGGCTCTACCCTGAAGGAGAGGCCGCCGACACCGAGCACCACGCCGAGGGCGGCGCCGGGCTGGAGGAAGACGCCGAGCGCCTGAAGGACCTGGCCAGCGAGGCGCCCGTCATACGCCTGGTCAACCAGATCATCGGCCGTGCGGTGGAGACCCGCGCCAGCGACATCCATGTGGAACCCTTCGAGGACCGGCTGCGCGTCCGCTACCGCTATGACGGCGTGCTGCACGAGGCGGACAGCCCCGCCGCCCGCCTGGCGCCGGCGATCATCAGCCGCATCAAGATCATGGCCAAGCTGGACATCGCCGAGCGCCGCCTGCCGCAGGACGGCCGCATAAAGCTGGCGGTGCGCGGCACGGAGATCGATTTCCGCGTCTCGACCATCCCCTCGCTCTACGGCGAGAAAGTCGTGCTGCGCGTGCTGGACCGTTCGAGCGTGAGCTTCGACTACGTCAAGCTCGGACTGCCGGCCGGCGTGGTGCGCGAATGGTCGCGCGCGCTGGAACTGCCGAACGGCATCCTGCTCGTCACCGGTCCCACCGGCTCCGGCAAGACGACGACGCTGTATACCGGGCTTACCGCAATCAACGCCGTAAGCCGTAACATCGTCACCGTCGAAGACCCGATCGAATACCAGCTCAACGGCATCAACCAGATACAGATCAAGCCGCAGATCGGCCTTACCTTCGCTGCCCTGCTGCGCTCCATACTCCGCCAGGACCCCGACGTGATCATGGTGGGCGAGGTGCGCGACCTGGAGACCGCACAGATCGCCGTGCAGGCGGCGCTGACCGGACACCTCGTGCTCTCCACGCTGCATACCAATTCATCGGCCGCCAGCATCACCCGGCTGCGCGACATGGGGCTGGAAGACTACCTGCTGACCGCCGTGCTGCGCGGCGTGCTGGCGCAACGGCTGGTCCGCCGGCTGTGCGACAGCTGCAAGCGCGAGGCGGAAGCACCGCCCGAGCTGATCGAACGGTTTGACCTCGAGCGGCGGACGGGTGGCGCACCTGTCCACCTCTGGCACCCCGTCGGCTGCGCGCAATGCCGCAGCACGGGCTATCGCGGGCGGCAGGCGATCGCGGAGTTCCTGCAGCCGAATGCGGAGATCGAGCACCTGATATTCTCCAAGGCCGACCAGAGCGAGATCGAGCGCGCGGCCGTGGGCGCCGGGATGGTGACGATGTTCAATGCGGGGCTGGAGGCAGCCCTGGCTGGGACTACGACGATCGAGGAAGTCGTGCGCAGCATTCGGGCCGAGGCCTGATGTATATAGCCCAGCCGACCCTCTTTGCTGAAGCGTCCACTGCCGCAGATACGCCTGACCGGCGCGTGACCCTTCCGCGGCGGTGTGTTCTCAAACTGCTGGCGGTCGGCACCACGCTCTCAATAGCGCGGCGGGCGCAGGCGGCGCCCGTGACGGTCACGGCGGACCGGTTTTCCGTCACCATCCAAGGTAGCGGGCCGGATGTGATCTTCGTCCCGGGCCTGGCGTGCTCGCGGGACGTCTGGAATCCCACCGTGGCCGCGCTGGGCGGCAGATACCGGGTGCACCTGGTCCAGGTTGCGGGCTTTGCCGGCGAGCCGGCACGGGCCAATGCGCAAGGGCTCGTCTGCGCCGGCGTCGCCGACGGCTTGGCCGCCTACATCGCGCAGCAGAACCTGAACAAGCCTGCGCTGGTCGGCCACTCCCTGGGCGGTACCATCGGGCTCATGCTCGTCGAACGCCATCCCGCGGCACTCGGCCGGCTGATGGTGGTTGACATGTTTCCCGCCCTGGCTGTGGTCATGACCCGCCCGGGCGCTTCACGCGGCGAGATAGAAGCAGCCGCGAAGGCGATAGGCGAAGGCATGGAACACGCCGATGCCGCCGCTTACCGGCAGACCGTCGAGCCGGTCGTCGCCAACGAAATCCTCACCGAAGCCGCACGTCCCGCTATCGTCCGCCAGTCCGTCGAAAGCGACCACCGTGTGGCCGGCCACGCGATGCGCGAACTGGTCGAGACCGATCTCACCGCCGACCTGCCGAAGATCGTGGTGCCGACCACGGTTCTCTACGCCTGGAACAAGGCCGACCCCTACACCGCCGCACAGGCGGACACGCTGTTCCGCACCATCTACGCTTCCCTCAAAGGGGTGAAGCTCGTCCGCATCGACGGCACGGCGCATTTCATCTTTATCGACCAGCCTGCGAAGTTTGCTGCCGCGCTGGCGGGGTTTCTCGCGTGACGGGAGCAGGCAAGACCTTCTTTTTTGAAAAAAAGAAGCAAAAAACTTTTGACTCCGCTGTCGCCGACTTACCGACAGCTTGCTTTTCATTGACCAAACATCGCTTTCTCCGGTGCGCTTTTTAGGATGCCTAGTTTTCGCTACACGGCCATCACCCCGGCCGGTGAGACTGCCACCGGTCTGATCGAGGCGCCCAGCGAACAGGCGGTCATCGAAATCCTGCGTCGCCAGGGCAGCCTGCCCATGCGCGCCGAACCGGCCGACCGTGCGCGCGGCATAGTGCCGTCACTGCTAGGCGCCGAGTTCGGCGGTGGGAAAAGGCTCTCCGGCCAGGACCTGTCCGAAATCACGCGCGAGCTTGCCGTCATGCTCGGCTCCGGCCAGGACCTGGACCGTGCGCTGCGTTTTCTCGTCGACACGGCGCCCAAGAAACACGTGCGCGCCATCCTCACCCAGATACGCGAGGCAGTGCGCGACGGCAGTCCCTTTGCCACGGCGCTCACCCAGCACCCTGCGAGTTTCCCGAACCTCTATATCGGCCTGATCCGCGCCGGTGAGGCCGGCGGCAACCTCGCCAACACCCTGGAGCGCATGGCGGATCTTCTGGAGAAACAGCGTGCGCTGCGTGCCAGCGTCGTATCGTCGCTCATCTACCCCGTCATACTGCTCGTCGCCGGCATAGGCTCCATCGTATTGCTGCTGACGCAGGTGCTTCCGCAATTCGTCCCGATGTTCGAGCAGGCCGGCGCTGCTTTGCCGCGCCCCACGCAGATCGTCATCGCCCTGGGGGCGCTGGTGTCCGGCTACGGCCTGTATCTTGCCGTGGCGCTGGCCATCCTGTTCTTTGCGGCACGGCAGGCGCTGTCACGGCCTGGTCCTCGCTTGCGATGGGACCGTGCGATCCTCCGGATACCGATCTTCGGCACGCTCTCACGCGAACTTCTGGCTGCGCGCTTTGCCCGGACGCTCGGCACTCTCCTGCAGAACGGCGTGCCGCTCGTGGCGGCACTCGGCATCGTGGCCGATGTCATCGGCAACACCGCCGCCACCATCGCCGTGCGCGTGGCGACTGAAAGCGCCAAAGGCGGCTCCGGTCTTGCCAAGCCGCTGCAGCAATCGGGTATCTTCCCGATACGCATGATCTATCTGCTTCGTCTCGGCGAGGAGACGGCGCAACTCGCTGGCCTGTCCTTGCGCGCCGCCGAGATACACGAGGAGCAGTCCCGCATCGGGATACAACGGTTGACCGCCTTGCTTGTGCCCGTGCTAATCCTGACAATGGGCGTGGCCGTGGCGGGGATCGTGAGTTCGCTGTTGCTGGCGATGCTCAGCTTGAATGATCTAGCCCAGTGATACTAACCCGCTCTGCGGTTGTGACTTGCGCAAGGAAGGACGGCCTTCTTTTTTGAAAAAAAGAAGCAAAAAACTTTTGCTTCCTGCGCAGGCTCA
>CAXUOA010000001.1:41207-66535 GCA_964252625.1 uncultured Acetobacteraceae bacterium | reverse complement strand
GCCGGGGGGGCGCTGCCGGCCCGCGGCGCGGCGGGGGCCTCGCCTCCGGCGGTTCTGGCGAAAGGCTTGCTGGGACTGGCTGGCCGTCTCGCGACACGCCGGTTCGCTCCGTAACCCGACGCAGAACGCGCAGCCCTTGGGCGGGCTCGCCTATGCGTTCTTGCGCGACGGCACGTCCATGTCGGTCCGCTGCACGCCGTCGAAGCCCAGGATGAAGTCGGCGCCGTAAGCGGTGGCGGGGGTCTGGTAGCCCGGCGCCGCCGATCCTTCCGATGCCAGCCGCGCGATCTCTACGGCGGTCCGCGCGGTCAGGTGGTAGGGCTCGGGCGTGCTCAGCAGCGACGCGACGTGCTCGCCCGTGGCGTCCCACGCCTCCGCCAGGATCGCCGCGCGGCCGCTCGCCCGCTCCTCGTCCGTGGGTCCGGGGGGCAGGCGCCGGTCCACCTGCCGTTGCAGGAAGCGCAGGACGGGCCCTTGCGCCAGAAACCCGCGGGCGACGGCCGGGAGGCGGGACATCGTCTCGATGTCGCGGGTCGCCTCGAAGAACACCGCGATGTCGCCGATGCCAGTGGACCGCCACGCCGTCGACACGTCACCCCAGGGCACGCCGACCGTGGGGCGCGCGCCCGCCCCGAAATCGGCCGTCCGCCGCAGCCGCTTGTCGCCCTGCACGATGGCGCCGTCGCGGCGGACCCGCACGCCGGTGCCGATGCCCTCCAGCATCGTCTTCATCGTGCCCCGGCTCGCCTTCGCGAGTCCGCCGATGGACAGGCGCAGGCGCGTGGCGCCCGGCAGGCGCGCCGCGACATGCGCCGCGAGGCAGTCGCTGGGAACCACGTCGAACCCGGCGCCGGGCAGCAGCATGACGCCGGCGTCCCGCGCGCGGGCGTTCCGGCCCGCGAGCGCCTCGAAGACGTCGATCTCGCCGGTGATGTCGCAGTAGTGGATGCCTGCCGCGATGCAGGCTGCTGCCATCGGCGCGGCCGTGGCCGAGAACGGGCCCGCCGCATGCAGCACGGCGCGGATGCCCTGGAGCTGCGCCGGACCAGGTCCCAGGCCAAAGGCCCGCCATTCCAGGCCGAGGCCCTCCGCGAGCGGACGCAACGTTTCGGCGTTCCGGCCCGCCAGCACCGGCCGCAAACCGCGTTGGAGGGCGTGCGCGGCGCAGAGGCGGCCCGTGTAGCCGGTCGCCCCGTAGATCAGGAACGTCATCGGCGTATCTGCCCGATGACGCTTGTTCTGTCTGGGTTTGCTTGCTTGCTTTCCGTGCTCATCCTGGGAAGGGTAGTGGACGATGGCCGCCGACAACAAGCTTCGCCAGCGGCCAGGAGATGCTGTCCTTTGCCGGGCACAAGCGACTTCGTCGTCAGCTGTCCCGATCCATCAGGACGCGCAACAATCCAGCAAACCGGTGCGGCCGCGTTTTCTGACCACTAATACCGCCCCACTTTTAGATTGATGCTTGGGCAAGCAAGGAAGGCCTTCTTTTTTGAAAAAAAGCAGCAAAAAACTTTTGATCCCTGCGCAGACCCAGTTGCCTTGATCGACTCAGAGGCAATTGGCTGCTGCAAATGCGATGGGAAGCAAAAGTTTTTGGTCTTTTCTTCAAAAAAGAACCGGTTGCTTTCACTGTCAGCCTCAAGACTGGTTGATATAACCTGCGAAGAATCTTTGCTTAGGTGGCCGTCGAACTTCACTGAGGTTTCACTTTGGTACACTACGTAAGGCACAAATGCTGTAACGCCGGTCTAAGTGCAGATCTCCAAGACAGCAGGCGCCACACACTTCTGCCGGATGTGCTCAAGGTCAGACGGCGTGGCGTCGGCCGAGTGCTGTACTAATACCAATCTGCGATAAGGCTGACTCTCGGGGGTTGGTGGACGTGCATCAGAGCACGATCGGCGTCTGGCTGGGCGAACTCGGTTTGACCCGGCTGCAGCCGCGGTCGGTGCATCCGAAGAAGGACCCTGCTGCCGAGGAGGCTTTTAGACAAACTTCGCCAGCCTGGTGCGCGCCAAACTCGCCGGCAGGCCGACAGAGATCTGGTTCCAGATGCTATGAGGCAGGACACCGCCCAGGCTGATTGGCGACACTGGCAGCGTCCGCAACCAGATCAGGGAGCCCGCCGCCATGCCGTCCGAGAACACCGTCCACGTTGCTATCGAACTCAGCGTCTCATCGTGGTTGGTGGCCGCGCGCTTGCCAGGCATCGACAAGTCACGGCTGCATCGCCTCGAGGGTGGCGATATGGCCGTGTTGCTTCGAACCAGTGTCGCATGCTGCTTCGAGGCAGGCCGCGATGGCTTTTGGCTGCACCGCTTGCTGACGACGCACGGCATGGCTGCCTGTGTGCTCGAGCCGACCAGCATCCTGGTAGACCGCCGCGCCCGCCGGGCCAAGACGGACCGGCTCGACGCTGAAGGCATACTGCGCGTACTTGCCACGTGGCCGGCCGGCGACCGCCAGGTGTGCAGCATGGTGCGCGTGCCCACGCCTGAGGAGGAGGACGCCAAGCGGCCGCACCGCGAGCGTGAACAGCTCGTGGCCGACAGGCTTCGCATCGAGAACCGCATCAGGGCGCTGCTGTTCACGCAAGGCATCCGGGGAAGACCGTCATTACGCTCTTGGCAGCGCGATGTGGCGGCGCTGCGAACGGGCGATGGACGGGTCCTGGCGCCCTTGCTGCGGATCGAGCTCGATCGCCTGCGCCGCCGGCTGGTCCTGGTGCTGGAGTTGATCGGCGAACTGGAGGTTGCACGTGCTGACGCCTTGGAGAAAGCAGAAGCGGCAGACACGATGGTCGAAAAAATCATGGCGCTGCAACGTGTCCGTGGCGTTGGCGAGAACTTTGCCGCCTTGCTGACGTGCGAGGTGTTCTATCGTTCGTTCGGCAACCGCCGGCAGCTTGGCTACAGGGTTCCGCGAGCGCGTGGTATCCACTAGGTGGCCACTGGGGGATACCGCCTCACCATGCTAACGCTTCTGGCCGAGGCCACACCAAGGAGAGCGCCGCCGACGCAGTCGCCAAGAAAATGGTAGTTCGCACCTATCAGGCCAGCGACGACCAGCAAAGGCAAGGTCACGAGAACAGGACGCCAGCGGGCCGCGTACACCCAGGATGCGGCGATGGGTGCGGTGATGGTTGCGATATGTCCGGACGGGAACGCGGACCAGCCAATGCCGCCGTGGAATGGGGAAAAACCGTATGCGTGCGTGCCTATCCAGGATGGGTTGTTGGCGACCCACGTCTCCGGCCAGGTGCGGCCAAACGCCGATTTCATCACGAACACCGCGGCGACCGCAACGAGTGTCGCCACCGCCATGGACATCAGCACGCGCGCTCCGGCCGGCGGGGTCCAGCCGCTCAGGCTCGCCACAACGAGCACGGTGAGTGCCAGGACGGCAGCCGGCGCCGGTACGTCGGCGATCCAGGTGAGCCACACGCACCAGGCCGGCTTGTGCAGGCCATGCGCCCAGCTTGCCACCGGGCGGTCCAGGAACAGGATGGACAGCACGGTCGCCGCCGCCAGCCCGAGGAGCACACCCGCAATTGGCCCGGATTCATCAGGCGTCCTGGCGCGGCTTTCAGGGGGCAGCATCGTCCGGTGTACTACCACGTTCCGCCATCGACCCGCAGCAGCGCGCCGGTGGTGTAGCTGGACGCGGCGCTGGCGAAGTAGAGCGCTGAGGTGACCACCTCGTGCGGCGGCCCGGAACGGCCAGCCGCATTCGGCTGGTGGAGGCGCGCTTCTTCCGGCCAGGATTTCGCAATGTCCGTCAGGAACGGGCCGGCGGAAAGGGTGTTGACGCGCACCTTCGGCCCGTATTCATGCGCGAAGCACAGGGTTATCGCATTGAGCGCCGCCTTGGCCGCCGAACAGGGCACGATCTGCGGCAGGGGCATCATACCGCTGGTGGACGACACGTTTATGATGCTGCCCTCATCGCCCTGCGACATGCGGTGCGCCACGCAGGCCGACATTCTTGTCGAACAAGTCTTCACCTATCTCGTGGCTTGGCAGGCGCAGGCGTCGAGCTTGCGGCTGGCGATGATAACATCCGCGCCGTGCTCGGCGAAGGCGCGCACCATCTGGTAGCCGAGGCCGCGGCTGCCGCTGGTGACGGGCGCCACCTTATCGGTCAGGTCGAACAGATCCGCGCTCATTCGGCGGCAAGGCCGCGCGGCGACACGGTGGCGGCATAGCGCGCTTTGGCGGCCTCGCGGCGCGCCGGCACGTGTTCGCTGGGGAACAACCCGGTTGCAGGCTTGGCTTTCTTCAGGAAAGCGCGGGCGACTTGCACCTTGTGCACTTCGGTCGGGCCGTCCGCGAGCGCCAGGCTCGGCACGCTCATCCACATCTCCGCCAGCGGCAATTCATGGGTGGTGCCGAGCGAGCCGTGCAGTTGAACGGCGCGTTGCACGATATCGTGGAAGATCTTCGCCATCGCGACCTTGCACATGGCGATGTGGGTACGCGCCGCGCCGTGCGGCTCGTTGTCGATGATCCATGCCGTCTGCAGTACCAGCAGGCGGAACTGCGCGAGCTCTATGGCCGAGTCGGCAATGAAGCCTTGCACGAACTGCAGATCGGCCAGCAGGCGGCCTTGCGTGCGGCGGGAGACGGCGCGTTCCAGCATCATCTCGAAGGCGCGGTTGCACCGCCCGACCGTGCGCATGGCGTGGTGCACGCGGCCGCCGCCCAGGCGCGCCTGGGCTACCTGGAAGCCCTCGCCGGCGCCGCCCAGCATCGCCTCGAGCGGCACACGCACCTGCTCGTAGCGTATGTAGCCGTGTATGCCTGTGTCTAGGGCTTCGCTCTCGGCCATTGTGGGCACGTTGCGCAGGACGCTGACGCCTGGTGTCTCGGAGGGGACGATGAACATCGACATGCGCTCGGCCGGCGGTGCGCCGGGGTCGGTGACGGCCATGACGATCAGGAAGGCAGCGTAGCGGGCGTTCGAGGAAAACCATTTCTCGCCCTCTATCACCCAGGATTGGCCGTCGCGCGTGGCGCGGCAGGTGAACTCCTTGGGGTCCGCGCCTGCCTGCGGTTCGGTCATCGAGAAGGTGGAGACGATATCGCCGTCGAGCAGCGGCTGCAGGTAGCGCGATTTCTGCGCCGGTGTGCCGAACATCGCCAGGATTTCGGCGTTGCCGGTGTCGGGCGCCGCGGTGCCGAACACGGTGGGCGCCCAATAGGAGCGGCCGAGGACCTCGTTCAGCAATGCCAGCTTGAGCTGGCCGTAGCCCTGGCCGCCGAGCTCAGGGCCCAGATGGCAGGCCCACAGGCCTTGCGCGCGGACCTGATCCTGCAAGGGGCGCAGGATGGCGCGCGATAGCGTGTTGCGCGTATCGTACGGATCTCCGCCTGCCGGGAACAGAAGGTCCAGCGCCTCGCACTCCTGGCGCACGAAGCCATCCACCCAGTCGAGCTTCGCCTGGAACTCGGGCTCGGTCGAGAACATCCACATCGACGGTCTCCGAAGTGGTGAAGTAGCTGGCGGACGTTACGCGATCCCGGCGAAGCGCGCGGCACGTGCGAGCATGCCGGGAACCGCGGTCTCCATATCCTTGTGCGCAGGATGGGTGGACTGGCCGTTGATGAAGCGGAAATACCAGCCTTCCATGATGACGGCGAGCTTGAACAGCGCGAGCGCCATGTAGAAGTTCAGGTCCGTCACACGCAGCGACGTGCGCTGGGCGTAACGCAGCGCCATTTCGTGGCGGGGCGGGAACCGGCGCCAATCGATGTAGGTGGCGTGTGTCGGCAGTTCGCCTTCCTCGTGCCATCCGGCGAGCAGCCAGCCGAGATCGAGCAACGGATCGCCGATCGTGGCGGATTCCCAGTCCAGGATTGCCTGCAGCCGGGCGGGCTGGGCGTGCGCGAACATCGTGTTGATGAACTGGTAGTCGCCATGGATCAGCGTGATGCGCTGGGTTGCCGGCGTGTTGGCGCTCAGCCAGGCGCAGAGTGCGTCCAGGCCAGGCAGGTCGCGTGAGCGGGACCGCTCGAGCTGCGACGTCCAGCGCTCGACCTGCCGGGCCAGGAAGTTCTCCGGCTTGCCGAAACCGTCCAGGCCCATGGCCTGCCAGTTGGCAATGTTGATGGCCACCAGCCCGTCGATCATGCCTTCCGCGAGCGCGCGCGCCGCCTCCGGCGTCTCGAAGCCCGGCGGCATCGGGTCGCGCGGGGTGAAGCCGTCCACCCATTGCGTCAACGCGAACGGCACGCCGATTATGTCGCTGTCCTCGCAGGCGGCGATCAGCTTGGGGTGCGGGATTGCCGATTTTCCGAGTGCGGACAGCAGACGCAACTCACGCCGTATCGTGTTCGACGTAGGATCGTTCTGAACCTCCGGCGGGCGGCGTAACGCATAGGCCTGGCCGCCGCGCTCGACGCGGTAGATCAGGTTGCTGGCACCACCCTCCATCTGGGTCACGGTTGCAGGTGCTGCGGCGCCGGGCAGGTTGGCATCCAGCCAGGCCGTCAGCTTGGTAGCGTCGATGGGCACTTGTGTCATAGCGTGCCGTCCCGCGATGCATGTCGGGTAGCATTTTGCCTGTCTGCCGCGCGGCACTCGGAACGTCCGGACAGGGCAGCGATGGTGATCAAAATTACGTCTCCCGGATAGCGTCTACTGAGGCTGCCCAGAAGGTCTACCGCCGTGAGCAAGTCTGGAGTAGTTGCCTAACCTAGTCAAACAGGTATAACCCAGATGAGACGCGGGAGGCGGACGCTTTGAAGATCGCCGTCACCGGGAGTTCGGGGAAAGTGGGGCTCAGCGCGCTGGCGGCGCTGCGCAAAGCTGGCCACCGCCTGGCTCTGTTCGACCTTAAGCCGGCTTCCGATGGCAGCCGGACGACGATCCTGGACTGCACCGATTTCGGGCAGGTTGCGGGCGCGCTCTCCGGCGTTGACACCGTAGGTGCCGGGTTCGACGCCGTGCTGCATCTGGCAGGCATACCAGCGCCGGGCCTGGCGGCCGACCAGGCCATTCTGGCGAACAACACGCTGGCCACCTACAACGTCTTCTCCTCTTGCGCGAGACTGGGCATACGTCGCGTGGTCTGGGCATCGAGCGAAACGATCCTGGGCTTGCCGTTTGACCGCCCGCCCGACTTCGCGCCGCTGGACGAAACCCATCCCGATCGCCCGGAATGGTCGTATTCCCTCAGCAAGAAACTCGGCGAGGAGATGGCGGACACCTTCGTGCGGTGGCACCCAGCCTTGTCGGTGGCATCCCTGCGGTTTTCCAACGTGTTCGACGCGGCGGATTACGCGATGCTGGCCAGGATACAAGGCAAGCCCGAGCAGCGGCGGTGGAACCTTTGGGGCTACGTGGACGCGCGTGACTGCGCCGAAGCCTGCAGGCTGGCGCTGGAGGCGCCGCTGTCAGGGCACGAGCGGTTCCTCATAGCAGCCGCCGACACGATCGTGGACGTGCCGAGCGCCGAACTGATGCAGCGGTATTTCCGGGGCGTGACGCTGCGCACTCCGTTGCAGGGCTGCATGTCGCTGCTGTCCTCGGCGAAAGCCGCAGGAAGGCTGGGTTACACGCCGCGCCATAGCTGGCGGGACCAGGCCGGCAAATGACCAGTGCCTGCAAGACCGCCAAACCGGCGGACCTACGGGGCAAGGTCGCCATCGTGACCGGCGCCAGCAGGGGTATCGGCCGGCAGATCGCGTTGGAACTGGGACGGCGCGGCGTCAGCGTCGCGGTAGCCGCGCGCACGATCACGCCGGAGGGCAGGCTGGCGGGCACGATCGGCGAGACGGTGGCGGCGATCGAGCAGGCGGGCGGCACGGCACTGGCGGTGCAAACCAACGTCACCCGGCCGGAAGACCTGGAGAGACTCGTCGGCGAGACCATCCGCCGGTTCGGCCGGCTGGACATACTGGTCAACAACGCGGCCGATACGAATGCCGGCTCGGCTGCGGTGGAGCTCTACTCGCGCGCGGCCTGGTTCCGCCATTTCGACACCAACGTGCATGCACCGTTCACGCTGATCGGGCTCGCCGTCGCGCAGATGAAACGGCAAGGCGAGGGCGGCGTGATCGTCAACATGATCTCCAGCGCCGGCGATCTTGTAGATCCGGCGCAGCCTCCGGCCGAGGCGGTCCGTCAGCTGGGCTCGATGATCGGCTACGCGGCTTCCAAAGCGGCGCTGGCACGCCTGACGAACGCGCTTGCCGGCGAACTTGCGCCGCATGGTATCGCAATCGTCGGGATGGACCCTGGATTTACCCGCACCGAGCTTGTCGATCGTCTGGCGCAAGGCGGCCTGGTGGATGCCGCCGGCGCGCACGCGATGGCAGTGCCGGTGGCCAGGATCATGGAGATTCTCACGGCGGTGGACACGCTTGCCTCCACCGGCCGGCTGGTCAGGGTGGCGGGCTGAGTGTAGAAAGCAAGTCTTTCCAAAAAAGCTCTTGCTTGCCCTGGACCGGTCAAACGCAGCGCACAGAAGGAAAATACACGATGGATGGCGTTCCGAAAACCTTGCGGCATTTCCTGACCACAGCCCACGCCTCGATACATAAAGGCCAGGCGGCGCTGTACGGGCTGGTCAGCTCGGCGCCGATGATCACGCCGATCACGTACGCGCAATTCAAGAGCAGCGTCACGCCGGAGATCGCCGGGGCGGTCGCGCGCTTTGCAGAGCAGCACGGGCTGAAATTCGGCGAGAAGGACAGCCTGGGCTACGACGTGCTTTACACGGACATGAACAACAACGTGGCCAACTTCTTCTTTCTGACGAGCACGACAGGCAAGACGGTGTTCGCCAACACCGATGGTCATATCGAGCTGGTCGAGATTCCCGATCCGGATGCGGTTTCTGCGCCGTCGCATATGTGGCGGAGCCAGTAGGCAAGGAAGCAGTCCTTTTTTGAAAAAAAGGACCAAAAAACTTTTATCACCCCGCATTTGCAGCAGCCGGGTGCTTCTGGATTATCAAAGCTGCGGCAGATGCGGGAAAGGAAAAGTTTTTTGCTTCTTTTTTTCAAAAAAGAAGGCCTTGCTTCCTTCCTTCCCTAACCAGCTGCGGCACCTCCGCCAGCGCACGTAACGCATCGTTCAGATGCGTGCACCCTAATGTGGCGGCAAGCAGCTTCAGCACCGTGAACCGAAGTGTGGAAAGCTCCTCGCCGACCAGGCGTTGCACGTTCGGCGCCGCACCCGGGCATTCCCTGTAGGGAAGCACCCGCGGCTCGGCGTGCAATTCCACCAGCCGTCCCGTCTGTAAATTCGCTGAGGCGGTCAGCCCGTATTCGTGCACGGCAACGCGGCCGCCTTCCGGCGAAGTGGCGCTGTCCTGGAAGCCAGCGTCGATCTGCAGCTTTCCGTCCTGCGGCCAGATGTCGATGCGACGGGCGCGTCGCATGCCCACGCCCTGCTGCGGGGGCAGAGCGTGCCAGCCCAGTGCGTCATCCGGGTTTTCCAGCGGGGGAACCGGGGCGCTGCTCTGGCCGGAAGCGGCCGCCCCGTCCGACCCCAAGGCGCTGGAGCCGGGCGCGAAGCCTGTGCAGATGCCCAGCATCTGTCCGCCGCGCCCGGCGGTGGATTGCGTGCCGTCGCGCTTGATCCGCGTCATCCAATCGTCCGTCCAGCGCGACCACGCCCAGCCGGCCACCAGGCTGGCGCCCGCCAGATCGTCCAGCAACAGAAAAAACGGTGATCCCGCCGCGCGTTCGTCCGGGAACAGCTCGTTGATGGCGGCGCGCAAATGCCCGCCAGCCCGCTTGCCGACCAGGGCTGAGACGTCCGGCCGGGGTGGCGTCGCGGCGATATGGAGCAGTTCGCGCATCGGGGTGGCCCGGACGTCGATGCGGTCTTCGGCCAGAATGACGGTGCCGCCATCTGCCCACGTCAGCAAATCGCGCGCATGGCCCTGCAGGTGCATCTCGCCGGTGCGCCCGGCAGGCCAGTCGGTATCGATGGAGGAGGTTCGGCGGATCGATCCCGGGCGGCGCGGCGGCGATGCCCCGGCCGGATTGGCCGGAGCGACGCTGATATCGGGGATGTCCGTCTGTCTTACTCGGCGGCCGAGCGCATCTCGGACGCTTGCGGCTGGCCCATGCGGAACAGGCGCTTGGCATTGCCGCTCAGGATCGCGGTTTTCTCGTCCTCGGTGATGTCGATACCGTCGAATAAATGTTCGATCACGCTGCGTGTGTGCGGGAACGTGCCCTCGGCATGCGGGTAGTCGGACGCGAACATGATTGAGTGCGTGCCGGTGACGTGGCGCGACATGATCACCGCGCGGTCATGCTGGAACGACACGCTGACCTGCCGGCTGATGATGGCGCTTGGCATCATCGACAGTTTCGGGCGGACGAAAATGTCGTGCGCCACGTACACCTCGTCCATGCGCTCGGCCAGTGCCGGCAGCCAACTGGCGCCGCATTCGATCACAGCGACCTTGGATTTCGGGTTCCGGTCCAGCACGCCGCCGGCGACGAGATACATGATTGCGGTGATGCCGTCCGACATCTGCAACGAGTAATTGATCACGGCCGCGCCGGGGCCGCGCTCGCTGACCACGTTCTCGGCACCGGTGCCGGTATGCAGAACGAAGACGATGCCCAGTTCGCCGGCCAGGTTGAAGACCGGGTCCCAGCCTGGATCGTTGTATTTCGGGATTCCGGCCATGGTGATCGAGGGCAGCATGGCTGCGGTGAAGCCCATGGCTGCGATGCGCTTCAACTCGCGCAGCGTGTTGCTGAAGTCGATGACCGGCAGCACGCCGCAGCGCACGAAGCGGTCCAGGTGCCCGGACAGATATTCCGAGTTCCAGTTGTTGTACAGCTCGCAAGAGGCAAGCTCGGCCTCGGCGTCGCTGATCGCGTAGAGCCACAGACCGAGGCTGGGGAAGACGATCTCGGCATCGATGCCGTCCTTCTCCATGTCAACCAGCCGGCCTTCCAGGTTGTGTATGCCCAGCCGCTGCTGACCGCCGAAATCAGGGTTGGCCTTCAGGCGTATCTTGAAGATCACGCGGCTTTCGGTCCCGGTGATAAGCGTGTCGCCATCCTTCACGGTGCGTATCGCATGGGACCGAAGCGAGGGCGGCAGGCCTTCGGTGAACAGGGTATTCGGCTCACGGACGTGACTGTCGGCGCTGAAGATGTACGGCTTCATGGGATTTCCCTTTGCAAGTCTGCCGGACACTGGCCGGCTGCGTCCGCTCGCCGCCTGGTCAGCCCGCCGCGTTTGGACAGCCGCTCGTCTTCGGACAGCTGGTGCTCTGGCGCGAGTACGTCAAGCTAGTTCAACAGGTGGCCGGTCGCGCATTCTTGCCAAGATTGACACCGGATTTCAATACCGGATTAGTCTTCCTGCCGCCGAGACGCCACGCGCCGGCGGGAGGCGGGGAGAGAAGCCGTATGGCCATGCAGAACTTCGTGGGCTTTGGCGGCTTGCGCCTCGCCGCGGACCTCTACGGCGATCCCGACGCCCCCGGCGTGCTGATATTGCCGGGCGGCACGCAGACCCGGCAGAGCTCGGCCGCCATCGCCGAGGCACTGGCGGCGGCCGGGCGGCACGTGGTCAGCCTGGACCTGCGCGGCCACGGCGAAAGCGAGCGCGCCGGCGAGGGCGGCTACACTCTGGATGCCTTCGTGGGCGACCTGCGCGCGGTGCTCGCCCAGATGAGCGACCGACCGGTGCTGGTGGCCTCCACGTTGAGCGGCTGGGCGGCGATCGCCGCCCTGGGCGAGGACGGCGCGCATCTGGCGACTGGCCTGGTGCTGATCGACGCGCCGCCGCGCATGGCGCCATCCGGTATGCAGCGTATCGGCGACTCCCTGCGGCGCCGGGCGGCGGGCGCCACCGACTGGGACCCGCGCATGCTGGCCGGCATCGACGTGGAACAGGTGGTGCCGCGTCTGATGCAGGCCGCCGCCCGCGTGACGGTGCCCACTCTGATCGTGCGGGGCAGCGAGAGCGCGCTGTCCACCACCGACGCCGTGGAGGAACTGGCGCACAGCATCGCCGGCGCCGAGGTCACCGAGATCGAAGGCGCCAGCCACCTCGTCGCCAGCGACCGCGGGGACGCGCTGAACGCCGTGCTGCTCGATTTCCTGGAACGGCGGGTGCCGCGCGAGGCGCCGGAATACCGCGCCGGCTCCGATCCGCGCACGCTGCGCGACGCGCTGGGCTGCTTCGGCACCGGGGTCACCGTGGTGACCACGCTGGACGCGCAGGGCGGGCCGGTCGGTCTGACGGCGAACTCCTTCACCTCCGTCTCGCTCGATCCGCCTCTGCTCCTGGTCTGCCTGGCACGCACGGCCGGCAGCCTGCCCGCCTTCGAGGCGCACGCGAATTTCGGCGTCAATGTGCTGCATATCGGCCAGCAACTCACCTCCGGGCGGTTTGCCGGAAGGGGCGAGGACCGGTTCGCCGCCACGCCCTGGGAGGCCTGGGAGACCGGCATCCCCATCCTGCGCAGCTCGCTGGCCAGCTTCGAATGCGCCCGCCACGCGATGTACGACGGCGGCGACCACGTCATCCTCGTGGGCCGGGTGATCCAGGTGCGGTTTGAACCACGGCGCGATCCGCTGCTGTACTTTCGCGGCAAGTACCGTCGCCTGCATTTCAGCTGAGCCCGTGGCGTGGCTTCGCTGCTTAAAGGGGGGTGACAAGGTCCGCTTCAATGCGCCATTAAGTAGCTAACTAAGTCAGTGATCTCCGCAGGCGGCCTATGGCGGCCTGGTGAGAAGAGCACGTGGGAGGGCAGCGTTGGTTTGGCGTAATCAGGACAAGACGGCCATCGTCGGCGTGGGGGCTACGCCATATTATGTGCGTGGGCAGAGCTATCCGCGCACCATCAACGAGATGATCGGCACCGCCATCCTGGGCGCTTGCGACGATGCCGGCATCAACGTCAAGCAGATCGACGGCTTCGCCTACTACTCCTCCGCCTCGGCCGGCTACACCGACAAGATGGATACCGGCAGCATCGTCGAGATGCTGGGAATCCCGGAGATCACCTTCACCGCGGCGCTGACCAGCGGCGGCGGCGGCTCGGCCGGTGCCGCGGGGCTGGCGACGGCGGCGATCATGAACGAGGACGCCACCTATGTGGTGACCGTGATGGCGCTGCAGCAGCGCAAGCAGCGGCTGGGCACGGTGTTCGGCGACGTGGCGCCGAGCCCGGAGAACTCGTTTCTGCAACCATCCGGCCTGGTCGGGCCCGGCCACCTGATGTCGGTGCTGGCGCGGCGGCACATGCACCTCTACGGCACGCGGCGCGAAGCGTTCGCCGAGGTGGTCATCTCAGAGCGCGAGAACGCCATCCCGCGGCCCACCGCCGTGCGACGCACGAAATTGACGCTGGACGAGTATTTCGCCTCCCCGATGCTGGCCGATCCGCTGTGCAGGCTGGATTTCTGCCTGGAGACAGACGGGGCGGTGGCCTTCATCACCACGTCCGCGGAGCGTGCGAAGGACCTGAAACAGCCGCCCGTCTATATCCACGGCTGCACCCATGGCGGCAGCCGGGAATGGGGCCGCGCTTTCGGCTGGATGGGCATGCCGGACCCGCATTTTGGATCGTCCGGCCACAAGCCGGTGGCGGACCGCCTGTGGCAGATGTCCGGCATCGGCCCGAAAGACATCGATGTAGCCCTGATCTACGACCATTTTAGCGCCATGGTGGTGATGCAGCTGGAGGATTACGGCTTCTGCGCCAAGGGCGAGGGCGGCCCGTTCGTGGAGAGCGGCGCCATTCGGTATAAAGGCGGATCGATCCCGGTGAACACCCATGGCGGCCAATTGTCGGAGGCGTACATCATCGGCATGACGCATGTGCGCGAGGCGGTAGAGCAACTGCGCGGCGTGGCCACGAACCAGGTGGAAGACTGCGAATTCGCTCTGGTTACCGGCGGGCCCGCCTCCATCCCGGTATCCGGCCTGGTGCTGCGGCGATGAGCACGAAGTACGGCATGGCCGAAATCATCCCCGGCGACCACATAAGCATCACCACGGATCCGGCGACCGAGCCGTTCTGGCAGGCCGCCCAGCAACACCGGTTGACCGCGTGTCAGTGCGGCGATTGCGGCGCGTTCCGCATGCCTCCTTCGCCGTTCTGCCCACAATGCCAGAGCAGCAGGACCGAGTGGCCGACGCTGCCCGGCACAGGCACAGTGTTCAGCTTCGCCATCTGTACGCGCTCGCCTTATCCCGACGTCGCGGATTTTACCTACGTTCCCGTGGTGGTCGATCTGGATGGCGCGCCCGGCGCACGCCTGGTCACCAACCTCGTGGACATGCCGGCCGATGACGTGGCGATCGGGATGGCGGTCGAGGTCGGCTGGAATCCGATCAAAGACGGGTGGGTGCTGCCCATTTTCAGGAGGAAGGCATGATGGATATGAACCACGCCGATCCCATTCCGTCCGACACGGATTCCACTGCAATACACGCCTCGGACGACACGCGTTTTCTGGACCGCGGTATCGAGGCGATGCCGCGCGAGATGTTGCGCGCATTGCAGGAGCGCCGGCTGTTGGCGCTGCTGCCGAACATCTACGAACGTTCGGCGCTGATACGCGCGACCTGGGACGCGGCCGGCGTGACGCCGGCGGACATCGCAAGCCTGGACGATTTCTCGGCGCGCGTTCCGTGCATCGACAAGGATTCGATACGCGCGCACCGCGACCGCCACGGCGACCCGATGGGCGGGCTGCAGGTGGTAGGCCCCGAGGAACTGAGCGTCGTCGGTTTCACGTCGGGCACAACGGGCGATCCGACGCCGGTGCCGACGGAACGAAGCACGGCCGTCGAGACCGAAGTCGCGCGGGAGTTCTGGCATATCGGCGCCCGGCCTGGCGACTACGTCACCTACATGATGTTCACCTTTCGCGGTGGTCA
The DNA here is from genome assembly GCA_964252625.1 of uncultured Acetobacteraceae bacterium. Lineage (GTDB taxonomy): Bacteria > Pseudomonadota > Alphaproteobacteria > Acetobacterales > Acetobacteraceae > BOG-908. The sequence goes on along the minus strand of CAXUOA010000001.1, from coordinate 51,661 downwards.
ATCGCGCCTGGGGTTCCTGGGCGACGCGGGCTACACGCCGATCGTCATGCCGCACGACCCGGTCGAACTGCCGCTGATGATCGAGGCGATCGAGACCTACAAACCCACGATTTTCTACATGCTGTCCACGCCGATGATGATGGGCCTGGAGAAGTACTTCGAGCAGCATCCGGAAAAGGACCCGCGCAGCGTGTTCGCCTCGATCAAGGGGGCGGTATTCGGGGGCGAGCCGATGTCGCCGCGCTTCGCCGCCCTGGCCCGCAGCTGGGGCATCGAAATCTTCGACTACACCACATTGGGCGACGTGACCGGCGCCATGGAATGCCGCGCCCATAACGGCTTTCACGCCTGGGAAGACCTCGCTCTCTGCGAGAACCTCGACGATGACGGCAAGCAGGTGGCCGACGGCGCGCTGGGCGAGCTGGTTGTGACGTCGCTGGACGATCCGTGGGCGCCGCTGGTACGTTTCCGCACCGGCGATCTGTGCCGCATGGATCACGCCGCTTGCAGTTGCGGCCGCACGCATCTGCGGTTCTGGATCATGGGCCGCAAGGGCGACCAGACGACGGTGCAGGGCAAGCAGATACTGCCGCGCGACATCCAACGGCTGGTGGAGTTGCAGCCTGAGACGAAAAGCGCGCTGTTCCAGATCATCCGTCCCAATCCGGTGATGGAGGTTCTGCGGCTGCGCGTGGGTTTTGAGCGCGCGCTGGATCCGGAAGCACAAGCCAGGCTGGCCGCGCGGCTTGCCTCCGCCGTTGGCGATGAGCTCGGCGTGCCTGTCGCGATCGAGCTGGTCTCCGCGGAGGAGCTGCTGAAACTCGGCCCGCCGCAGAAGATACCGAGGGTGACGACGCGATGAACACGGCGGCGATGCTGCGCCCGACAGCGATCTCGGGTTTCGACGACAACGGGACACGGCGGTTGATGGCGGTCAGCGACCGCGAACTGGGGCGCATGGAGACGTTCCTGCGGCGCGTCCTGCGCTCCGACCACGGACTGCGCGGCCGCTACGCGCTGATAACCTCCACCATGCGCGACATGGCGCACATCGCGCCCTTCGAGCGCGTGCTGATCTCCAAGGGGCTGATCTGCTGCGGTGCGGAGGCCAACCCCTATGACGGCATGCGGGTGGAATCGATCATCCGGCGCTTCGATGTGGCCGTCGTCGCGGTGGTGACGCCGATTGTCCTGCAAGCCGTGCACAGTGCCGGCCACGATCCGTTCAAGCTGCTGGCGGGCAAGATCGTCTGGGCTGCCGGCAACGCCTACGAGGAACTGCGCGGTGTGCCGGGGATCCAGCTTCGGCGCTGGCAGGCGCTGGGGCCTGCCCTGGCCATCGAAGGGCCGCATGGCGGCGGTGCGCATGTGGACGGCCGCGAGTGGAACATCGAGCCGGAAGGCAACCACACCTTTGTATCCAGCCGGCTGGACCGTGCGCATGTCTTCGATCGGCTGCGCGTGGATATGCCGGTGCGGATCGTGACCGAGCCGTGCCCTAGCGGCGCTTACGGGCCGCGTGTCGAGCTTTGACCGTAGGCAAGCAAGGCCTTCTTTTTTGAAAAAAAGAAGCAAAAAACTTTTATCTGTGCTGTCGCGGTTTGCTGGAACGCACGCTTCTCCGGCGCGCGCCCGGCAGAGGTTTTTCGCAACTGTCGAAATTGCACGGACACGCTGACATGACACGGCACCCGGAACTGGCTCCCTATCTCGCCGTCCATCGTTACGGCTTTGGTGACCTGCTGCACGAACAGGCACGTGCGCGTCGTGACAGGATCGCCGTGGTCGATGGTGCGCATCGCTTCACATTCCGGGAACTGGACGAGCGGGTGAACCGCCTCGCCTCCGTTCTGCGTGAGCGCGGCGTGGTCAAGGGCGATCGCATATTGTGGCTGGGGCAGAACAGCTTCCGCGTGCTGGAGGTGCTGCTCGCCTCGGCGAGGATAGGCGCGATCCTGTGTCCGGCGAACTGGCGCGCATCGGCTCCGGAAATCCAGCACGTGCTGGAGGATCTCGAGCCGCGGCTGGTGTTCTGGCAGGAAGCCGAAATCGGCGAGGCCAACCGCAGGACGCGCGGTAGCTGGCATCCGGATTGTCATTGGATCCAGCATGACGGTGACGGTGTCGAGGGCTATGAAGCGCTGGTAGCAGCCGGCCAGCCGGCCGATCAGTTCGATGCCGTGGAAGTCTCCACGCCGTTGCTGGCGATCTACACGGCGGCATTCTCCGGCCAGCCGAATGCGGCGTTGCTCAGTCACGAGTCGCTGTTGCTTACGGCGATGCTGTCACAGCAGGGGCAGCAGATCGACGAGGACAGCGGCTACCTCGTCTCGGGACCGATGTTTCATCTCGGCGTGCTGATGGGCGCGCTGGCAACGTTCCTGGCCGGCGGGCGATGCGCCTTTGTGGCACGGGTGGATGCCGACCAACTGCTCGACATGATCGAGGCGGACCGGCTGACCCACGCCTACATCCCGCAACCGACCGTGCTGCAGATGCGCGAGGCAATGCAATTACGTAGCCGGAACGTCAGCAGCCTGTTCGCCACGCCCGACCTGGCGGATTGGAAGATGCCGATGGTGATGCCGGCCACCGCCCCGTTGCTGCGTAAGATGGGCGGCTACGGCCAGACGGAAATCGGCGGCCTGACGGTAATGGTGTGGCTCGGTGGATCGGGCGCCGGACGAACTGCGCCGTTCCTGCAGATCAAGATCGCCGACGATGCCGGACGCGAGGTGCACGACGGCGAGGTGGGCGAGATACTGGCGCGCGGGCCGATGGTCATGTGCGGCTACTGGCGGCGGCCGGACGAGAATGGCCGTCGTGTCATTGACGGCTGGCACAGGACAAACGATCTGGGACGCCGGCTGCCGGACGGCTCGATCGTCTTCACCGGGCCGAAGACGGCGATGATCAAATCCGCGCTGGAGAACATCTATCCGGCCGAGATCGAGGCGTGCCTTCGCCAGCACGAGAGCGTGGCCGACATCTGCGTGATCGGGGTGCCCGACCCGGTGTGGACGCAGAGCGTGCGCGCGATCGTCGTGCGCAAGCCGGGCACGGAAGTGGCTGAGCAGTCAATTATCGATTTCTGCAAGGAGCGGCTCGCCTCGTACAAGAAACCGAAAAGCGTGGTGTTCGCGGAGAGCCTGCCGCGCACACCGGTTGGCTTCACCGACCGAGCCGCCGTCGATGCAATGTATGGTGGCGGTAACTACCCGCAAGTCGGCTAGCGTGGCCGGACATGCGCGCAGCGCCGGGTGATCGGGAGTGCCGCCAAACATGCGCCTTGGTCTGCTCGGCTTCCGCCTGTTCCTCGCCATCGGCTGGCTGGTGCTTCTTGTCGTGACCATCCGCGCTATAAGCGAGATGAGCACCGGTGCTGCAGGCGCTGTGTTCATCGGCGATTTCGTCCATCCTTGGCGCGCACAATTCAATACGGATTTTGTGGTACACCTGCTGCTCGTGGCCGCATGGATGATCTACCGGGCGCGATCCTGGGCGGCGGGGCTGATCTGCGCCGCTCTCGCGGTGTTCGTCGGCGGCGTTTTCACGCTGGCCTACGTCCTGGTAATCTCGATCCTTGCGAAGGGCGACATGCGAACCGTCATGCTGGGCCGGGACAAGGTAGTGGCCACGATTTAAGATGTTGCCGGGGCTCAATGAGGGGAGGAAGGCCTCTTCATTTGAGGAAGAAGCTTTGGCCTCTGTCGCGGAGCGCTGAAGCACACGCTCTCACAGAATTGCTTCCTGCTTTTCGACTGGGTGCTTATGCGAAGTAGCCACTCCGTGGGAGGCAAGCGAGGGTCGTCCAAGGGCGCCGTCCACGAGCAGCCTACCACCCGCCGTGCCCGGGACTGATACTCACCCGGCGGCAAGGTCCGGTTGCGCGCCTGGGCGGCAGCATCGAATTGCAAAGAAAGCAGACGGCACAAGGGCGCCTGTGCTGCTTCAAAAAAGGAGGCTTTCTCTTTCTCACCGGCAACATCGAGGCGATTGTCACTCTCCGCGATGAGTCGACGCGATACACAACGGCAAGCTCCGGGATGATGAAGTCGCGTGCGGCTGGCGCAAGGCTGTAGTCGGTCCTTCTCCGGGCACACGCGTTGTGCCCGGCCGGCTTAACATGGTCAACGAGGTGGCGCGCGTTTCTGGGTCGCTTTGACTAGCCTCTCTTATTACGGTTTGCTCGCAGGCAAGCTGGCCGCTCTGTGCCGGCATTGCCTTGGGGGGCCGTCACATGCACCCGCGTCTGCATGCCGAGAGCACGCCGGATACGCCCGCTGCCATCCTGCACGAAACCGGTGAGACGCTCACCTACAAGGCGTTGGAGGAGGTGGCCAACCGCGGCGCGCACATGCTGCGTGCTTTAGGGCTGCGTAACGGGGACACGGTTGCCGTCTGGCTCGGAAACACGTTGCGGTATTTCGAATTCTTCTGGGCAGCGCAGCGCGCCGGTCTGTACATCGCACCAATCTCCACCGCTCTGACCGCCGATGAAGCAGCTTTCATCCTGGCCGATTGCGGCGCGAAGTTGTTGCTGACCTCAGGCAGCATCGCCGGCGCTGCTTGCCTGCTCGCGGGACGGGCTGCCCTTCCGGCGCTGGCTCACGTGCTGTGGACGGACACGGTGCTGGAGGGTTGCCTGCGGTGGCAGGACGCGACGACACCGTACGACCCGCACCCGATTGCCGACGAGCAGGCCGGCTTCTATCTCGTCTACTCTTCCGGTACCACGGGCCGGCCGAAAGGCGTGCGCCTGCCGCTGTCCGGCGGGCCGGCCACCGAAGAGCATTCCCTGGCCGTGCGGCACCGGCAGACTTTCGGTGTCGGCCCACAGACGGTCTTTCTCTCGCCGGCGCCGCTCTATCACACGGCGCCGCTGGCGTTCACCACAACGGTGCAGCGTCTCGGCGGCACGGTCGTGCTGATGCGCAAATTCGATGCGGAAGCGGCGTTGGCGGCGATCGCGCGCTACCGCGTCACTTTCGTGCAGATGGTCCCCACTATGTTCTTCAGGCTTCTGCGCCTGCCGGACGCGACGCGTACGCGCTACGACTTGTCCTCCTTGCGCGTGGTGGTGCATGCGGCGGCACCTTGCCCGGTGGACGTCAAGCGCCGGATGATCGCCTGGCTCGGCCCGATCGTGCACGAGTATTACGGCGGTTCGGAAGGCAACGGCTCGACTTCGATCACGCCCGAGGAGTGGCTGCGCAAGCCGGGCTCCGTTGGCCGGGCCAGTTGGGGCACGCTGCATGTCTGCGCGGATGACGGCACGGAACTGCCGCCGGACGTGCCAGGCCTCGTCTATTTCGAAGGCGGCTGGGATTTCAGCTATCTGAACGATCCGCAAAAGACACGCGACACCAGAAATCCGCTGCATCCGACCTGGTCCACACTCGGCGACATCGGCTACGTCGACGCGGACGGCTACCTGTTTCTCACCGACCGTAAAAGTTTCATGATCATCTCGGGTGGCGTGAATATCTATCCGCAGGAGGTGGAGAACCTGCTTGCCAGCCACCCGAAGGTTGCGGACGTGGCGGTGATCGGGGTGCCGGACGCGGAGATGGGGGAAGCAGTGCGCGCCGTGGTTCAGCCGCTGGACTGGGCGGACGCCACGCCGGAATTTGCGGCCGGCCTGATCGCGTATTGCCGGCAACATCTGTCACCGATCAAATGCCCGCGCGCGGTGGATTTCGACCCGGCGTTGCCGCGCCACGAGACGGGCAAGCTGTACAAGCGGTTGATCCGCGACCGATATTGGGAGGTGGGCAGGGTGGCGGGTTAGCAAGCAAGCAGTCCCGCTTGGACGCGCAACGACCGTCGTATGGCGGCCAAACAGCGTGGACCGAGAGTTTCTGTTTCAAGAAAGAAGGCCCGCTTCCGACCTGTTTCTCACCCGCTCGAACACCTGCGGATTACGCTCGGCGTTGTAGAACCGCTGATGCGAGTTCGGATACACCACTTGCGTCTGGCTGGCCAAATTCAGGCAGGCCATCTCCTCCGCCGTCAGGGACCAGGTCACGGCCTTGAGGTTGTCCGCCAGTTGCGACGCATCGCGGGCGCCCAGGATAATGGATGTCACGCCGGGGCGCGCGAGAAGCCAGTTCAACGCCACTTGGGAGGGTGAGGCGCCATCATGTGCTTCGGCAATGCTGCAGAGCGTGTCGACGATATGGCGGCCGCGTTCGGTGTCGAGCGATCTCAGTCCGCCGGTGCCGAGCCTTGTCGCAGCCGGTTCGGTCCGGTTGCGGAACTTGCCTGTCAGGTAGCCTTGCGCCAGAGGGCTCCAGATCAGCGCGCCCACGCCCTGGTCGATGCCGGCGGGCAGCAATTCCTGTTCGGCGTCGCGCACCAGCAAGGAATATTGAATCTGCTGGCCGACATAGCGTTCGAAACCGCGGCGTTCCGAGGTGCCAAGTGCCTTCATCAACTGCCAGGCAGCGTGGTTGGAACAGCCTATGTAGCGTATCTTTCCAGCGCGTACGAGGTCGTCCAGCGCGCGCAGGGTTTCTTCAACCGGCACCAGCCCATCGAAGCTATGGACCTGGTAGAGGTCGATCCAGTCCGTAGCGAGGCGTTTCAGGCTGGCCTCGCAGGCGGTAATCAGGTGTTGCCGGCTCAGGCCCTGGTCATGCGCGCCGCGTCCCATCGGTCCGAACGCTTTGGTGGCTACCAGCACGTCGCGGCGCCGGCCTCCGAGGGCTTGGCCCAGTATCTCCTCGGATTGCCCGGCGGAGTAGACGTCGGCGGTGTCGAAGAGGGTGACGCCGGATTCGATGCACAAATCGATCAGGTGCTTCGCAGTCTCGCCCTGCGTGTTGCCGACGCTGGCAAAACGGCCGGTGCCGTCGCTGAACGTCATCGTGCCGAAACTTAGAACCGAGACTTTGAGGCCGCTGCGGCCCAGGAAACGCTGCTCCATGCTTGGTCCTCGCGGATTGTTTGCGGATTGGACGGATGCCCACGGCGGGGCGAGAAGCTGCGGCACCTTGCCCTTGTCCGGCCCGCCGAAGAACGCAGTCCGGCGGGCTGGCTGGCGCCCGGAACGTCGATCGAATGCGCGGTCGGTCGCGGTCGGACAGCGCCCCGCCGTGCCGGCCTGAAGTTAGTCAACCATGTGCCCAGATGTCCATACACGCCCCTTGACCTATCTGCCCAGGTGCCCGATCACCATCGGGGCGCCCGGTCGGGCGCAGCACGAGCTTGAAGGCGAACCATGAGCGACGCGCCGTCCTCCTCCGAGATCCTGGTCGAGCACGAGGACGGCGTGGTGACCATCACGTTGAACCGGCCGGAGCGGCTCAACGCGCTCGTCTCGTCCATGATGGCTTTGTTGCTGGATGCGGTGTCGGACGCGGCGCGTGATCCGGCGGTGGGCTGTGTGGTGATCACCGGCGCGGGGAGGGGCTTCTGCGCCGGCGGGGACATCAAGGGCGGCCGCGACGCGATGGAGGTCGATACCGGGCGAGGCGGGCGCGTCGAACAGGCCTTCACCCGCCTGCGCGGCTTCATGCAAACCGCTCACCTGCTGCACGAGATGCCCAAGCCGAGCATCGCCATGGTCAACGGGCCGGTGGCGGGCGCGGGTATCGGGATCGCGGGCGCCTGCGACCTGCGTTTCGCCGCGGAGACGGCGACATTCCTGTCGGCCTTCGACCGCATCGGCGCCTCGGGTGATTTCGGCGCCACCTGGTTCTGGACCAAGATTCTGGGGAGTGGCGCAGCGCGCGAGCTGTTCCTCCTGGGCGAGTCGCTGACGGCGGCCCAGGCGCTGGCGAAGGGGATCTATACCAAGGTCCTGCCGGAGGCGGAGCTGCGCATCGCGACCCTGGCGCAGGCGCGCCGCTTCGCCGCGGGGCCACGCATGAGCTGGCGCTACATGAAGGCGAACCTGAACCTGGCGGAGGACGCCACCTTCGAGGCGGCGCTGGACCACGAGGCGATGAACATGGGCCTGTCCACCGCGGCGACGGCGATCATCTTCAAAGCAGCCAAGGAACGGCAGAGCGAGGGCTGAGCGATGTCGATGGATCTGAGCTACGGTGCCGAGGCAGAGGCGTTCCGTGCCGAGGTGGCGGGTTTCCTCAAAGAGGCCTGGCAGCCGGGTGAGCGCCGCGGCGGCGCGCTGCGGGAATTCATCGCCGCGTTCCGCAGCCAAGCGACCGGCAAGGGCTACCTGTATCGCAGCATTCCGCGCAGCTTTGGCGGCTCCGAGCAGCCTGCGGACGTAGTACGCGCCCAGGTGATCCGCGAAGCCTTCACCCGCGCCAGGGCTCCGATGGAGGTGACCGGAAACGGCATGAACATGCTGGTACCAACCCTGCTGGAACGCGGCACACCTGCCCAGAAGGCCTGCTTCATCCCGCCCACCATGACGGGCGATTACATATGGGGGCAGGGATACTCGGAGCCGGGCAGCGGCTCGGACCTGGCCTCCGTGCGCTGCCGGGCGGAGCTGGTGGGCGACGAGTGGGTGATCAACGGGCAAAAGATCTGGACCAGCCAGGGCGACCGCGCCACCCACATGTTTGCCCTGGTCCGCACGGAGAAGCAGGCCGCCAAGCACGCCGGCATCTCCTATCTGCTGCTCGACCTGCACCAGCCGGGCGTCACCCGCCGGCCGATCCGGCAGATGACGGGCGAATCCGGCTTCTATGAGTTTTTCTTCGACGATGCGAAAGCGCCGGCTGACTGGATCGTGGGCGCGCGCGGCGAAGGCTGGCAGGTGTCGCGCACCACGCTCAAGCACGAGCGGGCGAGCATCGGCTCGGCGGACTCGCTGGGCGGCCAGTTCGCCAAGCTGGTGGAGCTGGCGGGCGAGGTGACGCGCTTCGGCAAGCCGGCGATCAAGGATCCCGAAATACGCCAGGCGCTCGCCCGCATCGAGGGCTGGGTAATGGCGCATCGTTATTCCAGCTACCGGCTGTTCTCGCTGGCGGCGGCACAGGAAGCGCCCGGCCTGATCGGGCTGATGATGAAGCTGCTGCTGACCGAGACCGGACATGACATCGCGCTGCTGGCGCAGGAGCTGATCGGCGACGCGGCCTTCATCGAGCCGGAAGCCGCCGGCACGCGCGGGCGCGGGCCGGAGAAATGGCTGGACCAGATCATGGGGTCGCTGGGCAACTCGATCGCCGGCGGCACCACCAACATCCAGCGCAACGTGATTGCCGAACGCGGGCTGGGCCTGCCCCGCGACCTGGCCGCAGGCGGCGAGGCATGAGGTTCCATCCGTCCGAAGAGCAGTTCGCCATCCAGGACGCGCTGCGCGGCACGCTGGCCGAGACGCTCTCGGCCGAGCGGCTGCGCGGCCTTATCGATGAGCCGGTGGAGATCGACCGGCCAAGCTGGGACGCGCTGATGGCGCTGGGCCTGGCCACCATCGCGCTGCCCGAGCCGTTGGGCGGCAGCGGACTAGGTTTGCTGGACCTGGCGATGGCTGTCGAGGTGCTGGGCGCGGCCGCTGCAGTGGGTCCGATCGTGCAGCACCTCCTGGTCTGCCTGGCGCTCGCCTCGGCCGGCGAGTCCGAGTGGCTGCCGAGGCTGTCGAGCGGTGAGCAGGTGGCCACGCTGGCGCTGGGCGGCGACTGGCTGCCGGAAAGCTGGACGGTGCGCCATATGGACGGCACGGTCAGCGGAAGGGTTGGTGTTGTGCCGGGAGCAGGCGCCGCCCAGCTTTTCGCGGTGGGCACCGCTGACGGCGGCATGGTGCTGGTAGAGCCCGGGCCTGGCGTAGTGGGGGAAAGGCTGCGCTCCTCCGATCGCAGCCGGGTGGTAAGCCGCGTCACCTTCGATCATGCGGCCGCCGTGTCGCTGTTCGCGCCCGGGGACGCCAGGGTGGCGCGCTTGTTCGATGCCGCCCTGGTGCTGACCGCGGCGGATGCACTGGGTGGCGCCCAGCATTGCCTCGACCTCTCGGTCGCCTATGCGGGCGAGCGCGAGCAGTTCGGGCAGAAGATCGGCCGTTTCCAGGCGCTGAAGCACCAGCTCGCCACGATGGCGTTGGAGGTGGAGCCCGCCCGTGCGCTGCTGTGGTATGCCGGTTACGCCCACGATTCCGAGCTGCCGGACGCGCCACGCGCCGCTTCCATGGCGAAGGCGCATATCGCCGACCGGTTTGTATCCGTGGCGCGTGGCGCCGTGGCCGCACATGGGGGCATCGGCTATACCTGGGAGTATGGCCTGAACACCTGGTTCCGGCGCGCCGTGTTCGATCGCGCCTACCTTGGTAGTCCGGCGCTGCATCGGGCGCGGGCGGCGGACTTGGCTGGGTGGTGAAGAGGGGAAGGCACGCCCCTTGCTCCGCACGCGCGAAGTGCTGGGGCATTCGCTCGGCCTCAGCAATCCTACTGCTTCTATACCGATGCGCTTAAAGACCGACTTACACCGAAACTGGTTAGGCTGACACATTGGCGAGGAAGGAAGCAGTCCTTTTCGAGAAAAAGGAC
>CAXUOA010000001.1:28248-41107 GCA_964252625.1 uncultured Acetobacteraceae bacterium | reverse complement strand
GAAAAAGGACTGCTTTCTTGCTTCTCTTCGAAGAGTCAATTTCAACGCGGACTGGTATAAAAGTCTGTTTTGAAACTCGCTCTGGTGTGTCAGCTGGTGGTGGTTCGAGCACCGGAGCGCAGTGGCCTCCTGTGGTCATGAGCACCGGCGCGCAGAAAATTGCCGCCAGAGCGGTTTTCGGAACAAACTCTATGCCGGGGCGATCCCGCGGACATGCAGCCTTGGGTACAGTGAGGCCTGCGATTGCCAGTCAATGCGCACGTCGCGCGACGTGAACCACCAGCCTCCGTCCCGCTTCTGCAGCATGTCCACATACACGCCGTGATGGTCCAGTCCGATATCGGTGAGAACCTGGAAGTAGGTGCGCCCACCGGCCAGGTCTGCGTTCAGCGTGATCGTCGATGTGGTGAGGTGATGCCTGGACAGCGTCAGTGCCGGATTGCGTGCTCCAGGCTCTCCCAGGCGGGCGGCGATGGCGGCCTGGCCAATGCTGGCGGCTCCGGAAAAGCGCAGTGTGCCGGTATCGCCGAACAGGGCGGCCAATGCGTCCACATGGAAGCGGTCGCCATGCATGTTGTAGCGCGCCAGCAGGTCGGCGATGGCGACCCTGTCTTGGGCTTCGCCGGGCGTCATACACGGCTCGCTTGCAGGCCGGTGCGCCAGCCCGCCGGATGCCGCGCGGCATCAAATTCGGTGCACAGCCTGGCGACGAGGCCAGCCACGCTGGGGATGTCCTGGATCAGGGCCGTGGAGTGTCCGCCACTCCAGATCGTCTTCCAGGCTTTCACGCCCTCGGGCAGGTTGGGGCGGTGCAGCGCGAAAGGCGGCGGTAGCCCGGCCGGATCTAGGCCGGCCGCGCGCATCGAAGGTGCCAGGAAGCTGGCCGGCATGCCGGCGATGGCGTCGGTGAACAGGACGTCCTCGGCGCCGGCGCTGACCAGCATGGATTTGTGGCCGGCGGGCGCTCCGGACTCCGTCGTGGCGATAAAGCGGGTGCCCATGGCCACCAGGTCTGCGCCCAAGGCGAGTGCCGCGGCGATGCCGGCGCCGTCGGCAATGCCGCCGGCGAGCATGATGGTACCGCCGAACATGCCGCGTATCCGTGGCAGGAAGGCGAACGGGTTCAGGGTGCCGGCATGCCCGCCGGCGCCACCGCAGACCAGCATCAGCCCGTCCACCCCGGCGGCAATGGCTTTTTCGGCGAACCGCAGCGTGGTCACGTCATGAAAAACGATGCCGCCCCAATCATGCACAGCTTCCACTTCGTCGCGCGGGTCGCCCAGATTGGTCAGCACCAACGGCACGCGCCTCGCGCGGCACGCCTGCAGGCGGGCACGGCGCGCCGCCTGGTCCATGGCGGCGGAAGCCGGCAGGTTGACGCAGAACGGTGCGAACCTCTCGCCGCGGTCGCGGCTGCTTCGCTCGGCGTCGCGTATGGCGTCCAGCCAGCCGGGAAGATCATCCGGCGCACGCGGGTTGCCGGACGGGAAAGCGCCGACGACGCCGGCGCGGCAGCAGGCGATCACCAGGTCCAGGTTGGAGGCGATGATCATCGGTGCCGCCATGACGGGCAGCACGAGGTCGGACCAGTCGATCGGCATGGCGGTTCCTCTGCGGGCGTCCGGCGTGTTAGGCGGTTAGTCTACTGAGTAGGACAGGGGTTTGCCTGTCAGCAATAACCGAAAGCCCCGCATGGCTGTTCCCGCCCATCACCGTATTGTCGAGCCGCCCGATTTCGACACGCCACCGTTTCCGCCCGATCTGCTTTCGGGCCAGGTGGCGCTCGTCACCGGCGGCGGGTCCGGCATGGGGCTGGGCATGGCGGTCTGCCTGGCGCAGGCGGGAGCCGCCATCGCAGTTTTCGGGCGCACGCTGGAGCGCGCGCAGGCAGGCGCTGACTCCATAGTCGCGCAAGGCGGCCGCGCCATCGCAATTGAGGGTGACGTGCGCGAGCCGGCGCAGGTATCGCTGGCCTTCGACCGGGCTGAGGCAGAGCTGGGCCAGGTTTCCATCCTGGCCAACAACGCAGGCGGCAACTACGCCGTGCTCGCCGAGGCGATGTCGGCCAACCAGTGGCGCTCGATCACCCGGATCGCAATCGATGGCACCTTTCTGTGCTCCACCGAATTCGCGCGCCGGCGGATCGCTGCCGGTCAGCCGGGCGCCATTGTCAATAACAGCGCCCAGTACATCTGGTCCGGCTTCCCCGGGGATGCGCATTCCGCGGCAGCCAAGGCGGCCATTGCCACGATGACCGCGGCGCTGGCTTGCGACTGGCAGAAGCATGCGATCCGGGTGAATTGCGTGGCTGCCGGTTTTTTCCCGCACGCGCGAACCGCCGGGAATTCGGAGGACCTGCAGGACCGTATGGGTGCGATGTTCCCGGCCGGAAGGGTAGGCCGCATGCGGGAGTTCGGCTGGGCTGCCACCTTCCTGTGCTCCCCACTGGCAGGCGGTATCACTGGCGAGACACTGGTCATCGACGGTGCCGACCGGCTTCGGCGCGAGCTGATGAGTCCGGTCTTCGTGCCACCACGCGAACGCGCGTCGATCTGGGGAACCGTGCCGTGAGCCGGCCGCCTATGCTGTGGTTGCGGGACCGGGTCGCGTTGGTAGTAGGTTCCGGAACCGCGGTGGAGTGGGCTGCGTCCGCGCTGGCAGAGCACGACGCGCGCGTGCAACGGGGGTCTTCCGCAGCCACGGAATGCTCCGAGATCGCCGCCGCCTTCGACGCCGCGGGCAATGTGGACGTTCTGCTGCATGCTGGCATGCCGATGACCGACATGGCGCCCGAAACAATGAGTTTGCCGGAGTGGCGCACTAGCCATTCCGCCGATATCGACGGCCGTTTCCTGTATGCGGCGGAGTTCGCGCGGCGCAGTTTGGCCGCCGGCAGGCCGGGCGCCATACTCTTTTTGATGCCGTCCGCGTCCGTCGAGCCGGGTCGGGCCGCTGCGCTGAGTGCGCACGGCGCCTTGGACAACCTGGTCAAGTCGTTGGCCGTGGAATGGGCACGCGATGGGATACGGGTGAACGCGATCGCGGCGCACGCGCTGGGGGCGCCACAGGCGGCGACAGCGGCCCAGATAGCATCCCTTGGGCACCTGGCTGCCTACCTGGTCAGCGACTACGCCGCCTATATCACCGGAACCGTAACCGGCATCCACGAGGTGTAGGTGGTTGCGATATTCCCGGCTTCAGCGAACCTTGCACGCGATAGTCAACCTGGTTAGATAAATTGCGAGGGCGCCCACGTCTTCGTGGTTCTAGGGGTCCCATGACCGTCTTCTCCGACCTGTTGAACGGCGTACTGGCCATCGATCACGGTGCGGACGTCATCGACTACGACAATGTCTGGTACGATTGGGGCCGGCTCAGTTCTACGATCGGCGCGATACGCGAGAAGCTTCGGCTCGCCGGGATCGGCCAGGACTCCCGCATCGGCGTGATGGTGCGCAACCGCCCCTCCGCCTTCGCCGCCGTGCTGACGGTGGTGGCCGAGGATGCCTGCATGGTGTCGATCAATCCCGTGTTGCCGGACGAGCGGCTGGTGCAGGATTTGCGCGGGCTCCGGTTGCCTGTCGTCATTGGCGAGGCGAGTGACTTGCAGCGCCCGGGAATACTCGACGTTCTGCGCGAGATGGGCAGCGCGGTCATCGAATTGCACGGCGTGCTGGAAGGCGCCGAACTGAAGCCCGGCTCCGAGCGGCCGACCGGCGCCGACCTGCGTCACCATGAGCCGGGCGTGATCATCGAGATGTTGACCAGCGGCACGACCGGTACACCGAAACGCATTCCGCTGAAACGCGCGGCCTTCGAGAAAAGCTTCCTTGGTGCGATGTCCTACGAGCGTAACCGCAGCGCGGACGATGCTCCGCGCCTGCGTTCCGGCACGCAGATACTCAGCAATCCGCTGACCCATATCGGCGGCCTTTGGGGCGGGCTGACCTGCATCCTGGGCGGCCGCAAGGCGTGCCTGCTGGAGAAGTTCTCCGTGCAGGCCTGGGTCGCTGCGATCGTGCGCCATCGGCCCCGGGTGGCCGGCGCGGTACCGTCCGGCCTGCGCATGATCCTGGATGCGAATGTCAGCCGCGAGGATCTGTCTAGCCTGACCGCCGTCCGGACGGGTGCCGCGCCGCTCGATCCGGCAATCACGGCGGAGTTCTGGGACAGGTACGGCATACCCGTGCTGCAGAACTACGGCGCCACGGAGTTTTCCGGTGCGGTTGCCGGCTGGACGTTGCCGGACTTCATGCAGTTCCGGGAGACCAAGCAGGCGAGCGTCGGTCGCTTCCAGCCCGGTGTGACCGGCCGCGTGGTGGACGCCGATACCGGCGAGGAAAAGCCGGCGGGCGAGGAGGGCGTGCTCGAGATGCAGGCCGCGCAGTTCGGTAACGACGGCGTATGGCTGCGTACGACGGACCGCGCGGTGATAGATGCCGACGGCTTCCTGTTCATCCGCGGGCGTGCTGACAGCGCCATCATACGCGGCGGCTTCAAGGTCCACCCGGACGATGTCAGCCAAGTCATCGAGCAACATCCTTCGGTGCGGGAGGCGGTGGTCGTTGGCCTGCCAGACCGCAGGCTGGGCGCGGTGCCGGTGGCGGTTCTGATGCTGAAGCGGGGCGCCGCCAAGCCAAGCACGGCGGAGTTGCAGGCGTTCGCACGCGAAAAGCTGCTGCCCTATCAGGTGCCGGTGCGCTTCATGATCGTGAACGACGTTCCGCGCACGCCATCGATGAAGCCTTCGCTGCCGCAAGTGCGTGCATTGTTCGATGACGTGGTGGTGAGTTAACAAAAATCGGGGAACACGATGCCAGACAGCATCCTTCAGAGCGACGAGTGGCAGAAGGCTACGCAGTATACGATCACGGACGAGGATATCGCGCGGCAGGCGAAGCTGCTCGGCTTCGACGAGGCCTCGCGCGAGCGCGAGTACATCCAGACGGCCACCACCGACAACATACGCAATTTCGCGCACGGCGTAGGTAACGACAACCCGCTGCATTGCGACCCGGATTATGCGCGCGGCACACGCTGGGGCGGCGTGATCGCGCCCGGCATGATGGCCGGCGTGATCAACGCGCCGATGAAGGGCGACCCGATACCCGACCACATCAAGGCGCTGAAAAAGTCGCTGTTTCGCGGCATACATGTGTTCGTGTCGGGCTCCACCTGGAATTGGTACAGGCCGATTCAGCCAGGCGACACGCTTTACAGCTTCACCGGCGAGGAAAGCTCGGATGTCAAGCAGTCGGAATTCGCCGGCCGCTCGGTGATCAACGTGCGGCGCGACGTGAAGGTGAACCAGCGCGGAGAGGTGGTAGCCGTGTACCGCATCCTGCGCGTGCTCACGGAACGCAAAACGGCCGCAAAGAAGGGCAAGTATTCGGACATCAGGCCGGCGACCTACACGGACGAGGACATCGCGAAGATCGACGAGATCTACGCGGCCGAGCAGGTGCAGGGGGCGCAAATCCGTGACTTCGCCGGCGTGCAGGTGGGCGACAGTCTCGGCCGCATGGCAAAAGGCCCGCTGACGGTCACGGATGTCATCTGCTTCCACGCCGGCGGTTATGGTTTCGTGCCCTACGCGCCCACCGTGGGTCGCCTGGCTCACAAAAACCGCAAACGCATTGCGCCCTTCTACATAAAAAACGAATACGGTGTGCCGGACGTGGCGCAGCGCCTGCACTGGGATCCCGTCTGGGCGCAGGCGATCGGCAACCCGATGGCCTACGATTACGGCGTGATGCGGGAGAACTACCTCTACCATTACCTCACCGATTGGTGCGGTGACGACGGCGTGGTGCTCAGCCTGCATGACGAGATACGCAAGTTCAATTACGTCGGCGACACACAAACGATCACTGGCGAGGTTACCGGGACGCGGCAGGAAGGTGGACAGAACCTAGTGGACGTGAAGGTGGTATTCACCAACCAGCGCAATGAGGAGACGGTGAAGGCGACAGCGGTGATCGCGCTTCAATCCGAGGGCAAGACGGTGCTCTTTCCCGAGGTTCCGCGCGACCTGGCGGAGCGCGCAGCGCGCATGATGGCGCGCCATTGGCAATTGCTCAGCAAGCGCTGATGTCCTCGGAACTGGAACTGGGCACCGCCGCGATGATGGCGGACGAGCCGTCATTCACGGTAGAGCACCGGGACGGCTTCGAAATACTTACCCTGAACCGGCCAGGCACTTTGAACGCCCTTTCCGAAGAAATGGCGCTCGGCCTGCGTGGCTACTTCGATCACTTGCATCACAAGGAAGCGGTGCGGGTTGTCCTGCTACGGGCGGCCGGACGGGCGTTCTGCGCGGGGCTGGATTTGAAGGGATGGCAGCCAGGGTCCGGCGAGACGCCTGTGCTGCATAGCTGGCGAACGCAGTCCATCATCGGTGACATCGTCCGCCGTATGCGGTCCTGTCCACAGCCGGTTGTGGCACTTGGGCAGGGGGACGCCTGCGGCGCCGGCATGTCGCTGCTGCTGGCCGCCGATATACGTGTAGGCGCGCCGAGCCTGCGGATGAATGCGGCTTATATCAAGGTCGGCCTGACGGGTTGTGACGTTGCGTCCAGCTACCTTCTGCCGCGTTTGATAGGCGCCAGTATTGCGAGCGAGCTGATCCTGACTGGCCGCTTCCTGCACGCCGACCGTGCCCTTCGGCTCGGTCTGCTGAGTGACGTAGTGGAGGAGGACGCGTTGCTGGAGACCGGCCTTGCATTCGTCACCGACATGCTCGCGGCGACCCCGCACGGCCTTCGTCTTTCGAAGCAGGCCCTGAACATCAACATCGATGCGCCCGGGATCGAGGCCGCGATGGCGCTGGAAGATCGTCAGCAGGTGATGCTGGCCGTCACGCGCGACCATCAAGAGGCGCTGGCCGCGTTTAGCGAGAAGCGGCCGCCTATGTTTCAGGGAAAGTGAAGGAGGGAGCGGTCTGCTTTCGACCAAAGGACAAAGGGACTTTCAATCTGGCTAATAGCCAGCAGGATCAGCATGCGCCCCAGTACTCCACGACAGCCCTGGGTCCTTTCGCAACGCCCATTCCGCGCCGTCGAGCATTCGGTTGCACCCATCGGTCGCCTGGCGCTTCAGCACGCGGCGGCAATGCGCTCCGCCAGGCGGCGCTGCTCGTCCGGATCGGCGCGGGCACCGGGCTCATAATAATGCAGGATGCCGAGCGGCTTGTCCTTCCAGCGTGGCACGACATGCACGTGAAGGTGAAACACGGATTGCCCGGTATCGCCGCCGTTGAATTGCGCGATATGCAAGCCGTCGGGTGCTAAAACCTTGCGCAATGCCCGCGCTACGCGCTGCACGGTGGTCATTACCCTACAGAGTGCCTCTGGCTCGATCTCCAGCAGGTTGCGGGCGTGCGAAATCTTGGAGATCACCAGGGTGTGGCCGGGCGCTTGTGGCGCCACGTCGAGAAACGCAAGTGTCGCGTCATCCTCATAGACTTTTGCGGCGGGCAACTCGGCCCGCACAATGCGCGCGAACACGTTGGCCGCGTCGTAGGTGCCATCCAGGCTCATTCTTCGTCCCCTTAACACTCCGCAGACTTGCCAGCCGCCGCAAGGTCACGTTTAACCAATATAACTACGTCGCCTGATTGCTGGAAGCGGCCATTGGTGCGAGCGTGCAAGCTGACCGGAGGACAAAATACATGGCCGATGT
Source organism: uncultured Acetobacteraceae bacterium (assembly GCA_964252625.1). GTDB lineage: Bacteria > Pseudomonadota > Alphaproteobacteria > Acetobacterales > Acetobacteraceae > BOG-908. The sequence continues at coordinate 33,427 of CAXUOA010000001.1, read as the reverse complement.
CGCGAGTTTTTCGGTGGACGACGGGATAGGTGTTATCACCATTGACTCGCCCCCGGTCAACGCGCTCGGCATAAACGTGCGGCGCGGCCTGGATGAGGGGTTTCGAAACTTCTCGGCCGATCCCCAGGTGCGCGCGATCGTGCTGATCTGTGGCGGCCGCACATTCTTTGCTGGCGCCGATATAACCGAGTTCGGCAAGCCGATGCAGGAGCCTGGGTTGGGCGCAGTGTTCGACCTGATCGAGAACGGTGACAAGCCGGTGGTGGCCGCCATTCACGGCACCGCGTTGGGCGGCGGGCTGGAGCTGGCGCTGATCTGCCATTACCGCGTGGCCGTGCCATCCGCGAAAGTCGGCCTGCCGGAGGTCAATCTTGGTCTGTTGCCGGGCGCGGGCGGAACGCAACGCCTGCCGCGCATCGTGGGGGTGGAAGCGGCGCTGGACCTTATGACGTCCGGCCGTGCGATCGGCGCCAGGCAGGCGCACGAACTGGGCGTAATCGATGCGCTGGCAGAGGAGGGCACGCTGCGCGACAACGCGATCGCCTTTGCCCGCACGTTGCTGGAACATCGCAAGCCGCTGCTGCGCGTGCGCGACAGGCAGGACATGGTGGAACCTTCCCGCGGCAAGCCGGAGATATTCGCCGAATTCCGCCGTAAGAACGCCCGCGTTTTCCGCGGCTTCAAGGCACCGGAGAACATCGTCAATGCCGTCGAGGCTGCGGTCGAACTGCCTTTCGACGCGGGGATGCAGCGCGAGGCCGAGCTGTTCGCCGAGCTGCACGATTCAACGGAGTCCGCCGCACAGCGCCACGTGTTCTTTGCGGAGCGTGAGACGTCAAAGATACCGGACGTGCCGCCCTCCACCCCGACGCTTCCGGTGGAATCGGTGGGCGTGATCGGAGCCGGCACGATGGGCGGCGGCATCACAATGAACTTTCTCAACGCCGGTATTCCAGTGGTGCTGGTCGAGATGAACGAGACCGCACTGGAACGCGGCGCGGGCGTGATACGCAGGAATTACGAAGCGACGGCCAAAAAAGGCAGGCTGACGCAGGAACAAATAGAGCAGCGCATGGCCCTGCTTACGCCGTCGCTTTCGCTGGACGCGTTGGCCGACGCCGACTTGGTGATCGAGGCAATATTCGAGAGCATGGCGGTGAAAAAGGACGTGTTCGGCAAGCTGGACAGAATTGCCAAGCCGTCTGCAATCCTGGCGTCGAACACCTCGTTCCTCAATCTCGACGACATCGCCGCCGTGACGCAAAACCCATCACGCGTGGTGGGGTTGCATTTCTTCTCGCCAGCCAACGTCATGCGGCTTCTGGAAGTGGTGCGCGGCGCCAAAACATCGGTCGAGGTCATCGCGACGGCCATGAAGCTGGCAAAGCGGGTCGGCAAGGTGGCGGTGCTGAGCCGGGTTTGCGACGGCTTCATCGCCAACAGGCTGATGAATCCGCGCATGCAGCAGGCGGAAGCGCTGGTGCTGGAAGGCCCCACGCCCGCCGAAATCGACCGTGTGATTTATGATTACGGCTTCGCGATGGGCCCTTTCCAGATGATCGACCTGGTCGGGCTGGACGTGATCGGGCGTGACGCCAATGTGCGCACATTGCGCGGCGACCTGGTGGCGCGCGACCGTCTCGGCCAGAAGAAGAACGGTGGGTTTTACGACTATGACGAGGCGCGTAAGCCGACACCGTCGCCGGTGGCGGCCGATATCATAGCCGCGTTCGCGCAGCACAGCGCCGTGCAGCCGAACGCGCAGGACGCGGCGGAGATACTGGCGCGGCTGCTCTACCCAGTGGTCAACGAGGGTGCCAGGATATTGCAGGAGGGCGTGGCACTGCGCGCGTCCGATATCGATATGGCGGCGATTCTGGGCTACGGATGGCCGGCCTATACAGGCGGCCCGATGTTTTGGGCCGATACGGTCGGCGTGCCCAGGATAGTCGAGTGGCTGCGCGAAAAAACCGCCACAGGCGGAGCGGGGTTTGCACCCTGCAAGCTGCTCGAGACGATGGCGGCGGAGGGCAAGCATTTCACGCGCTAGGAAAAGCCGGCCGTTGGGGTTCGCTTCGTTGGAACGCGCGCTTTTTAATCCCTTTTGTAAGAAACAACCGCTTTTTTACTGCCTTGCGGCGTCGTCAGCCAGTTGCTCAATCGGAGACACAGACAATGCCTGGAGCACTAGCCGGCCTGCGAATCATCGAGTTTGCCGGGATCGGTCCCGGGCCGTTCTGCGGCATGATGTTGGCCGACCACGGCGCTGAAGTCATCCGCATCGATCGGCCGGGCGCCAGGCTCGATCCGCAAGACGCGCTGTCACGCTCGCGGCGCTCAATCGTCCTGAACATGAAACAGGAACAGGGACTGCAGCTAGCGCGCGATCTGTGCTGCAAGGCGGACGGTCTCATCGAAGGCTACCGGCCAGGCGTCATGGAACGGTTGGGGTTGGGGCCGGAAGTGTTGCTCGCGGACAACCCGCGGCTGGTATACGGCAGGATGACAGGGTGGGGGCAAACCGGGCCCTGGGCGCCGTATGCCGGGCACGATATCAATTACATCTCGATCTCCGGCGTGTTGCACACGATCGGTGTCGCGGGCGGCAAGCCGGTGCCGCCGGTCAACTACCTGGGCGATTTTGGCGGTGGCGGGATGTTGCTCGCCTTCGGCATGGTCAGCGCGCTACTGGCGGTGTCCCGGGGCGGCCCCGGTCAGGTGATCGATGCGGCTATGACGGACGGCTCGGCATTGCTGGCGGGCATGACGTGGGCGCTGCTGGCTGCCGGTCAGTGGCGGGATCAGGCCGGCGTCAACGTTCTTGATGGTGGCGCGCATTTCTACGACACCTACGCGTGCGCGGACGGCCGCTTTGTCTCGGTGGGCGCGATCGAGGCGCCGTTCTACAAGTTGCTTCGGCAGAAAATGGGCCTCGAGGAAGACAAAGAGTTCGACGCGCAGAACGATGCGTCCGCCTGGCCGGTGCTCAAACTGCGCCTGGCCGCGATCTTCCTGATGCGCACACGTGACGAGTGGTGCGCCTTGCTGGATCGCAGCGATTCCTGCTTTGCACCCGTGCTCTCATTGGCCGAAGCGCGGGCACATCCGCACAACGTCGCACGTGGCACCTTCATCACCGTGAACGGCGCCACCCAACCAGCGCCGGCGCCGCGGTTCTCGCATACGCAAAATGCGTCCCCGCGCGGCGCGCCGGTCGCAGCAGCGGACACTGACGCGCTACTGGCCGAACTCGGCCTGTCCCCGGATCGTATTGCGGCGTTGCGCGCCGGATGTGTGCTCGGCTGAGCGCCGGGTCGGCGCTATGTCATGACCTCGTCGCGTTCGAGGCGGCGGTTGACATGGTGCAGATAGCTCAGCGTGCCCACCGGGATGCGGCTGCCGCCCGTCACCTGCACCACGGTACCTGAGGTCCAAGCTGATTCATCGGCGGCGAAATATACCGCGAGCGGCCCGATATCCTTCACCTGGCCGAGGCGCCGCAGCGGTATCGTTTCAATCTGTCGCCGCCGCGTGCTTTCCTTGGCCATGCTGCCGGTATTTTCTGTGATCACCACGCCGGGCGCGATCGCGTTCACGCGTATCGCGAGGTGACCCCATTCGACCGCCATCGTCGCGGTCAGGCTCTCGACACCGGCCTTCGCCGCACCGTACTGGCCCGTCATCGGACAAGGCTGGGACGCTGTGCGCGAGGTGATGTTGATGATTGAACCGCCCTTCGTCATCGCCCGCGCGGCGACCTGGCAGGCGAAGAACGTCCACTTGAAATTAAGGTCAACCACCCGGTCCCATTGCCCCTCGTCCAGCTCGAGCAGCGGGCCGACATCATCTGGGGAGGCGCTGCCGGCGTTGTTTACCCAGGCGTGAACGTAGCCGAACCTGTCTTGCGTTTTCGCCACAAGATCGCGCAGGCCGTCCATGTTGGTGATGTCGGTGACGACAGGCAGAACCTGCGCGCCGGCGTCGCGCAATTCGGCCGCGGTGGCATCGAGCGCGGCTTGCGTGCGGCCCGCGATGACCACGCTCGCGCCGGCTTGCGCCATCGACAATGCGATCCCCCGGCCGATCCCGCGCCCGCCGCCGGTGATGACGACGGTTTTTCCGCTCAGTGAGAACATGATTATTCCTTGGCGCCGCTGCGGAATGCCCGCGCTGCACGATCGGTGAAATCTGGGCCGATACCAGGGCTGTGGAACACTTCATGCGCCAAGCCTTGCGCCAGGCTCATGCCTTCGGTCTCGATCAGCAGGCGTTTATTGCCGAAATTGCTATGCCAGGACTGGCTGAGGATATCGGCGGTCCAGCGGGCGATTTCCGCGTCGAACGCATCGTCGGCGACGCAGACGTCGGCGAGGCCCATGCGTTCGGCGGCACGGCCGTCGTACTCCCGTCCGGTGAACATCATTTCGCGTGCTTTGAAGGGGCCGATGCGGCGCGGCAGGCGTTGCGACATGCCCCATCCGGGCACCAGCGCCCATCTACCGTGGGTGTCGGAAAAACCGGCGGAGACGGCTGCGACGATGATGTCGGCAGCGAGGACAAGTTCCAGGCCGCCGGTGTAGCAAGGGCCATGCACGGCGGCGATCACCGGCTGGGGCAACATTGCGAGGCGCGTGATTGTCTTTGCCTGGAAATGCGGCGTTGGCGGGCGCGGCTGCTTGTCCAGGGCGGCCCCGGCAGAGAATACCGGCCCCGTAGCGCGCAGGACGACGACGACGATCGTATCGGTCATTTGCTCAAGGCAAGCCAGATGGGCGTCCAAGGCCGCGAAAAGTTCCACGTTGAGCGCGTTGCGTTTTTCCGGCCGGTTCAGCGTCAGCGTGGCGATACCGGCTTCGTCCTGACGCAGCACCAGGCCGGACGGGTCCGCCGTTTCATGGAGCGTCGGTGTCAAATCGTGCTCATTCAGGCAAAGGGGCTGATCGGAAAGGTCCACCACGACTTTCGCTGAGCGGACCGGCCGGGTCAACACGACATACCCATTGCCTTGCTCACTTATCTAACTAGGCTGGTGTCCGTCTGGGGCACTCCCTTCCCCGGCGAAAGCCGGTCCCGTCCGGCAATCGAGGAGCGGAGCAGCCATGAACTTCACCACCATCGAGGTGACCACCGCAAACCACATCGCGACGGTGACGATAAACAGGCCTGCCGCGATGCACTC
>CAXUOA010000001.1:11489-28238 GCA_964252625.1 uncultured Acetobacteraceae bacterium | reverse complement strand
CACCAAAGCCATGATGGACGAGTTTCACCATTTCTGGCGCGCCACCGCCGCCGATGACGACATCCACGCCGTCGTGCTGCGCGCCGCACCCGGACGCGCATTCTCCAGCGGCGTGGACGTGAAGGCAGCGCAGGAGCCAGGCGGCGCGGTGATGCACGACAACATCTGGTCCGCCGCAGACCCCGGCGAGAAACTGGGGCCGAAAGCCAATCGCTGCTGGAAGCCGGTCATTACCGCCGTGCATGGCATCTGCGCCGGCGGCGCGTTCTACTGGATCAACGAATCCGACATCATCATCTGCTCGGAGGACGCCACGTTCTTCGACCCCCACGTCACCTATGGCATGACTTCCGCGCTGGAGCCGATCGGCGCCACCTACCGCATGCCGCTTGGCGACGTGCTGCGCATGGCCTTGCTGGGCAATGACGAGCGTATCTCGGCGGCGACCGCCTTGCGCCTCGGGCTGGTCACCGAGGTGACGGCGAACGACACACTTTGGCAACGCGCCCAGCAACTGGCCGAGATCATCGCGGGCAAGCCGCCGGCCGCGATCCAGGGCACCGTGCGGGCAATCTGGGAGTCGCTGGACATGACCCGCAGCACGGCGCTGCAGACGGGCCTGAAATACTGCCAGCTCGGCAATCCGGTGGGCGTGGCCCAGGTGGATCGCTGGTCGGTCATGGGCAAGGCCAAGACATACGAAACCCGCTAGGGCCGGCCGGCCTCATCGTTAACTAGGTTGCCGCTCCGATGTCGGGCCTGTAAGGTTGGGCGATAAACTGGAGGATCGCCGGATGGATATGCAGGTTTCGACGCTTGCGGCCATGCTGCCCGTCAGAGGCGAGGAGAGCGCCGCCAGCCGCGAGGCGCGATTCACTCCTGTCACCACGGGGGAGTCCTATGTGGAGAGCCTTCGCGGCCGCAACGTGGTGGTCCATCTGTTCGGCGAGCGGGTCGCCGAGCCCGTGGACCACCCGATCATCCGCCCGTCGATCAACGCACTGCGCGCCACTTACGACCTGGCCATCGCCGACCCGGAGCTGGCCACTGCCTGGTCACCGCTGATTGAGGCCCGGGTGAACCGGTTCCTGCACATCGTGGGCTCGCCCAATGACCTGGTGATGAAGAACCGCATGCAGCGCCGGCTGGGCCAGCTCACCGGCACCTGCTTCCAGCGCTGCGCCGGACTGGACACAATCAGCGTCCTGCACTCGATCACCTACGACATCGACCAGAAATACGGCACGCCGTACCACGCGCGCTACCTGGATTTCATGCGCCACGCGCAACGCAACAACCTTATTATCGGCGCCGGGATGACCGACCCCAAGGGTGATCGTTCCAAACGCCCAAGCGAGCAGGCCGACCCCGACCTGTTCATGCATGTCACACGCCGCACGGAAGCCGGGCTGTACGTCACCGGCGCCAAGGCGCACATGACGGGCGGCCTGAACTCGCACTGGATTTGCGTGATGCCCACGATGAATTTGGGCGAGGCGGACCGCGATTACGCCGTAGTCGGCATGGTGCCGGGCGATGCTGACGGCCTCACCTACATTTACGGGCGGCAATCCTGCGACACGCGGGCGATGGAAGCCGGCGATATCGACAAGGGAAACGCCAGATTCGGCGGCCAGGAAACGCTTGTCGTGTTCGATGACGTGTTCATCCCCTGGGAGCACGTGCTGATGGACGGCGAATACGAATTCGCGCAGGAGATGGTGGCGCGCTTCACCTCGTACCATCGCGCCAGCTACGTGTGCAAAACAGGCCTGGGCGACGTGATGGTGGGTGCCGCCGCCGCGATCGCGGAATATAACGGTGCGGATGCCGCAAGCCACGTAAAAGACAAGCTCGTGGAGATGACCCATCTCAATGAGACAATCTTCTCCTCTGCCATCGCCTCCAGCCACGAGGCAAAGCCGCTCGCATCAGGCATCTACATGAACGATTCGATGCTGGCCAACGTGTGCAAGCACAATGTGACCCGCTTCCCTTACGAAATCTCGCGGCTGGCGCAGGACCTCGCCGGCGGCCTGATGGTGACCCTGCCATCCGAACAGGATTTCGAGAACGAAGTGACCGGGCCCATATTGCGGAAATATCTGCAAGGCCGGGCCAATGTGCCGATCGAGCATCGCCAGCGCATGTTACGCCTTATCGAGAATATGACACTCGGCCGCAACGCGGTGGGCTATCTCACCGAATCACTGCACGGTGCCGGCAGTCCGCAAGCACAGCGCATCCAGATACTGCGCGGCATGGACGTCGAGCGGAAGAAGGAATACGCCAAGGATCTTGCTGGGATAACAGAGTAAGAAAGTAGTTCTTTTTTGAAAAAAAGAACTAAAAAACTTTTATCTTCGTACGGTACGCGTCGCTCAGAAATCCGCGACAGCGCCGGAAAAAGCTTTTTGCTTCTTTTTCTCGAAAAAGAAGGCCTTTCTTTTTTAATGTGCGCATCACAAAGGAAACGCCAAGCGTGGATTTCGCCTGGACGCCTGAGCAGGACCGTTACCGCGCCGAACTCCGCGAAGCCCTCGATGACCTGCTTCCCGAGAACTGGCCGGAGATTTCCCAAACCGGCATGGGCTCCGCGCCCCAGATCGCGTTCTCCCGTGTCTTCGCCCCGCGTTTGGCCGAGCGCGGCTTGCTGGTGCCGCATTGGCCACAGGAATATGGCGGCCGGGATGCCAGCCCATGGGAGCAGTTCATCCTTGCCGAGGAGATGAAGAGCGTGGGCGAGCCGCGCGGGCCGCAATACATGAACGTCAACTGGATTGGCCCGACGCTGATGCGCTTCGGCACGCAGCTTCAGCAGGACGAGCATCTGGCGCGCATTGCCGCCGGCAGCGTGGTCTGGTGCCAATGCTATTCGGAGCCGGGCGCCGGCACGGACCTCGCCGCGCTGAAGACCAGGGCCGAGCGTGTCGGCGACACCTACGTGGTGAATGGCCAGAAGATCTGGACGAGTTACGCGCTGGGCGCGGATTGGTGTTTCCTGCTGGTGCGCACGGGCAGCGGCCGAAAGGACATCACCATCTTGCTGGTCCCGATGGACACGTCGGGCATCGAGGTGCGGCCGTTTCCCGGTCTGGTCGAGGAGGGCCACCTCAACGAGGTATTCTTCACCGACATGACGATACCGGTAAGCGCCAGGCTAGGTGAGGAAAGCCGCGCCTGGGAGATCATCCTGTATGCGCTGAACTTTGAACGCGTCGGCATCCCCCGTTATCACATCGGGCGCCAGGTGCTGGACCATGCGGTGGCACAATTGCAGCGCGAGGGCCGGTTCGACGACATCGCGCGCGCACGCGCGGCTGGCATCGTGGCGGGGTTCGAGGCGGCGCGGTTGCTGACCTACCTCGTGGTGGACCAGCGCGCGAAGAACAGGCCGCCCACCACGGACGCCAACATCGCACGCATCTCCGCCGCGGAAGCCTGCGTGGAGCTCAGCGACTTCCTGATGACCTACACACCGGATTGCCTGAGGGGCGGTGACCATGTGCTGGGCGCGTTCTACCGCGGCAATATCTCCTCCACCATAGCGGCGGGCACGTACGAATTGCAGCTCAACCTCATCGCACAGCAAGGCCTCGGCCTGCCGAAAGCCGCCTGACGATGGATTACGACCTGACCGATGAACAGCAAGCGCTGGTGGATGGCCTGCAGGCGGTGCTGCGGCCACATGAAAACCCGTCAGCCACCGAGCGGCTGCAATATCGCTGCTACCGCCCTGCGCTGCAGCAGGCGCTGCAGGCGGCCGGCTTCCTGGACGTGGCTGCGAACGGGCTGGGAACGCTGGAAGCCGGGCTGGTGGCCATCACCGCCGCGAACAGCCCGTGCGTGGCCGAAGTCGCCAACTCGGCGCTCATCTGGCCTGCGGTGCAGGCGCGCGCGCCGGACGGACCGGTCGCCTATGTCGGCGATCCGGCCAAGCCCGCGCGCTTTCTGTCCGTCGCCCGCCATGCGCTGGTCGATACCGGCGCCGACCTCGTGGCGATTGACCTTGCGGATGGCGACGCCTTACCAGTGGAGACCATCCTCGCCTATCCCTACGCCAAGCTGGCCGATCCGCAATCGGTGCTGCACCGCGGCCGTTCACTGGGCGGCGCGGCGCGGCTGCTCGCCCGGCGTTGGGGCCGGATCGCGTTGGCGCTGGAATTCGCCGGCGCCGCCGAGCGCGCGGTCGCCTTTACGGTGGAATACGTGAAGCAGCGTCATGCCTTCGGTCGGCCGATCGGATCATTCCAGGCGGTGCAGCACCGGCTTGCGCAATGTCACCAGATCGCCCGTGGGCTGCGCTATGCGTCCCTCTACGCGGCATTTGCCGGAACGGACGCAGCTGCCTGCATAGCGGCCAACCTGGCGCAGCGCCATGCCGGCAAACTGGCTTTCGACCTGCACCAGTTCAACGGTGGCATGGGCGTCACCAATGAACATAGCCTGCATCTGTGGACACATCGCCTGCGGGCATTACAGGGTGAACTCGGGGGCGCGCACGGCGCTGCGCTGGAATTGGCCGGCGCATTGTGGCCGGCCACGCTGATGCAGGCACCGCAGGTGTTGCACAAAGCCGCGGCAGAGAATAAGCAAGACGCAATGGTAGCTAACTAGGTAAGCGACCCGTCGCGCTAAGCCTTGGGATGTCACTCGCCAACATGCGTACGCGCTTCACGGATCTTTTCGGCGTCGATCACCCTATCGTCCAGGGCGGAATGCAGGGCGTGGGCCGTGCGGTGCTTGCCTCGGCGGTGTCCAACGCCGGCGCGCTCGGCATCCTGACGGGTTTGACACAGCCCACGCCGCAGGCTCTGCGCGAGGAGATCGAGCTGTGCCGCAGCCTGACCAAGCTGCCGTTTGCGGTGAACCTGACGGTGTTCCCGACGCTGAAGCCGCCGCCCTATGCGGACTATGCACGGGCCATTATCGAGGGCGGGGTAAGGATCGTCGAGACGGCAGGACCCAAGGCGATGGAGCTGTGGCCGATGCTGCAGGAGGCTGGCGTCCGCATCATCCACAAATGCACCTCGGTCCGTCACGCTCTTTCCGCTGAAGCAAAAGGCGTGGACGCGATCTCAATTGACGGCTTCGAATGCGCCGGCCACCCCGGTGAGGACGACGTGCCAGGGCTGATCCTGATCCCCGCAGCGGCCGATCGCCTGAAGGTTCCGATGCTGGCGTCCGGCGGCATCGGGGACGGGCGCGGTCTGGTGGCCGCCCTGGCGCTGGGCGCCGACGGCGTCAACATGGGCACAAGGTTTTGCGCCACCGTGGAGGCGCCGATCCACGACCACGTCAAGCAGGCCTACATCGCCAATGACGAGCGCGGCACCAACCTGATTTTCCGAAAGCTGCACAACACTGCACGGGTCGGCAAAAACGCGGTGTCGGACGAGGTGGTGCGCAGGCTTGCAGCGCCGGACGCCACCTTCAAGGATGTGGCCGAGCTGGTACGCGGCGACAACGGAAAGATCGTGCTGGAGCAGGGGGACATGGAAGCCGGCATTTTCTGGGCGGGACAGGTGCAAGGCCTGATCCACGATATCCCCACCGTCCGCGAGCTCGTTGAACGCATTATGGCGGACGCGCAATCCATCATCGACAGTCGCCTCGCGCGGATGGCCGGCCATCGCGCCGCGGTTGCAGCTTAGTCTTAAAGGAACACAGCATGGCCGAAGCCTACATCGTCGAGGCGGTCCGTTCTGCCGGCGGCCGCCGCAACGGCCGCCTGGCCGGGATGCATCCGGTGGACATGGCGGCCGCGGTGCTGGACGCGGTGATAGACCGTAGCGGCATCGACCCCGCCGCGGTCGAGGACGTGATCATGGGCTGCGTGACCCAGGCCGGCGAGCAATCCGTCCAGGTCGGGCGCAACGCCGTGCTGGCCTCCAAGCTGCCGATCAGCGTGCCAGCCGTCACCATCGACCGCCAGTGCGGATCTTCCCAGCAGGCGCTGCAGTTCGCGGCGCAAGCGGTGATGTCTGGCACGCAGGACGTGGTGATCGCGGCAGGCGTGGAAAGCATGTCGCGCACGCCGATGGGCCTGGCGCGCATTCCCGGCAGCACCTACGAGCCGAACAGCCAAGCGCTTCTGGGGCGCTTCAATGTCGCCAATTTCAGCCAGTTCGGCGGCGCGGAGATGATCGCCAGGAAGCACGGCTTCTCCCGCGAGCAGCTCGATGCGTTTGGCCTGGCGAGCCACCAGAAAGCCGCCGCGGCCACGCAATCCGGCGCGTTCAAGGACGAGATCGTGCCGCTCGAGGTGACACTCGCGGACGGTACGCAGGCGGTGCACGACACCGACGAGGGCATACGCTACGACGCCTCCGCCGCCTCCATGGCGGGGGTGAAGCTGCTGCAGGAAGGCGGCGTGATCACGGCTGCCACCTCCAGCCAGATCTGCGACGGCGCCAGCGCGGTGCTGGTAGTCTCGGAAAAGGCGCTGAAGGAACACAACCTTACGCCGCTGGCGCGTATCGTGAACCTGACGGTCACCGCGGGCGATCCGGTGATCATGCTGGAAGAACCGCTGTTCGCGACCGACAAGGCGCTGAAGCGTGCCGGAATGAGGATCGACGACATCGACCTGTACGAGGTCAACGAGGCCTTCGCGCCGGTTCCGATGGCCTGGCTCGGCCATGTCGGCGCCGACCCGGAAAAGCTCAACGTCAACGGCGGCGCGATCGCGCTCGGCCATCCGCTCGGCGCATCCGGCACCAAGCTGATGACTACCCTGGTGCACGCACTGCGCGCGCGCGGCAAGAAATACGGCTTGCAGACCATGTGCGAGGGCGGCGGCGTCGCCAACGTCACCATCGTCGAAGCGCTGTAACGCCAGAAGGTCGCACCGATGCAGATAACGAGTGACACCGTCGCCGTCGTGACGGGCGGTGCGTCCGGGCTGGGCCTGAGCAGCGTGCGTGCGCTGGCCGCCGCAGGCGCCCGCGTGGCGGTGTTCGACATGAACCGCGAAGCCGGCGAGGCGGCCGCGCAATCCGTGGGTGGCGTGTTCTGCGAGGTGAACGTGACCTCGGAGGAAAGCGTCGTTGCAGGTTTCGAGAAAGCCCGTGCCGCCCTGGGGCAGGAACGCATCCTGGTCAACTGCGCGGGCGGCGGCGCCGGTGCGAAAACCGTCTCGCGTGACCGCACGACAGGCGAGATCAGGCGTTACAAGACGGCGGATTTCGAGCGCGTCGTGCAGCTCAACCTGATCGGCACGTTCCGCTGTATCACCGCGTCCGCCGCGGGCATGCTGACGCTGGAACCCGGCGAGGACGGCGAACGCGGGGTGATCACCAACACCGCTTCCGTGGCCGCGCAGGAAGGCCAGATCGGTCAGGTGTCGTATTCCGCGTCGAAGGCGGCCATAGTCGGGATGACGCTGACCATCGCGCGCGACCTGGCTTCCGAGGGCATACGCGTCAACACGATCATGCCCGGCATATTCGCCACACCGCCGATGATGGGCGTGCCGAAGAACGTGCTCGACTCGCTGTCCGCGTCGGTGCCGTTTCCCAAACGATTGGGCCGGCCTGAGGAGTTCGGCTCGTTCGTGTTGGAGTTGGTGCGCAACGGGTATTTCAACGGGCAAGCGGTACGGCTGGATGGCGCTATCCGTATGCCGCCCAGGTGAGAGGCAGGAAGCAAGCAGTTCTTTTTTGAAAAAAAGAACCAAAAAACTTTTGCTTCCCCGCCTGCACCACGGCCTCGCCCGCTCCTGCCAGCATGCGCCGTTGCAGAACCGGCGCAAGCCTCATTGCCACCGACAGGAACAAAAGTTTTTTGCTTCTTTTTTTCAAAAAAGAAGGCCTTGCTTCCTTCCCTATTCCGGCGGTCCTCGATGAATTTCGATCTCTCCGACGAACAGAAGCTCCTCGCCGAACAGGCACGCGGACTGCTCACCAAACGCTCCACGCCACAACGCCTCCGCGCCCTGATCGACAACGGGGACGAGTGGGATGAGCCGCTCTGGCGCGAACTGGCCGAGATGGGTTTTCCCGGCGTGATCATCCCCGAAGCGCATGGCGGGCTCGGCATGAGCGAGCTGGACATGGGCGTGATCAGCGAGGAACTCGGCCGGGCGAATGCGGCGGTGCCGTTCTTCTCATCCGTGGTGCTCGCGGCCGACGCCATCCGCCTGGCCGGCAGCGAGGCGCAGAAGGCGGCATACCTGCCAGGCCTGGCGTCAGGCGAGACCGTGGCGACCTTCGCCTATGCCGAGGGTGCCGCGGGCTGGTCGGCCGGCGCGGTGCAGGCGTCCGTCGCGGGCGGCCGGCTGAACGGTGCCAAGACGCCGGTGGCCGACGCTGGGGTAGCCGGGCTGGCGGTGGTGCTGGCCAAGTCGGCAGGCGCGCTCGCTCTGGCGGTGGTGCGGTTGGACGCGCCTGGCGTGCAGCGCGTGAAGCTGGCGAGCTTCGACCAGTTGCGCGCGCATTACACGTTGCGTTTCGAGGACGCGCCGGCCGAGCTGCTGACCGGCGCGCCTGCCGAGCGCGTGCTGCCTCTGCTAATGGACAGGGCGGCGGTGCAGGCAGCGTTCGAGGCGGTCGGCGGGTCGGAAGCTTGCCTGTATATGGCCCGTGATTACGCGATGGACCGGCAGATCTTCGGCCGGCCGCTGGCCGGGTATCAGGCGATCAAGCACAAGCTGGCGGACGTCCTGGTCGGCATCGAGCTGGCGCGCTCCAGTGCCTATTTCGCCGGCTGGGCGGCAGCGAACGGCACGGAGGAGCTTCCGGAGGCTGCCGCGTCCGCCAGACTGATGGCGATCGACGCGTTCGAGCGGGCGGCCCGCGAAAACATCCAGGTCCATGGCGGCATAGGTTATACTTTCGACGCGAACTGCCATTTCTATTACCGGCGCGAACGCACCCTGGCGCTGAGCTTGGGGGGACGGGAACGCTGGGCGGATCGGCTGATTGCGCACGTGCCGGGCTCCCAGGCTGCCGAAAAGCGCGAACAGGCGAGGGCTGTCTGACATGGATTTCAACGACAACGCCGAGGAAGCCGAGTACAGGGAGGCGGCGCGCGCCTGGCTGGCGCAGAACGCCCCCGCGCACGAGCTGGAGGAAGCCGTCCGGCTGGACGAATCGGAAGAGGTACGGCGCGGCCGGCTATGGCAGAAGCAGCTTTTCGCCGGTGGTTACGCCGGCATCCTGCTGCCGCAGGCGCTGGGCGGCAGCGGCGGCACCATCGCGCAGGCAACCGTGTTCGGCGAGGAGGAGGGGCGCTACCGCGTGCCGAAGGGGGCCTATCTCGGCATCGGCCTCGGCATGGCGCTGCCGGTCATCAGCAAGCACGGCACGCCGGAGCAGATCGCCAGGTTCGCGGCACCCACGTTGCGCGGCGAACTCACCTGGTGCCAGCTATTCTCCGAACCGGGTGCTGGTTCCGACCTGGCCGGCATACGCACCCGCGCAGTGCAGGATGGCGGCGATTGGGTGGTGGGTGGCCAGAAGGTCTGGTCCAGCTGGGCGCATCAGGCGGATTGGGGAATCCTGCTCGTACGCACGGATCCGACAGTGCCCAAGCACAAGGGCCTGACCTTCTTCGTGGTGGACATGAGGACGCCGGGCATCCTGGTGCGGCCGATACGCCAGATTTCGGGCGCTGCCGACTTCAACGAGACGTTCCTGACCGATGTGCGCATCCCCGACACCTGCCGCGTGGGCGCGGTAGGCGAAGGCTGGGCCTGCGCCATGACGGTGCTCATGGGCGAGCGGCTGAACCAGGGCGGCGAGGGCAAGGATGGCGGCATCGCCGAGCTCATCCAGTATGCCGCCGATACGCCGCGCGATGGCGGGACCGCGCTGGATAGCTCCGCCACGCGGTTGAAGCTGGCTTGCGCGCTGGCGGAGGAACAGGCCGAGCGGCACTTCCAGGCGCGTCTGCGCACCATGGTGTCGCGCGGCGAGAACCCTGGCGCGTCCGCCTCGATCATAAAGCTCGCCTACACCAACCGCTACCAGAAGATGTCCGGCCTGGCACTGGAAATGCGCGAAATGGCCGGTATAGCGCACGAGCCGGAGGACACGGTGACCGCGCGGATCATGTATGACTACATCTGGTCCACCGCCCTGCGCGTGGCGGGCGGTGCGGACGAGGTGCTGCGCAACCAGATATCGGAACGCGTGCTTGGCATGCCTGGCGAGATGCGGAACGACAAGACCGTGCCGTTCAACAAGCTTTAAAGAGGGACCGCCATGCTCGATACGGCCAGCCGCAATTCTTACGACCGTGAACACGAGATGTTCCGCGAAACGGTGCGCAAGGTCTTCGACCGCGCGCTGTCGCCGAACCTTGAGCGTTTCGAGACTGAAGGCAAGGTGGACCGGCCGTTCTGGCTGGCCTGCGGCGAGGCCGGGTTGCTGTGCCCGACGGTGAAGGAGGAAAACGGCGGGCTCGGCCTCGATTTCGGTTACAATTCGGTCGTCGCCGAGGAGCTTGCCTACGCCGGATCGTCCGCCGGCATCACGCTGCAATCCGACATCGTCGCCGAATACATCGAGAAATACGGCTCGCCGGAGCAGCGTGAGAAATACCTGCCGAAGATGGTCACCGGCGAGGTGATCACCGCCATCGCCATGACCGAACCAGGCGCCGGCTCCGACCTGCAGGGGATACGCACGACCGCGAAGCGCGACGGCAACCACTACGTCATCAACGGCTCCAAGACCTACATCACCAACGGGCAACTCGCCGACCTGGTCATCGTGGTTGCCAAGACGGACCCCGATCTGGGGGCCAAGGGCACGTCGCTGATCCTGGTCGAGAGCGACACCGAAGGCTTCGCGCGCGGCCGCAACCTGGACAAGATCGGGCAGCACTCGGCCGATACGTCCGAGCTGTTTTTCCAGGACGTGCGCGTACCGATGACGAACTGCCTGGGCGAGGAAAACAAGGGGTTCATCTACCTGATGAGCCAGCTACCGCAGGAGCGCCTGTCCATCGCGATCTCCGCTCAGGCGGCGGCGCAGCGCGCGTTCGACGAGGCGGTGGCATTCACCAAGGATCGCCGTGCCTTTGGCAAGACGGTGTTCGATTTCCAGAACACCAAGTTTACGTTGGCCGACATCAAGACGCAGCTGCAGGTCGGCTGGGCGCATCTGGATTGGGCACTGATCCGGCACATGCAGGGCAAGCTGACCACGGCGGAGGCGTCTGCCGCGAAACTGTGGCACACGGAAATGCAGGGACGCGTGATCGACGCGGCGCTGCAGTTGCATGGCGGTGCCGGCTACATGAACGAATATGCGGTGGCCCGGCTGTGGCGTGACGCGCGGGTGACACGCATCTTCGGCGGCACCAGCGAGATCATGAAAGAAGTTGTCAGCCGGTCCATCTGAGGACCGCGGAAAGGCCATTCGCATGTCTGTGTTGAACGTCCCCGATCCCGATTTCATGCAGGATCCGGACATCCGGATGTTCGCCGACTCCGCCGCCCGCTTCTTCAAGCGGGAGGCACCCCCGGCGCGCGTCGCAAAATGGCGCGAGAACGGTCAGGTCGACCGCGAGATCTGGCACAAGGCCGGCGAGATGGGCTTTCTCGGGGTCAGTGTGCCGGAACAATATGGCGGCGCCGGCGGTGATTTCCGGCACGACATCGTCCTGGTCGAGCAGCTGGCGCGCAATGCCGTGGAAGGTTTTGCGCTGCAATTGCACAACGTCATCGTCATGCCCTACGTCCTGCTGCATGGAACGGAGGAGCAAAGGGAGCGCTGGCTGCCGCGCCTGTGTTCGGGCGAACTGGTCTCTGCCATTGCGATGAGTGAGCCGGGCGCGGGCTCCGACCTGAAGGCGATACGCACGACGGCGCTGCGGGACGGCAACGGCTACCGCATCAATGGCTCCAAGACCTTCATCTCCAATGGCCAGATCGCCAACTTCATCGTCGTCGTCGCCAAAACCGATCCGTCGGCCGGCGCGCGCGGCGTCTCGCTGCTGATCGTGGAGACAGACGACGCGGAGGGCTTCCGCCGCGGCAAGACGCTCGATAAGATTGGCAACGAGGCTCAGGACACCTCGGAGCTGTTCTTTGACGACGTATGGGTGCCGGCGCAAAACCTTCTCGGCCCAGTCGAGGGAAAGGGGTTCTCCCAGCTGATGGCCGAGCTGCCGCGCGAGCGGCTGCTGATGGCGATCGGCGGCGTGGTCACCATGGAGCGGGCGCTGGAGACCACGCTGGAATACGTCAAGAGCCGGCCGGCTTTTGGCCAGACGGTATTCGAATTCCAGAACACCCAGTTCAAGCTGGCCGAGGCCAAGGCGAAGGCCACGGTGGCGAAAGTGTTCGTCAACGACTGCATACGCCGCGTGCTCGACGGCACGCTGGACAGCGACACGTCCGCGATCGCCAAACTATGGGTGACGGAGACGGAGTGGCAGATCGTCGATGACTGCCTGCAGCTGCATGGCGGTTACGGCTACATCAACGACTACCCGATCGCCCACATGTTCCGCAATTCTCGCATCCAGCGCATCTACGGCGGATCAAGCGAAATCATGAAGGTAATGATCGCCCGAGGCATGTAGTCTCCCACCTTCACGCACACTTCAACGTTCCGCGACAGCGGCGCAAAAGCTTTTTGCTTCTTTTTCTCGAAAAAGAAGACCTTCCTTCCTGTCTTAAACAAGGCCGAAATGCAAGACCGCGTAGTAATCAGCGTGCAAGAAGGCGTAGCAGATGTGCGCCTGGCAAGGCCTGAGAAGATCAACGCCCTGGACTCGGCCATGTTCGAAGCTTTGGCCCAGGCAATCGAACGATTGGCCAAGGACAGAAGCGTCCGCTGCGTTGTCCTTTCCGGTCAGGGGCGCGGCTTTTGCGTGGGCGTGGATCTGGAGACGTTGTCCACCAGTCCGGCCTTGCGCGACCTGCGCCCGCGCACCCACGGCATCGCCAACATCTTCCAGCAGGCCGCATGGGGGTGGCGCACGCTACCCGTTCCGGTCATTGCAGCGGTGCACGGCTTCGCGCTGGGTGGCGGCCTGCAGATCATGCTCGGCGCGGACATCCGGATTGCCGCACCCGACACGAAGCTTTCCGTAATGGAGGCGCGTTGGGGCCTGGCGCCTGACGTCGCGGGCATGGCACTGCTGCGTGGTCTGGTGCGCGACGACGTGGCACGCGAACTGGTGTTCACCGCACGCGTGTTCGACGGCGAGGAGGCGGGCCGGCTTGGTGTGGTCACGCGCGTGGCCGCCGATCCACTGGCCGACGCGATGGCAATGGCGCAGGTGGTCGCCGCCGCCAGCCCGGCGGCCATCAAGGCTGCGAAACGGCTGCTGAATCTGTCTGCGGATGCGAGCGACGCCGCCATATTGATCGCCGAATCGGTCGAGCAGGAGGCGCTTCTCGCCTCGCCCGGCCATGCCGAGACCATCGCCGCCAGCCGCGAGAAACGCATGCCCGTCTTCGCGGATGAGTGAGGAACTCCGCCGACACGCTCGCTGCGCGTGGAACTGGACCGCTCGGCGCTTTCTGGCCTGAATGAATGGGCCCGCCGTGGCGCCAGCCACTGTCGTAAGCCTTGCGTCCGCGCGCCGGAAAGTCGAAAACAGAAGCAACCGCCAGTTATGGGATGGCTGCAATCTGGAACCTCCCCCCTGAACGAATATAGTGACCTGTCGGGTGAGCCGGACGAGAACATCGGGTCCTTACCGCAGGCGCGGCGCGAGGAGCCTCCCGCGCGTGTGCCGCTTCGTTTGCCGAAAACAGCAGAGGTAGTCGCCGACCGCATCCGCAAACGCATCATCCGCGGTGAGTTGCGGGAAGGTGACTTCCTGCCGCCGGAAGGGCAGCTGCTAGCCTCGCTGGGTATCTCGCGGCCAACGCTGCGGGAAGCCTTCCGCATCCTCGAAGCCGAAAACCTGATCAGCGTGTTACGCGGCTCGCGCAGCGGCGCCAAGGTGCACCAGCCGAAGGTGGAGACAGCATCGCGCTACGCCGGTTTCGTCCTGCAAGCGCAGGGAACGACTGTGGCCGACATCTACGAAGCCCGCCTGGCCATTGAACCCTATGTGGCAAGGCGCCTCGCCGAACACCGGCCGGCGGATGCGACGACGCGGCTGCGCGCGAAGACCGAGGAACTGCGTATCATGGTGGACGAGGAGCGCTACATCGATTTCATGATCGCGCTCGCGGCATTCCACAGCCTTCTCGTCGAAGTCAGCGGCATACGCACGCTGCTGTTCGTCACGCGATTGCTGCAGGAAGTCGTCGCGCGCCACCAGGTGCGTTTCTTCGAAGTGAACCCTCTGCCACAGGAGGAACAACGGCGGCGGTGCCTGTGGGGCATACGCTCGTTCGAAAAGCTGATCGATCTGGTCGAAAAAGGGCAGGGCGAACGTGCGGAGTCGCATTGGCGCCTGCACATCGTCAACGCGAATGCCTCCTGGGTTCCGAAGGCGCGGGAAACCGATCTGATCAACGTGTTCGACTAGCCGCTTCGGCGATCGGGCGCCGCAATCCCCATGTTTGCGGGGCATCATAAACATATCTAACCGAGTAAGTTACCACGGCTTGATCTCGCAATTATGAACGCATCGGCGCACGTCCAAGCTCGCCACGTTCGGGTCCTCGGCTGAGCCAACCAGGTAACCTGTTCCGCTTGCAACCGCCCACCAGAGCAAAGCGCACGTCAGAAGCGGCCGGTCTGCCATTGCCACACACGAGCGGAGACAATTGGGATGAGCGATCAGCCGGCCCCGGATCCAGTCCTGGTGACGCGCGACGGTCACGTGATGATAATCACCCTTAACCGCCCGGAAGCGCGCAACGCCGTCAACCTCGCCACCCATCTTTGCGTGGGCGAGGCGCTTGAGGAGGCCGAGCGGGATCGTGACGTGCGTGCGGTCATCCTGACCGGCGCCGGCGCGCAGGCGTTTTGCACCGGCGCGGACCTCAAAGCGGTGGCGCGTGGCGAGAGCCTATCGCCGAAAGATCCGCTGCAGCGCGGCTGGGGCTTCGCCGGCTACTGCGCGCATCCAATCAGCAAACCCACCATCGCCGCGGTCAACGGCCTGGCTTTGGGCGGCGGCACCGAGCTTTTGCTGGCCAGCGACCTAGCGGTCGCGTCGGAGACGGCCAGTTTTGGCCTGCCGGAGGTCAAGCGAGGCATCTATGCCGGCGGCGGCGGCGCCTTCCGGGTGGCCGCGCAGCTGCCGCGCAAGATCGCCATGGAGCTGCTGCTGACAGGCGAGCCGATCACCGCGGCGCGTGCGCTGGCCTTGGGCCTGGTGAATCAAGTGGTTCCACAAGCGCGCGTGCTGGAGGCGGCCCTGGAATTGGCGAGGCGCATCACGGTCAACGCGCCGCTTGGCGTGCAGGCGAGCAAGCGCATCGCGCTCGGCATTGTCGACGGCGTAGTGCAGTCCGAAACCGAGAAATGGGCGTTAAGCCAAGCCGAAGGGGCGGCGCTGATGCGCTCCGAGGACGCACGCGAGGGACCGCGCGCGTTTGCCGAAAAGCGTGTGCCGCAATGGACCGGCCGCTAGCCACGATGGACGCGGACAGGACCGCCGTCATCGTGGGCGTGGGCCAGGTCAACGACCGGCCCGCGGACCCCGCAAGCGGGCTGGACCCGATAGGGCTGATGCTGGCCGCCTTGCGCGCCGCTGACGAGGACGGCGGTGGCGGCTGGCTGCCGAAGCTGGATTCGCTCGCCGTCGTCGATCAGATCTCGTTTCGCCAGCTCGGACGCATCTCGGCGCCGCTTGCGGAAGCGCTCGGTGCGCGGCCGAAGCTATGCAGCCAGACGGCCTATCCGAGCGGCGACAGCCCCATCCTGCTGCTGAACGAAGCGGCGAACCGAGTCGCGGCCGGAGAGATCGGCGTGGCCGCCGTGGTCGGCGGCGAGGCATTGCGCACGGCCGCGGGCCGGGCCGCTTCTGCGTCGGGCAACGCGCCCTCGGCGCACAATGCGTCTCGCGCGGCCTCCGAGCGCCGCGCGCCGTCCTACCGGCAACGCTACGGTCTTGTCGCACCCGTGGACGTCTATCCGCTGTACGAGAATGCCGCCCGCGCCTCGTACGGGCAAACCCTGGCACAGGGCCAGGCGGAGACCGCGGAGATTTGGTCGCGGCTCTCGCAGGAGGCCGCGGCAAATGATGGCGCCTGGATACGCGAGCCGGTCAGCGCCGCGACGATACGGACCGCCTCGTCGGACAACCGGCCGATCGCCTTTCCGTACACCAAGCTGATGGTGGCTAACAGCTCGGTCAACCAGGGGGCAGGTTTCCTGGTCACCAGCCTCGCTTTGGCGCGAGCCCGCGGGATTGCTGAGGACAGGCTGGTCTATGTCGGGCGCGGCGCGGCGGCCCACGAGCCGGCGGATTTTCTGGCGCGCGACGGTTACGATCATTCCGCCGGCATGACCGTGTCGCTGCGGCGCGCGCTGGCGCTGAACGGCCTTAGCGCCGCCGAACTCGATTTTGCCGAGCTGTACAGCTGCTTTCCCTGCGTGCCGAAGATGGCACGCCGCGTGATCGGCTGGCCACTCGACAGGCCAGCCACCGTGTTTGGCGGCCTGACCTTTGGCGGCGGCCCGATCGGCAACTACATGAGCCATGCCGTGGCCGGCATGGTCGGCAAGCTGCGTGCTGGCGGGCAATACGGTTTGCTGTTCGGCAATGGCGGGTTTGCCACGAACAATCACAGCATCGTGCTTAGCCGCGCGCCCGCCGTCTCTGCCCTGCCGCCCGCCCGCTTCGATTTCCAGGCGGAGGCGGACGCAGCGCGCGGCTAAGCAC
>CAXUOA010000001.1:0-11479 GCA_964252625.1 uncultured Acetobacteraceae bacterium | reverse complement strand
ACAGCGGCCCCGCCACGATCGAGACCTACACGGTATTCTACGAGCGCGATAGCAGCGTACAGTTCGGTGTGGTCGTCGCCCGAACGCCTTCCGGCGGCCGCACGCTGGCCAAGGTTCCGGCATCGGATGCTGGCGGGATCGGGTTACTGACGGATGGTGCCGCAGAGCCGGTCGGCACAGCGGGTGATATCGTTCTGGAGGGCGGGCAAGCCCTATGGCACGGCGCGTGACTCCGATGCTGCATCGGCTGGCAACCGGAATATGGCAGGCATGACCGCCGAGCCTGCAGACCTGATTCCGGCCGGTTTCAGGCCAATCAAGTCGGGTGGCGAATACATCGCGCTGAACGGCCCCATCTGCTTTCGGCGGGACGCCGATGCCCTGGTATTCGGCTTCAGGGTGCAGGCAAGGCACTGCAACCCGATGGGCATCTGTCACGGTGGCTGGCTCGCCACAATGGCGGACATGATCATGCCGCTCGGGGCACGCGCGGCCGCGCAACTCGACGACAACTTCCTCCTCACCGTCAGCATGTCGCTCGACTTCATGGGCCCGGCGTCGCTCGGCGCCTGGGTCGAGGGACGCGCCCAGCTGCTCAGCCGCACCAAACGCATGGTGTTCGCGCAGGGCATGCTGACCGTTGATGACAAAACCATCCTGCGTTGCAGCGGCGTGTTCCGTATCGGGCCGCCATTCGGGAAGCCGCCGGTCTGACAAGCACGCGATCGGCGTTCCCCGCTGAAATCTAGCTGTAGGTCGGTTCCTCCCACCACGGGAAAAAATCGGGCATGTCCCCGCTTACGGTGTTCGGAAAGACCGGAGCCCGTTTGTCGAGGAAGCTCTGCACGCCCTCTGCCACGTCAGGCGTCGAACCCCGGCTATAGATCGCGCGGCTATCGATCCTGTGTGCCTCCATCGGGTGCGCCATGCCGAGCCCGCGCCACATCATCTGCCGCGTAAGCGCGACCGAGACAGGCGCCGAGTGCGACGTCATCTCCGTGGCCAAGGCGCGCGCCGCGCCGGCCAGGCTGTCGGGGCTGTGCAGCGAGCGTACCAGGCCGCCTGCCAGCGCTTCTTGCGCGTCGAATATCCGGCCGCTCATGCTCCATTCCAGCGCCCGGGCAATGCCGACAATACGGGGCAGGAACCAGGCGGCTGCACCTTCGGGCACCAGGCCCCGGCGCGGGAACACGAAGCCGAACCGGGCGGTCTCGGAGGCGAGACGCAAATCCATGGCCAGTTGCATGGTGGCGCCCACGCCCACCGAGGGACCGTTGATGGCGCCGATTACCGGCTTGAGGCAACGGAAAATCCGCAAGGTCAGTTTGCCGGCGTTGTCGCGCACCGCCTCATGCGCGTAATCGATGCTGCCATCCGCACGCACCGGAGAGTCGCCGGCGTCGCGCTTGTCGTAGTCGAACGTGGCCGTGCCAGCCGACAAATCCGCGCCGGCGCAGAAGGCGCGTCCGGCGCCGGTCACGATCACAGCGTGCACGTTGTCGTCGGCGTCGGCGAGGTCGAATGCCTCGATCATCTCCCCCATCATCTGCGCCGTGAACGCGTTCAGCTTTTCCGGCCGGTGTAGCGTGATGGTGGCGATGCGATCGGCCAGCTCGTAACGGATTGTCTGAAACATGCGCCTGCTCCATGAGGTGTCTTCACCCATAGCGACTTATCTGCCTTGCTGACATGGCGGCCTATCCCTTATCCGCGGGAAAGCAATGGCGCCGCGTGCAGGCTGCAACTCATCTACCTACGTGTTGCATCCCGGCTTGCGTCCAGATACAGTGTTGTATCTGAGGTGATCGATGCCCCGCGTTAGCCGTGAACAGAGCCGGATATCGACGAAGATTCGCCTGCGCGGTGCCGCGGTCGGGGAGTTTGCCCGGCGTGGCGTCGCCGCAGCCTCCATCGACCGCATTGCCGGTAATGCCGGCTTCTCGCGCGGCGCGTTCTACGCCAACTATGCCGGCAAATGGGACCTGCTTCTGGAGCTGGTGCATGAAAGTAATACGGCCGAAGTGGCCGTCTGGACCGGACTGATCGAGCAGGCGTCCGATCTGGAACGGATCATGGATGATCTGGCGGCGCGTTTCGATTGCTATGCCGCGCGGACGGATTTCGCCTTGCTGCAGGTGGAATTCCAGCTCGAGGCGGCCCGCAATCCGAAATTTCGCGTGCTACATCGGGAGCAGAGCGAGCGCCTGCTGCGCATCGTCGAGGCGATGTTGCAGCTTCTGTTTGCCAAAGCGGGCCGGCCCGTGCCGGGCGATCTGTCCACACTGGCGCGGACCCTGCGGGCCCTGACCCTGGGGCTCGTCATGCAGGTTACCGACTGCGACGCGGACGGCACCCGAGGTGCCATCGTAGCAAGGTTTCTTCGCAGTGCTCTGGCGGATCCGGCGCGCACGTCAGCGGACCACACGAAATGAGGCAGGACACATCGGTCGAGAAGCCATCCCACGTGCCCGATGACAGGGTGGTCGACTTCGACATCTACAACTTCTCGGCGCCGGACGGCGAGTACCAGCTCGGGCTGAAGGCCTTTGCCGACACGGCGCCTGCCGTAGTCTGGACGCCGCATAATGGCGGCCACTGGATGCTCACCCGCGCCGACGTCATCGACCGCATGCTCAGCCAGTCGGAAAACTTCTCTTCCAACCACATCACGGTGCCTCGGCAGCCTGAGGGCATGCCGAAACTGATGCCACTGCAGATCGACCCGCCCGATCACAAGAAGTATCAGCTGCTTATCGCCCATGCCATGTCACCGCGCGCCGTGATGCCGCTGGCCGAGCGCGCCCGTACGCTTGCGATCGAATTGATCGATGGGTTCAAGGACAAGGGCGAGTGCGAGTTCGTGGCCGACTTCGCCCAACATCTGCCGATCGCCATCTTCATGCAGCTTGTCGACCTGCCTGAGAGCGACCGTCCGCTTTTGACCGGCATTGCGGAAATCATGTTGCGCAGCGAATCCGTGGCCGAGCGTGGTCAGGCGGCGATGCAGCTTGCCGGATATGGCATGCAGAAACTGGGCGAGCGCCGGGCAGAACCGGGTGATGACCTCATCAGTTCCCTGGCACAGGCCCGCATAGACGGCGAATTGCTCGACGATGCGACGCTTACCGGCATGATCATGCTGTTGTTGCTGGCCGGGCTGGACACGGTGGCCTCCATGCTCGGCTTCTTCGCCCGTTTCCTGGCGGAGCACCCAGGGCATCGCCGCGCGCTGATCGAGCAACCGGCGCTCATCCCGAACGCGCTGGAGGAGTTGCTGCGGCGCTTCCCTATCGCCGTTCTCGCACGCGAGGTGGTGCGAGACGTCGAGATCGACGGCGTGACCATGAAGGTCGGCGATATGGTCGCGGCCCCGACGCCGCTGGCCGGATTGGACGCGCGCAAGTTCCACGATCCGGAAACCGTGGATTTCAACCGCGCGCGGCCGATGCACGCGACATTCGGTGGTGGCGCGCATCGCTGCCTGGGCGCCATGTTGGCGCGGGCGGAACTGCGTGTGTTCCTGGAGGAGTGGCTGAAGCGTATACCTGACTTCCAGGTCAAGCCGGGTGCCGCCATCCATGTCAGCGCGCGCAGCGTCGCGACCTTGACGTCCCTACCGCTTGTGTGGGCAAACGCAGTGAATAAAGGCGTGCCGGCCAGTGCCGCCTGAACCCGCCTATAAGCGATGGCAATGTTTCTTCTGTGGATACGCCTACGATGAAGCTGTAGGTTGGCCGGCGGACGGTATTGCACCTGGCACACGCTGGGCCGATGTGCCGGATGATTGGACATGCCCCGATTGCGGAGTCTCGAAGTCCGATTTTGAAATGATAGAGATCGCCTGAAGAAGCGATCCGCAAGGAGGAACTGAAGATGAGTTACGTACAGAAGACGCCACAGCCGGTTATGCTGCGCATCGGCCACGAGGATGTAAGCGAGGGATCCGGCGGCACCTACGAGCATCTGCATCCCTGGACCGGTGAAGTGCAGGCGCGCATTCCGCTCGCGGGCAAGGCCGAGATGGACCGCGCCGTGCAAATGGCATGCGACGCGTTCGAAGGCTGGCGCCGCACCAAGCCGGAAGCCAGGCGGGAGATGTTGTTCAAGCTGGCAGGGCTGATACGCGAACACGCCCAGGAATTTGCCCATCTTGCTGCGCTGGACGGCGGCACGCCGCTTATGCTGGGCCTCGGCGGCGCCATGATTGCGGCCGAATGGACGGCCTACTACGCCGGCTGGGCCGATAAGCTGGACGGCCAGCTGCTCTCCACGTTCGACACACGCAACGAGTTTGCTTACACCGTGGCCGAACCGATCGGTGTCGTTGGCATCATCATCACCTGGAACGGGCCGCTGATCTCGCTCGGCATGAAGGTGGGGCCTGCGCTGGCCGCCGGCAATTGCGTGGTGGTCAAGCCGGCCGAGATCACACCTTTCGCGCCGGATCTGTTTGCGCGGCTGGCGCGCGAGGCTGGCATCCCGCCCGGCGTGCTGAGCATCGTTCCCGGCGGCATCGAGGCGGGCGAAGCCCTCGTCCGGCACACGAAAGTCGAGAAGATCAGCTTCACCGGCGGACCGGTCGCCGCGCGCCACATCTTGCTGGCCTGTGCCGAGCAGCTCAAGCCAGCGGTGCTGGAACTTGGCGGGAAATCCGCGAGCCTCGTGTTTCCCGATGCCGATATCGACGCGGCCTGCCAGCGCGCCGTCCAATGGAGTATCGGCATCCTGGCAGGCCAGGGCTGCGCCTTGCCGACCCGGCTGCTCGTGCACGAAAGCATCCATGCCGAAGTGGTGGAAAAGCTGATCGCGATTGCGAAAAGCTACAGGGTTGGCAACCCCTTCGAGGAGGGCGTGGCAGTCGGGCCGCTGATCAGCAAGGCTGCCTGCGAGCGCGTCTTCGGCATGCTGGCGCGCGTGGCAGAAACCGGCAGCGGCCAGATTGTCTTGGGCGGCGGCCGTCCTGGCGGAGCGCTGGAAGGCAAGAACTTCATCGAGCCCACGATCATCACCGATGTCGATCCGGACAGCGAGATCGCGCAGAAGGAAATATTCGGCCCGGTCCTGATCGTCTCCAAATTCCGAGACGAGGATGAGGCCGTGGCGATGGCGAACAACTCCGAATACGGGCTGGCTGCCTACATACAGTCCAGCGACGTGCGCCGTGTGCATCGCCTGGCGGAGCGGCTGAGAGCCGGCGGCGTGTACGTAAACGGTGCCGTGCAGATAAATCCGCACACGCCATTCGGCGGATTGGGCCTCAGCGGCTACGGCAAGGAAGGCGGCCGTGCGGGCGTCGACGAGTTCCTGCGCTACAAGACCGTGGCCATCGCCTGAGAAAGAGATCGACATGTTCGCAGAATTTAAAGGCAAGACAGCTATCGTCACCGGCGGCGCCCAGGGAATGGGCCGCCAATATGCCAGGCTGCTTTCGGAGACGGGTGCGAATGTCTGCATTGCCGACGTGAATGCACAAGCCGCCGAGGAGACGATCAAGGCGCTCGGCGGCGACGGGAAAATGATGTTCACGCACACCGATGTCGGTTCGCGTGAGGCAGCCGATGCGTGCGCGGCGGCGGCAAAGGCGCGCTTCGGCAGCGTTGATTACCTGATCAACAACGCGGGCCTGCTGAGCGCCGCCGCGCATCGCTCCCTGATCGATGTAGATGCGGAAACCTACCTGCGCATCATTAACATCATGGGCCACGGGATGTTGTGGATGGCGCGCGCCGTGGTGCCGTTCATGCGCGAAGCGGGCAAGGGAGCGATCGTGAACGTCAGCTCGATTGGCGCCTATCAGCCGAGCGGACTTTATTCGGTGGCCAAGGTTCTGGTGAACGGGTTGACGGTGAACCTGGCGCACGAGCTGGCGGCCTACAACATACGCGTGAACGCGATTGCACCGGGCACCGTGAACACCGAAGGCATGAAGCCGCTGATGAGCGTGGAACAGATGGCGCAATGGGGCCAGGCGGGAGGACGGCCGACCGATCGGGTCGCGGAGCCGGAGGAGATCGCGCGCGCCGGCTTGTTCCTGCTGTCGGACGCGGCGAGCTACGTGCGCGGGCAGATATTGGCGGTGGATGACGGGCAGCAAATCAGGCTCTGACGGGGGTTCTCTCTTGCGGCCGGGCTGTTGCTTGGCCGCGGCAAGACTGCCCTGCCATCCAAGGCGAAGCGGCGGCTTCGCTTATGCCTGCGCTCCCACAATACGAGAGAGGTGCGCTAAATTACCGAGACGTTTTGCCCAACGAGCCGGACCGAGGTGCTTGCACTTGCGTGTACGACCTAATCACCTTGATTGAAGGCTTCCGGCACGCAAGAAGGCCCGGCCCCCTCACCCAATAGGGAGGTGAGGAAGACCTACGCCTCAGAAGTTCTTAGTCAGGTCGATGCCGAAGGTCGACGGAGCGCCCGGTATTCCGACCGCCGTGCCAAGTCCGGCGCTCACAACGCCTAGCTCACCTTCGAGGTAGTGGCGATTGAGAATGTTTTTTCCGTAGATCAAGATGTCAACATTATAGGCGTCCACGTGGAACTGTGCCTCAGCATTGACCAGGCTGAAATCACGTTGGATACGCAAGGAAGTGGGCGTTCCCGGTGTGCCAGGACCTGCCACGCCAGGAGTGTCACTGGGCTCCAGGTCTGCGTCGCCACGATATGAGTAATCAATTGAGATCCGCCCAAGTCCATATGCTGTTGGAATGGCATAGCTCCCGGTCAGCGATGCCGTCCAACGGGGTGTCTGCAGGAAGTTACGGAACTCCTCGTTCACCGTCTCAACGCCGTTGTTGACGTAGAAATTGTCGTAGTGCGGGTCGGTCCATGCTGCGGTGGCATGGAACGATAGATTGTCGATGGGGACCGCAGTTCCTTCGAGCTCCACGCCATTGATCTCCGCAGACCTCGCGTTCTGCACGACCGTGTACAGGGCGCCATTGTCGGATTCTATGACGCTAGCCTGGTAATTCGAATAATTTGAATGGTAGACGGCCGCGTTCAGCCGCAAGTGGTTGTTCAGGAGAGTGGATTTCACGCCGCCCTCGTAGTCTTCGACGGTCTCCGGCAGGAACGTGGTCAGAGAGGCCGGTGCTGCGGAGACACGGAGGTTGATGCCGCCGGACTTGAAGCCGCGGCTCGTCTTTGCGTAGAGGAAAACGTCGTTGACCGGCGTGTAGTCAATGCCGAACGTATACGACAGATTGCGATCCGAATTGCTTTCCGTGACGTGACAGGATCCGTTGACGTTGTATTGCGGCGGCACGTTGCAGGTCGCCTTGCCGGTCAAGCTGGTGCCGCCGTTATAGGATGAGTTACCCAGCGTATCGCTCTCCTCCGTATAACGAAGACCGGCCGTGAGATTGATCCTGGGCGTAATCGCATATTCCGCCTGGCCGTAAACAGACGGCGTACTCTTGTCGTAGGTGCTCGTTGCGTAAGCGGGGTTCTGCACCGCACCCAGGGCGGCCAAGCCGAGAAGGTCGTTCGAGTTGGAGGTGTATAGGGCGGTTCTGTATAGATAGAATACACCGGCTTGATATTTCAGCTTGCTGTCCAAACCATCGCCGAGAACCTGGAACTCCTGCGTGACCTGCTTTTGACCGTCCTGCTGGGCGGTCTCCAGGAAGCCAAAGCTCGAGCCATCCAGATCGAGTTGATCGTTCACTTGGGTTTGCCGGTAGGCGGTGATAGATTTCAGGGTCAAACCATCAAAGTCATAGGCGACGTTTAGTGAGGACCCGAAAATGAGCGCGTTATTTGATGTCGGTGTGTTGTAGGCGACCGTGAACAAGTCTCCGCCCACCTGTTGGTCATATAGCTTCTCACCAAGAAGATAGGCGGCAGGCAGGCCGCCCGCTAAAGCTGCAAATCCATCCTTCTCCAAAGCCGCATCCAGAGCAGCGGCACTGTTGGGGCTGATGTAGAGCGGTTTGTACACCCCGCCATTCTCGCCGGATTTCGAGTACTCGCCACGCCAGATCACGGTCAGATCTGGCGTAGGTGTGAATTTCAGGGCGCCGCGGAAGCTGCCGGAATCCTCGTTTTCCAACCCTGTGTTGGTAACCGTATTGACACCATAACCGCTATGCGAATCGTATTGTCCCACAACGCGCAGATCCAGCACGCCAGGCACGAGCGGAAAGTTCGCCATGACTGCGCCGTTGTGACGGTTATAATCGCCCAACCCGACCTGAAGGCTGGCATGGTAGCCATCGGTAGGCAGGCTCGTATCGATCTTGATCGCGCCGCCTGTCGTGTTGAAACCATAGAGCGTACCCTGCGGTCCCTTCAACACTTCGATCCCGCTAAGATCGAACGCGTGGGCAAGGGTCGTCCCTATAGTCTGGCCATAATAGACATCGTCGACATAGATGCCCACCGACGGTTCTACCGACGGAATGACGTCGTTCTGTACCTGGCCACGTATGGAGATGGTTGCCGAAGATGGATCGGAGACGTTCGTGGAGATCGTCAGGCTCGGCGTCTGCCGCTGAATGTCGGTAAGCGTCTCGATCGCCTGGGCCTTGATGTCGCGCGAGGAGAGCGCGGTCACCGAAACCGGGACTTTCTGCAACCTCTCCGACCGCCGCCGGGCCGTCACGACGACCTCCTCCAACCCACCTTTGTAGGGCTTCGCCTTGTCTGGTCCGGCAGGCACGGTCGAGTTGACCCGCGGGGAAGGAGCCACGCTTGCCGGTGTCTGCGCGCTGACCGCCGACACGCTGAAACCCGCCCAAAGCACCAGCATTGCCGATGATGATAAGCAACGAACCCTAAGGCTCATTTCGTCCTCCCCACGCCGGATTTTACCGAGCTTAATAGGTGAGTAGCCTAGCGGTTTGAATTATACAACCCAGTTCGATAGGTCATGCTGGCGGGTGGCGGGTGGCTCGGCTGCGCAACACACCGACTATCAGTCAGGCGCCCGGCCACATCGCTGCAGGGAAATGCCGTCAGACCAGACTACGGCCTGCGAGAGCCGAGAACACCGCGAAAGCAAGCAAAGCCTGAATGTCCGAAACCTGCCGGGCTATTCCTCATACATCCGGCTGCGCCAAATGCAGTGATTGCCGCTTCTTTGACTAGGAAAAAGAAGGTCTTGGCTTGCCTTCTCCGTTCCAGCTCACGCTGTTTCGAGCGCAGCCGTATCGGATCGTTCCAGCACCTTCGCCTGCATAAGCGCGCTGATCTCCTGCTCGCCCATGTGAAGCCACTCGCGCAGAACCTCGGCGGTGTGCTCGCCCAATAGCGGCGCGGGCCTGTCCGGCGGATCGGGCAGCCGTTCTGAACGCACAGGGGCTGCTTCGACCGTGAAGCGATCCGCCAAATGTGGGTTCTCGGCCTGCCTGAAGAACCCACGCCCAACATAGTAGTCGAACTCGGGAAGTTCGGAGACACGCAACAAAGCGCCCGCCGCCACACCGGCGGCCTGCAACGCCTCCATTGCCGCCCGCGCAGGTGTGCCGGCGCACCAATCCTGTAGCGGTACGTCGCCCGTCACCATGGACACGGCGCGCGCGTCGGCGGTCCGCAGGGTCACCACGCACCATTCGTCATCGCCTGCGCAGGCATACACAGCCGATTGCGGCGCCTGGGCGGATACCGTGTGACCGGCCCGCATCAAGGCGTCTGCGGCGATGCGCGGCGCCATGTGGCTGAGCATCACCTCCGCCTGGCTGATGCTCACCTGGCCACCGCGTCCTGTCCGCTGCCGGCGGATCAGCAGGGCGATCACCCCGATGACGCCGATACGACCGGCCACATGGTCGGGATAGACGGTGATCGCGTCGGAGAAACTGTCCGGTTCGCCGGGGTAGCGCCATTGCATCGTCAACCCGGCCGAGGCGCGAACCAGGGGTCCGTAGCCCATGCGCCGCGACCACGGTCCCGTCGGCCCAAAGGCCGAACTGTCGGTCACGATGATCCGCGGGTTGATCTCCTTCAGGGCCCGGTAGTCGAGCCCGAGCGACTCCAGCGTGCCGCCTTTGAAGTTGGATAGAATGACGTCGCACCGGCGCACCAGCTCCAGCAGCAACGCCTTGCCCTGCGGATCGCGCAGGTTGATGCCCAGGCTGCGCTTGTTGCGATGGCCGGTGGCGAAGGTCGGCGCGATCCTGCCCGGCACCCTGCTTTGCCGACTGCCGTCAGGAAAGGCCGAACTCTCAACCTTGATGACGTCGGCGCCCTGGTCGGCAAGCAGCCGCCCGCCTTCCGCGCCCACCACGATCACGCCGAAATCGAGCACCCTCAGCCCGGCAAACGGCCGTTCGCCCACAGCCTCCGACGGTACCGAGGCCGAACGCGGTCGCCAAGAAAGCGCATCGTCCGGCAAGCCGGGCGCAGGCCCGGCGATGCCCATGCGCTCGCCATCCACCTCGATCACGCCGTCGGGGAAGGGGGCGCTGACGCCTGGTGCGATCTCAACCGGCACAAAGGCGCGGCGGGCCGTGATCTGCGCGGTGCCGAGCGCCTCGTCCAGGTCGAGCACGGCCGCCGCGGGCACGCCGAAACGCTGGCCTTCCTCCTCCACCTCGGCGCGGGTTTTGCCGGCGAACAGGCTGGCGATCGCCGGCAGCAGGGTCTTGGAGGCGAAGCGCGTCTGCAACTTGTCGAAGGACGGATCGGCAAAAGCCTCCGGCCGTCCCAGCCACGCGAACATGCCCTGCCATTGCCTGGGCGCCAGCACGCAGAGGCGGACGAAGCCGTCCTTGCATGGCAGGATCGGATACATGAACCGCGCTTCCGGCCGGCCGCGCGGCAACTCGCTAGCCGGCACACCGGCGGTCGCACTCCCGGCGATGCCGTAACCCGGATCGAGCGCCTGAGCCGCGCCGTCGAGGATCGAGAAATCCAGATGGTCGCCCTGTCCGGTCCTGAGCGCTTGCCAGTAAGCCACCAGCGCCACATAGGCCGCCTGGACGGCGGCACTCGCGATGGCCAAGTCGCCGGGCGGCAGCAGCGGTTCGCGCCCTGGGATGCCCGAACGCGACAGCTCTCCGCTGAGCGCGTGGAACACAGGGCCGGACCCGCTCCAGCCGGCGAAGCGGCCGGTCGAGCCAAACTCGGACACCGAAAGCACGACCAGCGCCGGGTTGCCTGCGCGCAAGGGCGCCACATCGAGCGAGCCAGCCGGCGCGATCAGGATGTCCGCGTCCGCCGCCAGCGCGCCCAGCCGCCGCGCCGTGGCTGCACGTTTGCCCAAGTTGGCAGCCACGAAATCCAGGCTTATTCCGCCGGACACCGTGCCGTCCTGCCGGTCCGCCGCCCCCTCATCGGGCTCGATACGCACCACGTCGGCGCCGAGCTCGGCGTAATGGCGCGCGATTGCGGCCATCGGGCCTGCCGCCAGGTCCAGCACCCGTACTCCGGTCAGCGGCCTTTCAGGCTCATTCGCGGGGGAAATGGTATCTACCACGCAGCTCTCCTCCGGATGCCCCGCTAATTTCAGGGTCGTAGTAAGCTAAGGAAGGCCTTCTTTTTC